>NZ_JBFANM010000103.1:0-35986 GCF_040674815.1 Nonomuraea sp. NPDC049709
CTGCGCCCGCGACCCCTGCGCCCGCGACCCCTGCGCCCGCGACCCCTGCGCCCGCCACCCCCGTGCTCACCACCCCCGCGCTCACCGCGACCGTCCCGGAGAGGTAGGACGTCCGTGCCCACCCCGCTCTACCTGGCCGCCGTCGTCGCCGTCAGCACCGCCGTCACCTGGGGCCTGCGCGCGCTGCCGTTCGCCGTGCTGAACCCGCTGCGCCGCTCGGCCGTCCTGCGGTACCTCGCCGTCCAGATGCCCGTGGGTCTCATGCTGATCCTGGCCCTCTACACCCTGCGCGGTGTGAGCCCCACCTCCTGGCCGACCGTCGTGACCACGGGCCTGTCGCTGGTCGTCGCGATCGGGCTGCACCTGAAGACACGCAACGCCGTGGTCAGCGTTCTGGGCGCGACCGGCCTGCACGTGCTGCTGTCGACCCTCTGGCAGGCCTGAAGATTTTCGCCCGGGCAATCAGTCGCTAAGACAACGGGCAAGGCCGCTTCCGACCTGCGGAGGCGGCCTTTCTCCGTGCGGTAACTGTGCCTTGGGACGACGGTTCGGAGCCCCCCGGCGTGGCGCAAGACTTGGAGCATTCGTTATCTTGTATCGTTCGTGTTTATGAAGGTAGGTTTGGCGGCATGACCGCACCCAGGACAGCGAACATCGCGGGGGAGCTGCGCGGTGTCGGCCTGAGAGTGACGGCCGCCCGTGTCGCGCTGCTCGAGACCGTCCGGGGCGGTGACCATCTCGACGTCGAGGCGATCGCCGCCGGGGTGCGCGAACGCGTGGGCCACATCTCCCTTCAAGCCGTCTACGAGGCCCTCCACGCGCTGACGGCGGCTGGACTCGTACGCCGCATCGAACCGGCCGGCAGCCCGGCCAGGTTCGAGGGCCGCGTCGGGGACAACCACCACCACATCGTGTGCCGCTCATGCGGTGCCGTGGCCGACGTCGACTGCGCGGTCGGCCACGCGCCCTGCCTGAACGCGGCCGACGACCACGGCTTCTCGATCGACGAGGCCGAGGTCATCTACTGGGGCCTGTGCCCCGACTGTTCCACCGCACTCAGTTCCTGAGCACCCGTTTTCCCCCTAGTCCGGAGAGATTCCATGTCCGAGAACCCCGATGCCATCGTCACCGACGCGAAGCTGGACGACGGAGGAGGCTGCCCGGTCGCGCACACGCGCGCCGCGCACCCGACCCAGGGCGGTGGAAACCGCCAGTGGTGGCCGGAGCGGCTCAATCTGAAGATCCTGGCGAAGAACCCCGCCGTGGCCAACCCGCTGGGCGAGGACTTCGACTACGCGGAGGCGTTCAAGAGCCTCGACCTCCCGGCCGTGAAGCGGGACATCGAGGAGGTGCTGACCACCTCGCAGGACTGGTGGCCGGCCGACTTCGGCCACTACGGCCCGTTCATCATCCGGATGGCCTGGCACAGCGCGGGCACGTACCGCATCAGCGACGGCCGTGGCGGCGCCGGGGCGGGCCAGCAGCGCTTCGCCCCCCTCAACAGCTGGCCGGACAACGCCAACCTCGACAAGGCCCGCCGCCTGCTGTGGCCGGTCAAGAAGAAGTACGGCCAGAAGCTCTCGTGGGCCGACCTGCTGATCCTGGCCGGCAACGTCGCCCTGGAGTCCATGGGCTTCCAGACCTTCGGCTTCGCCGGCGGCCGCCCGGACGTCTGGGAGGCCGAGGAGGACGTCTACTGGGGTCCCGAGACCACGTGGCTCGGCGACGAGCGCTACACCGGTGACCGCCAGCTGGAAAATCCCCTGGGCGCGGTCCAGATGGGCCTCATCTACGTCAACCCGGAGGGCCCGAACGGCAACCCCGACCCGATCGCCGCGGCCCGCGACATCCGCGAGACGTTCCACCGGATGGCGATGAACGACGAGGAGACGGCCGCCCTGATCGTGGGTGGTCACACCTTCGGCAAGACCCACGGCGCGGGCCCGGCCGACCACGTCGGCGCCGACCCCGAGGCCGCCTCGATCGAGGAGCAGGGCCTGGGCTGGCGGAACACGTTCGGCACCGGCAAGGGCGGCGACACGATCACCAGCGGCCTCGAGGGCATCTGGACGAACACCCCGATCACCTGGGACAACACCTTCCTCGAGATCCTCTACGGCTACGAGTGGGAGCTGTTCAAGAGCCCCGCGGGCGCGCACCAGTGGCGGCCGAAGGAGGGCGCCGGCGCCGGCACCGTTCCCGACGCGCACGACCCGTCGAAGAGCCACGCGCCGACGATGCTGACGACCGACCTCTCGATGCGCTTCGACCCGATCTACGAGCAGATCACGCGGCGCTGGCTGGAGCACCCCGAGGAGCTCGCGGACGCCTTCGCCCGCGCCTGGTACAAGCTGACCCACCGCGACATGGGCCCGATCGTGCGCTACCTCGGCCCGGAGGTCCCGTCCGAGGTGCTGATCTGGCAGGACCCGCTCCCGGCGGTGACGCACGAGCTCATCGACGCCGCGGACGTCGCCACCCTGAAGAGCCAGATCCTCGCCTCGGGCCTGTCGGTGTCCGAGCTCGTGTCCACCGCGTGGGCGTCGGCCTCGTCCTTCCGGGGCAGCGACAAGCGCGGCGGCGCGAACGGCGCCCGCATCCGCCTGCAGCCGCAGATCGGGTGGGAGGTCAACGACCCCGACCGGCTGGCGACGACGCTGGGCACCCTCGAGGGGATCCAGAAGGCGTTCAACGGCGCGCAGACGGGCGGCAAGCAGGTCTCGCTCGCCGACCTGATCGTGCTGGCCGGCGCCGCGGGCGTCGAGCAGGCCGCCAGGAACGCCGGCCACGACGTGGTGGTCCCCTTCACGCCGGGCCGCGTGGACGCGCTGCAGGAGCAGACGGACGTGGAGTCGTTCGCCCCGCTCGAGCCGGTCGCCGACGGGTTCCGCAACTACCTCGGGAAGGGCAACCGGCTGCCGGCCGAATACCTGCTGCTCGACAAGGCGAACCTGCTGACCCTGAGCGCTCCCGAGATGACGGTCCTGGTCGGTGGCCTGCGTGTCCTGGGCGCCAACCACCAGCAGTCGGCGCTCGGCGTCTTCACCACGACCCCCGGGTCGCTGACGAACGACTTCTTCGTCAACCTGCTCGACCTGGGCACGACGTGGTCGGCGACGTCCGGCGACGCGAACACGTTCGAGGGCCGCGACGCCGCCACGGGCGAGGTCAAGTGGACCGGCACCCGCGCCGACCTGGTCTTCGGCTCGAACTCCGAGCTCCGCGCGCTCGCCGAGGTCTACGCGAGCGATGACGCGAAGGAGAAGTTCGTGAACGACTTCGTCGCGGCATGGGACAAGGTGATGAACCTCGACCGGTTCGACCTGCGCGCCTGATCGCTGACGTCCGGGCCGGCCCACGGCGGGCCGGCCCGGACGCTCTGCTCCGGGACCTCACCGCCGGACGGCCGGTGGAGGGACCCGGCGCACCGGCAGCGCCCAGCCGCGGGGCCGGCCCCGGGCCGGCAGGTGCAGGCGTCCGCGGGTCGCCTGCCAGGAGGCGACCATCACGAACGTGACGCTGACCAGCAGTGCCCAGGCGCCGAACTTGGCGGGGTGGACCAGCTGCCAGGTCTCCCGCTGGTACGGGTACTGCCAGGCGCCGAGGTAGGTCGCGATGTTCTCGGCCACCCACAGGAAGAAGCCGATGAGGACGAGCGACAGCGCCAGCGGCATCTGGTAGCGGTGCGCGCCCACGGTGAAGTGCACCACCGTCCCCCATGTGACCACGACGAGCGCGAGGGCCAGCGGGATCCGCAGGTCGATCCACCAGTGCTGGCTGATGAAGTTCACGTAGACGGCCAGCGCCACCACCGTCACCGGCACCGTCCGGTAGGCCACCAGGCGCAGCGAGAAGATCCGCCAGGCCGAGCAGACGTAGCTGCCCACGGCGGCGTAGAGGAATCCGCTGTAGAGCGGCACCCCGCCGACCTTCGTGTAGGCGTCCTCCGGATAGCTCCACGACCCGAGCCGTACCTTGACCAGCTCGAAGGCCAGCCCGACCAGGTCGAACCCGGCGATGACGGCGATCTCCTGGTTGCTCTCCCAGCGCAACGCGCGGAAGACCACCGTCACCGCCACCGCGTGGAGCAGCAGCGCGTCATAGCGCGGGATCGGCAGCGGCAGGACCGACGAGGCGGCCAGACCGGCGAACATGGCGACCGCGAACGCGCACGACCTCGCCTCGGCCCACGCGAAGCGGAACATCTGGGCGGTGAAGAACCTCACGTCCTTATCCGACCGTCCGGACCGCGGCGGGGTTCGCCGGAGTTCGTCGAGGTTGGGTGCAGAAATGGGCGGCACGCGGTGGCGGCCTGCACCCGTTGGTGTAGGCGTACCGCGAACGGTGCAGGGTCAGGTGACGTTCAGCGGACGACGCGGGCCCGCCGTGGCCGGTTCTACCGTTCCGGCATGAGAACCGGAGGAATCGCCATGGGCAAGAGAACGATCACTGTGCCGGCCGGGCTGAGCCTGACCGCCGGGCTGCTGAGCCTGGGGGCCGGGGCCCCGCGGACGTCCCGGCCATGCCGTCCATCGCCGTCTACCGGGTGGTGCAGGAGTCCCTCGCCAACACGCTCAAGCACGCGGCGACATGACGATCAAGGTGCTCCTCGCCGACGACCAGGCACTCGTACGGGCCGGGTTCCGCAGCCTGCTGGCCCGCTCGCGGGACATCACGGTCGTCGGCGAGGCCCAGGACGGCGACGAGGCCGTACGGCTGGCCGCGAGCACCCGCCCCGACGTGGTCCTCATGGACATCCGCATGCCGGGCACCGACGGCATCACCGCCACCCGGCGCATCGGCACCGGCCCGGCCGGTCCCGGCTGCCGCGTCATCATCCTCACCACGTTCGACACCGACGAGCACGTCTTCGCCGCGCTCCGCGCCGGGGCCAGCGGCTTCCTCACCAAGGAGGTCGAGCCCGCCGAGCTGCGCCGGGCGGTCGCCGCCGTCGCCGCCGGGGACGCGCTCCTGTCGCCGGGGGTGACCCGCCGCGTCATCGAGCAGTTCACCCACCGGCAGGACCTCGCGCCCGGGGCGGGGCAGCGCCTGGACGCTCTCACCTCCCGGGAGCGGGAGGCGGTCAAGCTCGTGGCGCTCGGCCTCACCAACCACGAGATCGCCGAGCGCCTGGTCATCAGCCCGCTCACCGCCAAGACCCACATCACCAGGGCCATCGCCAAGCTCGACGTACGCGATCGCGTCCAGCTCGTCATCCTGGCCTACGAGAGCGGCCTGGTGCGGCCCGGCGGCTCGTAGGTCACAGGGGCCCGGCGAAGACCACGATCTCGTCGATGTCGCCCTCCGCCCTGACGTGCACCACGTCCATGCCGGTCAACAGCACCTGGCCGTCGCCGTCGGTGAAGCACCAGGCGAACCGCGCCCACTCCTCCGGCGCGTCGACCTGGCTGGTGCGCATCATCCGGCAGGGGCCCGCCGGATGGCCCTGGACCACCTCGGTGATGAAGCCCTCGACGGCCTTGCGGCCGACGCCCCGGCCCAGCGGCCCCCAGAAGACCACGTCCGCCGCGAGCGCCTGGCCCAGCAACGTGGCCCGTTGCGCCGCGTCCCGCTCGTTGGCCGCCGCGATGAAGGCGTCGACGGCACGGACGTGAGCACTCTCACCGGTCACAGCACGCTCCTCCCGGAAGGGCGCAGGCGACAGAGGCTCGGCGAGCCCGCCGACCGCGGCCGATCAGCCCTGACAGGCTACGGCGCGGGCGGCACCCGCGGGCGGGCACCGCAACCCGATGCCGACCGTTCACGCAGTCGGATTGTCCAGGTAGTCCAACGGTTCGACCATTCCGGGCGCGCTCAGCGGGGCGCATAGTTTGGCTCACCCGTGTGTATCTGTCTAGTGAAGCCACCGGAGGCCACATGTCGGGAAGGGTAGGAAGGCGGCGCCCAGCGGCGTTAGCCGTAGCCGCCGTACTGGGGATGCTGGTGTCCCTGCTCGCCGCACCCCCTGCGCTCGCGCTCACCACTCGCAGCGTGAGCTCACCCAACGGACTGATCACCTTCACCCTCACCGAGCAGGCGGCAGGCGCCCTGACGTACGCGGTGACCGCCGGGACCACGCAGGTCTTCGGCGACTCCCCGCTGGGCATCGCCACCTCGGCGGCCGATCTGCGGTCCGGGCTGAGCTACGTCAGCGAGGCCCGCACCACGATCGACACCACCTACTCGTTGCCCGCGGGCACCAAGCCCTCCTACCGCGACCACGCCAACGAGCTGGTCCTCCGTTACGCGAAGAGCGGCCAGACGCTGGAGCTGGTGATCCGCGCCTACGACGACGGCATCGCCTACCGCTACCGGTTGCCGGGCAGCGGCCCGGTGACGATCACGGACGAGACCAGCGGGTTCCGCCTGCCCGCGACGGCCGGCGGCTGGGCGGCCCCGTGGAACGCGAACTACGAGCAGGACTACACCTACCGCAACGCGGCCCAGCTCAACTCCGGCACGGAGCTGACGATGCCGCTGCTGGCCTCGATCGACAACAACGCCTACTTCACCGTCGTCACCGAGGCTCAGGTGGTGAACGCGAACGCCTCCTACGTGCCGTCCCTGCTGAAGGGCAGCGGGGCGAGCGACGGGCTGCTCAACGTCAAGCGGACCCCGGACCAGGCGTTCCCCGTCTCGGCGACGTACCCCTTCCAGACGCCCTGGCGGGTGGCGATCATCGCCGGGAACCTCGACACGCTCTACAACTCCGACCTGGTGCAGGACCTCAACCCCCCGGCAACGGAGAACGCCTCCTGGGTCCGCCCGGGGCGCGCGGCGTGGTCCTGGTACGCCGACGGCGACAGCGCGAGCGATCTCGACAAGCAGAAGGAGTACGTCGACTTCGCCGAGTCCATGGGCTTCGAGTACGTGACCATGGACTGCTGCTACAACCGCACCACCGACCTGCCGGCGATCGCTGCCTACGCCAAGCAGCGCGGCGTGAAGATGTTCGCCTGGGTCACCGCCGAGCCGTTCGCCGACCCGGCGGACGCCGAGGCCCTGATGGCCGAGCACAAGGGCTACGGCATCGACGGCCTCAAGGTGGACTTCTTCCTCAGCGACTCGCAGAAGTCGATGGGCTGGTACCAGTCGATCGGCCAGGCGGCGGCGAACCACGAGATGATGCTCAACTTCCACGGCAGCACCAAGCCGGGCGGTGAGAACCGTACCTGGCCGTGGCTGGTGACCTCGGAGGCCGTCGCCGGCACCGAGCACTACCTGTATCCGCCGCCCACGACCGCCCGCCAGGACGTGACCTATCCCTTCATCCGCAACATGCTCGGCGGGATGGACTACACGCCGACGATGATCTCGGAGAACGCGTCCATCCTCACCCAGGGTCATTCGCTGGCCCAGGCCATCGTCTTCACCTCCGCGATGGTCAACTACGCCGACTCGGCCGCGGCCTACGAGCAGTGGGCCGGACGTCACCTGATGCGCGCGATCCCGACCGTGTGGGACGAGACGAAGGTCGTCGAGGGCTTCCCCGGGGACCACGTGACCGTCGCGCGCCGTTCCGGCGACGACTGGTTCGTCGGCGCGATGACGTCGCCGGCCAGGACCGCCTCGGTCCCGCTGTCGTTCCTCGGCTCCGGGAACTACACGGCGACGATCTTCGCCGACGACCCCTCCGGCCGGCTCACCGTGTCGGCCCAGACCGTCACGAGCGCGTCCACGCTCTCGCTGCCGATGATCGCGACCGGCGGCGTCTCCGTCCACCTCTCGAAGCAGCCCCTCGCCATGGTCGGCACGGGCGACAGCCGGTACGAGGCGGAGAGCGCGGCCAACACCCGGGCCGGCGCGGCCGACGTCCAGCCGTGCAAGGGCTGTTCGGGCGGCCAGAAGGTGGGCAACATCGGGTCCGGCGGCTCGGTGCGGTTCAACGGCGTGACGGCCGCGCAGGCGGGCCCGCACCGGCTGACCTTCACCTACACCTCGGGTGACCCGCGATCCGTCCAGGTCCAGGTCAACGGCACCACCGTGGCGACGGAGAACGTGAAGGACTCCGGCAGCTGGGAGCACGTGGGCAAGTGGTCGCTCGACGTCCCGCTCAACGCGGGGGCGAACACCATCACGTTCCTGAACACGGGGGCCTACGCGCCGGACATCGACGCGCTGACGATCTCCCGCGAGGTCGAGGCCGAGGCGGCGGCGAACACCCGCGCGGGCGGCGCCGTGGTGGACGCGTGCTCCGGGTGCTCGGGCGGCAACGGGGTGTCCGGTCTGGCGGCCGGCTCGCTCTCGGTGCCGTTCCAGGCCACCTCCGCCGGCAACAAGACGGTGCGGATCCACTACGCGTCGTCCGCCGCCGCGTCGATCAAGGTCGCGGTCAACGGCGGCACGCCGGTCACGGTGCCGCTGCACGCGACGGGCGGCAACGACGCCCCCGCCACCGCGACCGTCGGGCTGCCCCTGAGCGCCGGCGCGAACACCATCCTGATCGAGGACGCGTCGGGGGCGGGGGTGACGGTCGACTCGCTCGACGTGGTGATGTGACCCCCAGGGGCCGGACCGGATGGATCAGTCCGGCCCCTGCCTTAAATTTCGGATTCGTCCCTGATCGGTGATGGAGAACGTGTTGAGCGACGATGTACGCCCCCGCCGGACGGCCGCGGGCGAGGTGAACGCCTGGATCGACAACCCGGACACGGGCGCGCGCCTGACCGTGACCCGCGGCGACGCGCTGCTCCGAGTGCCGCTCGGGTTCTCGGTCGACGGCACCGACCTGGGCACGGACGCGGAGCTCGGGCACGTCTCGGAGCGTACGGTCGGCGACCGGTTCACGTTGCGCTCCGGCAAGTCCGCCGGCGAGCACGACTACGAGCACCGGGAGAGCGTGTACACGTTCCGCGCGGCCGGCGGCGTCGAGTGGCAGGTCATCCTGCGCGTCGGGCGCGACGGGGTGGCGCTCCGCTACGCCCTGCCCGCGCTGGACGGCACCGCCCGCGTCACGGGCGAGCGCACCGCCGTCACGCTCCCCGCGGGCTCGCGCAGCTGGGTCCTCGACTACCAGACCTGGTACGAGACCCCGCGGTCCGGCGTGGACACCGCCGAGCTGGCGAGCGGCGCGTACGGGCTGCCCTTCCTCACCCGCCTCGACGGGACGACGCATCTCCTGATCACCGAATCCGGGATCGACGGCCGCTTCTCCGGCGCGCACGTACGGGCGGGCGAGCCGGAGCCGGGGGGCGGCCGGACGCTCCACTTCACCCTCGCCGACGAGTCGGTCGAGGTCGCCCGCGGCGTCGTGACGCCCTGGCGCGTCTTCCTCGTCGGCCCTCTCGCCGAGCTCGTGTCCTCCCTGTTCGTCGAGGAGCTGGCGCCGGCCGTCGCACCCGAGCTGGCCGGCGCGACCTGGGTGCGGCCCGGCCGCGCCGCCTGGTCGTGGTGGTCCGACTTCTACTCGGGCGCCCAGCTGGCCAAGCAGCGGCACTTCGTGGACGTCGCCGCCGAGCTCGGCTGGGAGCACCTGCTCATCGACTGCGGGTGGGAGGAGACGTGGGTGCCGGAGATCGTCGCGTACGCGAGCCGGCGCGGGATCCAGGTGCACCTGTGGACGATCTGGCGCGACCTCAACAGTCCCGAGGACCTGCGCAAGCTGGCGCTGTGGCGCTCCTGGGGCGTGGCCGGGATCAAGGTCGACTTCATGGAGTCGGAGTCGAAGGACCGCTATCGCTGGTACGACACGATCCTCACCGAATCCGCGCGGCTCGGCCTGATGGTGAACTTCCACGGCTCGGTGATCCCGCGCGGCTGGATGCGTACGTTCCCGCAGGTCATCGGGTACGAGGCGATCCGCGGGGCCGAATACTACGTCTTCTTCGAGAACCAGGCGCTCACCGCGGCCCACAACGTCATCCAGCCGTTCACCCGCAACATCGTCGGGGCGATGGACGCCACGCCGGTCGCCTTCGGCGCCGCGGGCCGCACCACCAGTGACGGCCATGAGCTGGGGCTGTCGGTGGCGTTCGAGTGCGGGATCACCCACTTCGCCGACCACGTCGACGCCTACATGGCGCGTCCGCTCGCGGCGCGGTTCCTCGCGGAGCTGGCGCCGGTCTGGGACGAGACGGTGCTGCTGGCGGGCGACCCCGACACGCACGCGGTGATCGCCCGCCGCGCCGGCGACCGGTGGTTCGTCGGCGGGATCGCCACCGGCGAGGCACGCGTGATCCACGTGCCGCTGGACCGGCTCGGAACGGGCCCGGACGCCCAGGTGTGGATCGTGGGCGACGCCTCGCCGGCGCCGGACGCGGGCGACTCCTCACCGGCGCTCGGCCTCATGGAGACGACCGTGACCGGCACGGACGCCGTCGAGGTCGCCGTGGCCCGGGACGGGGGCTTCGCCGCCATCGTGGCGCCGGCGGGCGCGGACGTCTTCCGGGCCGCGCCCCGGCCGCACCACCCCGCCCCCGCGGTGCACCCGTCCGTCGCCGAGGTCGGCGCGGACGGGACCGCGCTGATCACGACGGACGCCGGCGCACGGCTGCGCCTGCCCGCAGGCTGGACCGCCGACCGCGTCACCGCCCCGCACCCGTCCGCCGCCCCGCACTCGTCCGCCGACCCCAACCCGGCCGACGGCGGCGCCGCCGAGATCCGCTGGGCCGTTCGTCCGGGGGCGGGGCTGCGGCCCGGACGGCTCGGGGTGGTGACGGTCGAGCGGGACGGCGACGGCGTGGTCCCCGTCGTCGCGCACGCGCGCGTCGTCTCCCCGCTGACGGCCGGCCGGTACGCGATGTCGGACCTGCCGATGATCGAGTTCGTCAACGAGGACGGCCCCGTCGAGCGTGACCAGTCGAACGGCGGGGGCAACCCCGGCGACGGCGGGCCGATGCGCGTGGCCGGGCAGGAGTTCGAGCGCGGCCTCGGCACGGCGCCGTACTCGGAGGCCCATTTCCACCTGGGCGGACGAGCCGAGTCGTGCACCGGCGCGGTCGGCGTCGACGACGAGTCCACGGGGCGGGCGCGGGTCAGCGTCCTCGCGGACGACCGCGAGATCTTCGCCGCCGTCGTCGCGGCGGGCAAACCCGTCACCACCTTCGACCTGGCGGTTCAGGGGGTCCGTACGCTGTGCCTGCGCAGCGAAGCCGCCGGTCCCGACGACGCGGGCGTGCATGTCGACTGGGTCGACACCACCGTCCACGTCACATCCGTCAACCGCTAACCCCCGGCCGACGAGGACCGGCGCACAAGTGCAGAGGAAGATCATGAAGCGCAAATGGACGGCAGCCATGGCCATGGCCGTGGCGGCGACCCTCCTCACCGCCTGCTCGGGCGGATCCGGCGGCACGTCGAACGAGAAGGTCACCCTCACCTACGCGAACTGGAGCGAGGACCAGACCCCGGCGATGGAGCAGATCGCCGCCGAGTTCCAGAAGCAGAACCCGAACATCACCGTCAAGATCCAGACGCTGCCGTGGCCCGAGTACTGGTCGACCCTCCAGGTCGGCGTGGCCGGCGGCACCGCGCCGGACGCGTTCTGGATGCTCGCCGACCACTTCCGCGAGTACGCCAAGGGCGGCGCGCTGATCGACCTGTCCGGCACGGTGAAGTCCGCCGGGATCGACCTGGGCGCCTACCCCAAGGCCGTCACCGACTCCTACACCTACGAGGGCAAGACCTTCGCGCTGCCGAAGGACTTCGACACCAACGGCATCTGGTACAACAAGGCGCTCTTCGACGCGGCCGGCGTCAAGTACCCCGATGACACCTGGGGCTGGAAAGAGGTCCAGGACGCGGCCAAGAAGCTGACCGACCCGGCCAAGGGCGTGTGGGGCATCGCCGCGCCGATAGACCCGCAGGGCGGCTACTACAACACGATCCTGCAGGCCGGCGGCACCATCATCAACGCGGACGGCACGGCCTCCGACTTCGCCGGCCCGGCGGCGGTGGCCGGCCTGAAGTTCTGGACCGACCTCCAGGCGGCCGGTTCGTCGCCGACGCTGAAGCAGCTGTCGGACACCGAGGCGGTGTCGATGTTCGAGAGCCAGAAGGTCGCCATGTACTTCTCCGGCGCGTACTGGGCACTGCGGTTCCACAAGAACGCCGACCTGAAGGGCAAGATCAACGTGGCGCCGCTGCCGAAGGGCGTCAAGCGGGCCACCGTCACCAGCGGCATCGGCAACGCCGGGTACGCGGGCAGCAAGCACCCGGAGGAGCTCAAGAAGTTCCTCGCCTTCCTCGGCGGTGTCAAGGCCGCCGAGATCCAGGCTGCCACCGGCACGGTGCTCCCCGCGTACAAGGGGACCCAGGAGCCGTGGCTCAAGGCGATGCCGGACTTCGACCTGCAGATCTTCATCGACGCCATCGACTACAGCGTCCCGATCCCGGTCGCGGGGAACACCGCCGAGTGGCAGGGCCTCGCGGCGCAGTACCTGGGCCCGGCCTGGGAGGGCGCCAAGCCCGTCGAGACGGCGGCGAAGGAGTATCAGGACGCCGTCAACCAGGTGCTCGCCAAGAAATGACGCACCAAGAAGTGGCAAGCGAGCCCGTGCGGCGGCCGGCCGGCCGCCGCACGGGCGGTACCCGTCCCAGCGTGTGGTGGTCGCTCGCGTTCATCGCCCCCGCCACGATCGGCCTGGTCGCCCTCTACCTGTGGCCGTTCCTGTCCACGCTGGTCAAGAGCTTCCAGGACGTCCCGGCGTTCGGGCCCGCCACGTTCGTGGGCACCGACAACTACCGGACCCTGCTCGGTGACGGCGAGGTCTGGGAGGCGTTCGGGAACTCCGCGCTCTACACGGTGATCGTGCTGCTCGGCATCCCCCTGGCGGTCGCGCTGGCCGCGCTGATCGAGCAGGCCGGCCGGGGACGCACGATCTACCGGGTGCTCTTCTTCCTGCCGGTCGTCACCCTGCCCGTCGCCGTCGGCATGGTCTGGCGCTTCATCTACAACGGCGACTTCGGGCTGCTCAACTACGTGCTGTCGTGGTTCGGCATCGACGGCCAGTACTGGGTGGCCGACCCCCGGTTCACGATCTACGCGTTCGGCGTCGTCGGCATCTGGATGGGCCTGGGCATCAACCTGATCATCCTGGGCGCCGGGCTGCAGGCGATCCCGAAGGCCGTCTACGAGGCGTCCGCGCTCGACGGCGCCGGTCGCGTCCGGCAGTTCTTCCACATCACCGTGCCGCTGCTCAGCCCGAGCATCTTCTTCGTCACGATCCTCACCGTGATCGCCGCACTGCAGATGTTCGACCTGATCTTCATCATGCTGCGCAGCGTGAACAACACCGCGCTCGCCGACTCGAAGACGATCGTCTACCTGTTCTACGAGAAGGCGTTCGTGCAGTTCGACCAGGGCTACGGCGCCTCGATCGCGATCGTGCTGCTCATCGTGATCATGATCGCCACGGCTCTGCAGTTCCGTCTTCAGAAATCCTGGGTGTTCTATGGCTGAGTCCGCCGCCCGCCGCCCGCCACGTACGCGGCGGCGCGAGAAACCGACCGCCACCTGGCCGATCCACGCGATCCTGATCGTCGCGTCCGTGATCATGGTGGTGCCGTTCGTCTGGCAGATCCTCACCGTCTTCAAGACGACCGCCGAGGTCAGCAGGGTTCCGCCGACGGTGCTCCCGGCCGAGTTCAGCCTGCACTCGTTCGAGACGTTCTTCTCGACGGTGCCGTTCTGGTCGATGTTCGGGGTCTCCGTCGGCTCGCTGGTGCTGCGGGTCATCGGGCAGGTCTCCGTCGCGGCGCTGGCCGGGTACGCCTTCGCGCGCATGCCGTTCCGCGGCAGCGGCGTGCTGTTCGGCCTGTTCATCGCCATGCTGATGGTGCCCAGCCAGCTGTTCCTGATCGGCCAGTACCAGCTGATCCGCGACCTGCAGCTGCTGGACACCCTGCCGGCCCTGGCGATCCCGGGCCTGTTCTCGGCCTTCGGCACCTTCCTGATGCGCCAGGCCTTCCTCAACATGCCCAAGGACTACGAGGAGGCGGCCCGGCTCGACGGCGCCAACCCGTTCCAGATCTTCTGGTACGTCATGCTCCCCATGGCCAAGCCGATGCTCGCCGCCCTGACCGTGCTGACCGGGCTCTACTCGTGGAACGACCTGCTCTGGCCGCTCATCGTGTCGCCGTCCGGGGACAACCGGCCGCTGCCGGTGGGGCTCGCCGGCCTGCAGGGACAGTTCGGCACCGACTACCCCACCCTGATGGCGGGCGCGCTCGTGTGCTCGATACCTCTCGTGATCGTCTTCCTGCTGCTGCAGCGCCAGTTCTTCGCGGGCATCGCGAACAGCGGGCTCAAGGGATGACGGGACACCCACAACGGGATTGCGACTGACCTATGAACGACACACCCATCCACCTGCGCGCCGGAGGCACCAGCCTCGTCGTCGCCGTCGACGGCGGGCGGCTGCCGCGCATCCTGCACTGGGGGCCGGACCTCGGCGAGCTCGGCGACGCCGCCCTGGCGGACCTCCATCGTGCGGCGCTGCCCGCCATCGGCGACAGCGCGGTCACCTACCCCCAGCCCGTCCCGGTGCTGCCCCAGCTCACGGAGGGCTGGCTCGGCCGCCCGGGCCTGGTCGGGGACAGCGACGGCCGCCGCTGGGCACCCTTCTTCCGCGAGGCGACGCACGAGGCCGGCGACACCCCTGAGGGGCCCGTGCTGCGCACCTCGGCGCACGACCCCGAGTACGGCCTGGCGATCGACATCGAGATCCAGGTGCTCGGATCCAGCGGACTCGTCCGGCAGCGGGCCCGGATCAGGAACGACGCGGCGCAGCCGTACCGTGTCGGCTCCCTCGAATTGGCGCTGCCGGTGCCGTCGGACGCGACGGAGATCCTCGACCTGACCGGCCGCTGGGCGCTCGAACGGGTGCCGCAGCGCCGCCCGTTCAGGGTGGGGGAGTGGGTGCGGGCCTCGCGGGGCGGCAAGCCGGGCCTGGAGCACACCCTGCTGCTGGTCGCCGGCGAGAGCGGGTTCGGCTTCCGGCACGGGACGGTGTGGGCCACCCACCTCGCGTGGAGCGGCAACCAGGTGCTCGCCGCCGAGCTGACCCCGGCGGGCACCAGGCACCTCGCCGCGGGAGAGCTGCTGCTGCCGGGGGAGGTGGTGCTCGGGCAAGGCGAGGAGTTCCGGAGCCCGTGGCAGTACGGGTCGTGGGGGGTGGGCCTGGACGAGCTCGCCGCCCGCTTCCACCGGCACCTGAGGTCCCGGCCGCGCCATCCGCGCGCGCCCCGGCCCGTGGTGCTGAACACCTGGGAGGCCGTCTACTTCCGGCACGACCTCGACACCCTGCTCGAACTCGCCGAACGGGGCGCCGAGCTGGGCGCCGAACGGTTCGTGCTCGACGACGGATGGTTCCTGGGCCGCCGCGACGACACCAGCTCGCTCGGCGACTGGACGGTCGACCCGGCCGTCTGGCCGAAGGGCCTCCAGCCGCTCGCCGACCGGGTACGCGAGCTCGGGATGGACTTCGGCCTCTGGTTCGAGCCGGAGATGGTCAACCTGGACTCCGACCTGGCCCGCCGCCACCCGGAGTGGATCTTCGACGCGGGCCACGGCCCCGGCCTGCCCTCCCGGCACCAGCACGTGCTCGACCTCGGCCATCCCGGCGCGTACGCCTACCTGTTCGAGCGGATGAGCGAGCTCGTCGGCTCGCTCGGCATCGCCTACATCAAGTGGGACCACAACCGGTACCTGCTCGACGCCGGCCACGTCCCCGACGGCCGGCCGGGCGTGCGCACCCAGGTCCAGCAGGCGTACCGGTTGATGGCGCAGCTCAAGGCCGCCCACCCGGGGCTGGAGATCGAGTCGTGCGCCAGCGGAGGGGGCCGCGTCGACCTCGGCGTGCTGGAGCTCACCGACCGGGTGTGGCCGAGCGACTGCAACGACCCGCACGAGCGGCTGGAGATCCAGCGCTGGACGGGCCTGCTGGTCCCGCCGGAGCTGCAGGGCACGCACATCGGGGCCGAGGAGTCGCACACCACCCACCGGACCCACCCGCTCGACTACCGAGCGGAGAAGGCGCTGTGGGGTCACCTGGGGATCGAGACGAACCTGCTCACCGCCGACGACGGGACGCGCGCGGCGCTGGCGCGGTGGGTCGCCTTCCACAAGGAGCACCGGGCCCTGCTGCACACGGGCGAGGTGGTGCACGCCGACCTCGCGGACGCGGCGTACCGGCTGGAGGGGGTCGTGTCGGGCGACCGCTCCGAGGCGCTCTACGCGTTCAGCGTCGTCGAACGCCCGGCGACGTGGCCTCCGGGCCGGATCCGGTTCCCCGGGCTGGACGACGCGCGCCACTACACCGTCGAGGCCGTCCATCCCGGGTCGGCTCCCGCCGCGGGAGCCGTGCTCCCGCCCTGGCAGCGCTCGGGCGTCTCCCTGTCGGGGCGGGCGCTGCGGCTCGTCGGCGTCGAGGCGCCGTCCCTGGACGTGGACCGGTCGGTGCTGCTGCGGGTGACGGCGTCGTAGGCCGCTCAGCCCTTCGCCCGGTTGCGGTATTCGGTGGGGCTGGCCTCGTGCATCCGCCTGAAGTGACGGGAGAAGTAGAACGGGTCGGGGTAGCCGACCTCGCGGGCGATGTCGGCGATGGTCGCGTCGGTGGTGTCGAGGAGGTTGCGCGCCTGCGCCATCCGCAGTGCCGTGTGGTGGGCGAGCACCCCGCCTCCGGTGGCCCGGCGGAACAGCGCGCTCAGATGGGAGGGCGAGACGCCGACCAGCGCGGCCAGGTCCGCGACGCGCACGGTGCTGTCCAGCCGCTCGGCCAGGTAGGCCATCGCGCGCTGCAACGGATCGCCCGGCGCCGGCATGGCGCGGTCGGCCACGATCTGGGTGAGCAGCTTCCACGCGGCGCCGGCCGCGCCCATCAGGCTGGCGGGTGAGTGGTCGCGCTCCAGGATGGTGACGATCTCGTCGAGCAGCGCGACGGCCCGGTCGAGCCGCCGGACGGAGATCACCGGCCGGGACGGCCCGGCGCCGACCGCCTCGATCAGCTCGGGCAGGTCGGTGCCGCGGAGATGACACCACCAGATCGTCCAGGGGGTGTCGGCTGACGCGCCGTAGGCGTGCGGGGTGCCGCGCGGGATCAGCAGCGCCGCGTTCGACCCGACGCGGTATTGCACGCCTTCGATGCTGGCCCACCCCGTGCCGGCCGCGCACAGGATGAGAACGGCCTCCTCGATGCCATGAGGCCGGTTCATCAGGTGATCCGCGGCGACCGGGTAGTAGCCGGTGTCCGTCACCATGAGCCGCCGGGTCACCGGCCGCGAGTTGGCCTCCGCGACGACCCGGCGCGGCACGACCGTCAGCCGCTGGTTGCGGAACCCTTCCTGGATCGGCATCGAGCCAGTATGGCACATGCGTCGGATCGTCCAGGTGATCGCACGCATCGGCCATTCCTGGCGGCCGTGGCACACGTGTTGACTGGCGGCGACGACCTCGCCGTCAGGCCGGAGGGCGTGAGCCGATCAGGAGAACAAGGGGGAGGACCGTGGGACGAGGATTGTTATCGGGCAAGGTCGCCGTGGTGACCGGCGCCGCCTCCGGCATCGGTGCCGCGGTGGTGGAGCGGTTCCTGAGCGAGGGCGCCCGCGTCATCGCGGTGGACCTGGCCGGCCAGGGGCCGGACCGGCCGGACCTCCTGGCGATCAGCGGCGACGTCGCCGACGCGGAGACCTGGCAGCGGATCGCGGACACGGCACGGGCCGAGTTCGGCCGGCTGGACGTGCTGCACAGCAACGCCAGCACGGTGGTCCGGGCCCCGGCGCACGAGCTGACGGAGCGCGACTGGGACCGGCAGCTCTCGGTCAACCTGACGGCCGCCTACCTGGGGGCCCGAGCGTGCGTCGGGCTGTTGCGGGAGAGCCGGGGCGCCATCGTGCTGACCTCCTCGGTGCACGCCCTGGTGGGCATTCCGCGGCACCCCGCGTACGCCGCCGCGAAGGGCGGGCTCGTCTCGCTCGGCCGCCAGCTCGCCGTCGAGTACGGCCCGGAGGTGCGGGTCAACACCGTGCTCCCCGGGCCCGTTCTTACGCCCGCCTGGGACGGCATCGGCGAGGAGGACCGCCGGCGCAGCGCGGAGGCCACCGCCGCCGCGCGGTTCGGCCGCCCGGAGGAGGTGGCCGCCGTGGTGACCTTCCTGGCCTGCGCCGAGAGCTCGTACGTCACCGGCGCCTCGCTCCTGGTCGACGGCGGCTGGACGGCGATGAAGGACTCGGCATGACAGTCGGCATCGACATTCGGAGGTCCTGGTGAAGATCACCAAAGTAGAGACGTTCCTCGTGCCCCCACGCTGGCTGTTCTGCCGGGTGGAGACCGACGAAGGCGTGGTCGGCTGGGGGGAGCCGGTCGTGGAAGGCCGGGCCGAGCCCGTCCGCGCCGCCGTGCATGTGCTGGCCGAATACCTGCTCGGGCAGGACCCCCTGACCATCGAGGACCACTGGCAGGTCATGGCGAACGGCGGGTTCTACCGGGGCGGGCCGGTGCTCTCCAGCGCCCTGGCGGGCCTCGACCAGGCGCTGTGGGACATCGCCGGCAAGACGTACGGTGTCCCGGTCCACGCGCTGCTCGGCGGGCACGTACGGGACCGGGTGCGCGTGTACTCGTGGGTCGGCGGCGACGAGCCGTCCGAGCTCGCCGAGGGCATCGCCGCCAGGCTCGAGGCCGGGTTCACCGCGGTCAAGATGAACGCCTCCGGCCGCATGCCCGTCTCCGCCACCCCCGCCGACCTCTCGGGCGTCGTGGACCGGCTCGCGCTGGCCAGGGAACTCCTCGGCCCGGCCCGCGACCTGGCGGTGGACTTCCACGGCCGGATGAGCGCGGCGGACGCCCGGCGGGTCCTGCCGATCATCGCGGAGTTCCAGCCGATGTTCGCCGAGGAGCCGGTGCTGCCCGACCGCCCGCACCTGCTGCCCGGCGTCGTGGCCGCCAGCAGCGTCCCGATCGCCACCGGGGAGCGGCTCTACTCGCGGTGGGACTTCCGGCCCGCGCTGGAGGCCGGAGTGGCCGTCGTGCAGCCCGACCTGTCCCACGCCGGAGGCATCTCGGAGACCCGCCGGATCGCCGCGCTGGCCGAGGTGTGGGACGCCAAGCTGGCCCCGCACTGCCCGCTCGGGCCGCTCGCCCTCGCGGCCAGCCTCCAGGTCGCGTTCGCCACGCCGAACTTCCTGATCCAGGAGCAGTCCATCGGCCTCCACTACAACGACGGCGCCGACCTGCTCGACTACGTGGTCGACCCCGCCGTGTTCCGCTTCGCCGAGGGGTATGTCTCCCGCCCGGCGGCGCCCGGCCTCGGGGTGGAGATCGACGAGGCCGCGGTCAGGCGCGCCGACCTGTCGGGGCACGCGTGGCGCAACCCGGTCTGGAGACACGACGACGGGGCCTTCGCCGAGTGGTGACGAGACGGATTGCCCTGACGGCCCGCTTCGACCTCGCCAGGGGAGGCCGGTGGACGTCCTTGCGCGGTGGTGGCCGTGAGTGGTTGTGGACCCGGCCCGATCCGGCCAGATTCGCGGTCGTGCCGGGGTCGGCGTTCGTGGACGCCGGTGGTCTGGAGGAGTGCGTTCCGACGGTCCGGGGGCGGCCTGACCATGGTGACGCGTGGAGCCGTCCCTGGGCGGGCGACGTGGCCCGCGGCACCGTGAGTTGTGCCGGGTTCGAGCTGACCCGCACTGTCGGTGACGAGGCGGGGGCGGTCGTGGCGACCTATCGGCTGTCGGCTGACCCCGGGTTCAGCTTCCTGTGGGCCGCACACGCTCTGCTCGACCTCAGTGAGAAGGCGCGGCTGGCCGCTCCGCATGGGACGCCGGTGCGGATCTTTTCCGAGGCGGCGCCGTTGCTGGGTCCCGCCTGGCCGGACGGGGCCGCTCACCTGGACGGGCGCTGGCCCGCCCCGTTCGGGCTGGAGCTCGACCGGTTCGGCCCCGATGACGGCACGGCCGTGGGCGCGGTGCTGCGCTGCGCGGCGGTGCGGGTGGAGGATCAGGACGACGTCCTGGATCTGCGGCTGGAGGCGCCGCCGGGGGTCCCCGCCGGCACCGGTCTGTGGCGCAACCTCGGCGGGTTTCCCGAGGGCGGGCCGTACCGCAGCGTCGGGGTGGAGCCCATGCTCGGCGTCGTCTTCGACCTGGCGGAAGCCGGTCCCGGCGAGGCCGCGGTGGTCCCGCAGTCCGGCGAGCTGAGCTGGCGGCTCGTGGTGGCCGCGGAACGGACGTCGTGACCGATCGTCGCGAAGCGCTCCAGGGCCGCCCCTGGCCACCGTCGAGGCGCGCCGACAGGGCACGATGGTCATCGTGCGGGTGAAGGACCTGCCGACCGTCGTCGATGCGGAGTTGCCATGCGCGTGATGCTGGCCGAGGACTCGGCCCTGCTGCGGGAGGGTCTGGTACGGCTGCTGAAGGAGGAAGGCCACGACGTCCTGGCCGCGGTGGGCGACGCCGACGCGCTCCTGGAGGCGGTGACCGGCGAGCGGCCCGACGCGGTGGTGGTCGACGTACGGATGCCGCCCACCCACACCGACGAGGGCCTGCGCGCCGCCCTGGAGATCCGGCGGCGCTGGCCGGAGGTCAAGGTGCTGGTGCTGTCGCAGTACGTGGAGAAGAAGTACGCCACCGAGCTGATGAGCAGCAGCATCGACGGGGTCGGTTACCTGCTCAAGGACCGCGTGGCCCAGGTCGGCGACTTCCTGGACGCGCTGGAGCGGGTGGGCGCGGGCGGGACGGCCTTCGACCCGGAGGTGGTGCGCCAGTTGCTCGCGCGCACCAGCCACGCCGATCCGCTGGCCCAGCTCACCCCCCGCGAGCGCGAGGTGCTGGAGCTCATGGCCCAGGGCCTGACCAACGCCTCGATCGCCCAATCCCTGCACGTGTCGCAGAGCGCGGTGGAGAAGCACGTCAACGCCCTGTTCGACAAGCTCGCGCTGTCGCACACCACCGGGTACAGCCGCCGGGTGCTGGCGGTGCTGCGCTACCTCGGCTCCTGAAGGCTGCGGTTTTCCGCAGGTGAAGCGGGCGGAGCACCGCATTCTGCGGCGAAGTCGATCTCCGTAGCGTTGCGCGCATGATGCAGACGATGATGAACGTGCTGGTGGCGGCGGCGGTGGCGGCGGGCGGCCAGGGCGTGGACGTACGCGCTGACCTGGAGAAGATCGTGGCAGGCGACGGGGCCACCGCCGCCCTGGCGCGGGTCTCCGACGGCCGCCGTACGTGGTCGGGCGCCGCGGGCGTGCGTGACATCGAGCGCGGGGGACGGCCGTCGCCCAACGGGCACTTCCGGATCGGCAGCGTGACCAAGACCTTCGTCGCGACCGTGGTGCTCCAGCTCGTGGACGAGGGTGAGGTGGCGCTCGACGACCCCATCGCCGAGCACCTGCCCGGCCTGGTGCCCGGCGGCGAGCGGATCACGGTCCGCGAGCTCCTCAACCACTCCAGCCACCTGTACGACTACATGAGCGAGCCCGGATACTCGACCAACCGCTGGCGCGGCGACGCCCGCTTCCGCTCCTACCAGCCGCGGGAGCTGCTCAAGGTGGCCTTCGCCAAGAAGCTCCCCGACGACGGGAAGTGGCACTACTCCAACACCAACTACGTGGTGCTCGGGCTGCTGGTGGAGAAGCTGACCGGCCGCCCGTACGGCGAGGAGGTCGAGCGCCGCGTCCTGCGTCCGCTGGGCCTGCGCCACACAGTGGTGCCGGGCGACCGGGCAGGGCTGCCGGCACCGCACGCCAAGGGCTACGAGCCGCTGCCGGCCCTGGTGGACGCGACGCGGATGAACCCCTCGCTGGACTGGGCCGCAGGCGAGATGATCTCGACCGCGGCCGACCTGGAGAAGTTCATGTCGGCGCTGCTCGGCGGCAAGCTGACCAGCAAGACGTCCTTGCGGGCGATGCGTACGACGGTCGAGACCGGGGCCGGGTTCGGCTACGGGCTCGGGCTGCAGGAGTATCGGCTGCCGTGCGGCACGGTGTGGGGGCACAGCGGCGAGCTGATCGGCTACCTGACGTTCGCGTTCCGCTCGGACTCGGGCAAGTCCCTGACTCTGTCGATCAACCCCTCGACCCGCAACCCGTCCACGGAGGAGGTCATGGGCATCGCGGTCAAGGTGTTCTGCGGGATGGCGGGTTAGCCGGTCAAACGAGCACGAATGGAGAAGCGCCCGGCATGGCGCCGTTTGTAGCGTAATCAGCATCCCCTCGAACACAAAGGAGACATGTCATGAAGGCGCACGTCAGCTCCATCCTGCTCGGCGTCCGGGACCTGGACCGGGCCAAGCAGTTCTACACCGAAGGGCTCGGTTGGAAGATCGAGAACGACTACGGCGTCTCGGTGTTCTTCGAGTCGGACGGTGCCTCGCCCGTCGGCTTCTACGGCCGCGACGGCCTGGCCGACCAGGTGGGCACGAGCCCGGAGGGCAGCGGCTTCAGCGGGCTCGTCCTCACCTACGTCGTCCGGAGCGAGGCGCGGGTCGACGAGATCATCGCGGAGGCCGCGAAGGCCGGCGCCACGATCCTCAAGCCCGCCGGCGCCCTGCCGTGGGGCGGCTACGGCGGCAGCTTCGCCGACCCGGACGGCTACATCTGGAGCCTCGGCTACAGCGCCCACGGCACGGACCAGCCTTACGCGGAGTAGCCGCCGGAGGGGGTGGGTACGGCGTCGGCGCGGGATCGTGCCGGCGCCGAACCACCACGCGTTCGTGGCCGTCCCCCGGATCACACTCTCCATGAACGCCCTTCTCCCGCCCGGAGGAACCGCTTCCCGCGCTCCGCAACATCTCCCGAACACGGGTGTACGGCCATGCGGCGAGCCGGTCCAGCCACCAGTTCGCGGAGGAGGCGGCCCCGCGCTACGCACTCCTGGCTCATGACGCCCATCAGGGCGGCAAGATTTGCGATCTTGACGCGTGTGTAACGCACGACAACGAAAAACCCACGACCTCTTCGTAGGTCGCGGTCAGCCGACCGGAACGGATCGGACGCGCCGATCGGTCGGTGATCGACGACCTTTGCCGACCGATGAACTACAGTCGTCCGCCATGGCCGAATCCTCCCCCTACCTGACCGCGACGGCGGACGCCTACGACGCCGTCGCCGATCTCTACGCCGACTTCGTCCGAGATTCGCTCGACAGCCTGCCGCTGGATCGCGCGCTGGTCGCCGTGTTCGCCGAACTCGTACGGGCCGCCGGACCCCGCCCCGTCGCCGAGGCCGGCTGCGGTCCCGGGCACATGACGGCACACCTGCGTGACCTCGGACTGGACGCCTTCGGCATCGACCTGTCTCCCGCACTGATCGACATCGCCCGCAGAGACCATCCTGACCTGCGTTTCGAGGTGGGTTCGATGGGCGCCTTCGACGTGGCCGACGGCGAGCTGGGCGGCCTGCTCTCCTGGTACTCCGTCATCCACATCCCACCGCCGGAGCTGCCGCCGTACTTTGCCGAGTTCCGCCGGGTGCTGGCCCCGGGTGGGTACCTCCTGCTCGGTTTCTTCGAATCCGAGGGCGGCCCGGTGCTGCAGTTCGACCACAGGGTCACGCCGGCCTACCGGTGGCCGATCGACGACCTGGCCGACCTGGCTCGCAAGGAAGAGTTCGTCGAGGTGGCGCGGATGTTGCGCGAACCTCTGGAGGATGAACGATTCCGCCGCGGCCACCTGCTGATGCGCGCACTGTAGGCCCCGGTACCCGTACACCGGACGGGCGGGCACGCGGGCGGCCCGGCACGGAACAGGCTCGCCCGCTGCCCGAACGCGTCACGAAACGCGTCCTCTAGGAGTTGAGTGTGGCGCGCAGCCGCTCCGCGTAGGCGCGGCGGCGGTCGGCGGGGAGCCAGTCGGGCTGCGGGGGCGTGCCGTAGAGGTCGTCGCCGGGGTAGCGGGGGAAGAGGTGCTGGTGGAAGTGCCAGACATCTTGGTTGCCGGCGGGCTCGTTGTGCTGGCGGGTGGAGACGCCCGCGCAGTCGTAGGCGGTGCGCATGGCGCGGGCGAGCATCCGGGTGGCGTCGAAGATCGCATGGCCGTCGGCGGCGGGGAGGTCGTAGAGGTTCTCGTGATGGGCGACGGGGATGATCAGCAGATGTCCCGCGTTCCGCGGCCACCAGCGGGGGCAGATCATCGCGAACACGCGCTCGTCACGGTAGACCACGTCGGGTTCCCGGTCCGGGGTGAGGTGGCAGAACGGGCAGTGGTAGTCGGCGGGTTCGTGGTTGTGCACCGCAGCGCCTCCCTGGCTGGTCGTCGGTGTCGTCGAACGTCGTGCGAAGCGCTCAGGAACCGGACGGCGGCCACTCGACGAGATCATCGAGGATCGGTGGTCGGTAGCCGGGGCCTTTGAGCACCTTGCCGTCGGCTCGGCGGAGGACTCGGCCGTCCGCGTCAAGCTTGCTCATGTTGGACCGATGGACCTCGGCGAAGACGGCCGGCAGATCGATCCCCAGCGCATCTGCGGCGCCGTAGGTGACGTAGAGGACGTCGGCCAGTTCCTTGGCCACCGCCTTGTACGCGGTGAGCGGGTCGTCACCGGTTCGCAGGGCCTTCGCGAGGTCGGTGAGGGCCTCGGCGGCTTCGCGTGCTTCCTCGACCAGCAACGTCCGGCGGTGTTCCGCCAATTCGGGGCGTTCGGCCTCGGCCTCACCGTCGAACGTTTCGCGGAACTCGGCGACTCGCCGCATCGGCTCATGATCCATCCCCTGACCCTAAGCGCTTCGCGCGACGTCCTGACCAAGGTTCGCGGAGGCGCCGCGCGCCGTCGGCTGCGGTTCGTCGCTACCCGCCAGGCCCTCAGGCACCACCATCCAGCCCTCTATGCCGATCTTGATGAGGGAGGCTCGCCGGGGCGGTACAGCTCGTTGTGGCCGAGGCGAGCGGCCTTCGCATACCCATGTGCGCGCAGGAGTTCGCGCAGTTCCTCCGCGCTCGTGTCCGTGCGTTCGCGCTGTTTGACCTCGACCAGCACGGCGCGCGGCCGCAGGGTGCGGAGCGAGCGGCTCATGCCGGTGAGCACGGCGGCCTCGGCGCCCTCCACGTCGATCTTGACGACGTCCAGGCGGCTCAGCCCCGTCTCCTCGGCCCAGGCGTCGAAGGTGCGCACCGGGACCTGCTCGACCAGTGCCGCATCGCCGTACTGGGACCGCACCCCCGCGTCGGCGGCGTCGTAGCGCGCGTCGCCGTACAGGCCCGCCGTCCCGTGGCGGGCGCCCAGCGCGGACCGCACGACCTCGACCCGCAGGCGGTTACGGTGGGCGGTGGCGCGGAGCTTGGCGGCGGAGTCCGATGCGGGTTCGAAAGCGATCACGCGGCCGTCCGAGCGACGCAGGATGCGGGCGGCGGCGAGTGCGTGTACGCCGATGTGCGCCCCGACATCGACCACGACGTCCCCAGCCCGGAGCTCCCGGCGGAGGAACCGCAGGACGTCGGGCTCGTAGCGTCCGGTGTAGTACAGGATGGCCTGCAGGTTGTCGCGCAGGTCCAGCTCCAGCCTCAGCCCGTTCCTGCGGACGCGGACCGTCGCGGCCCACCGCGGTGGGATCTTGCCGAGGCCGGGGTTCTCGCCCGCCAGCCTGGGTGAGATCCGGTACGCGGTCTTCCGGTAGCCGGATTCGCGCACCGCCTGTGTACCGGCGATGAGCCGGGCCACTCTCCTGGCGGCACCTGGTGGCAACCGCTGCAGCAGCCTCCAGACGCCGTGGAGTATCCGGCCATCACGCATGGCGACCATACCGTCATCACATCAGCCCGGAGGCGGATCGGCACGTGAGCCTCGGCCATGTTGCGGGCGAAGCGATCGAACTCGGTGACGGTGAACACGGTGCCGTCCCAGACTGCGGCGCACGTGCCGGTCCTCGGCCGGCTGCCACACCGCTTCGACGTCGTTGGGCCAGAACGCCGGCGGCTCGTTGGTACAGCCGCTCGGCACCCGCCAGGTCTCCTATCTGCTCCCTCAGCCGGGCCAGGTTCCACAGCGCACCGGTGTCGCCCACGTCGACGGCTGTGGGGGGCGGCACGTCGCTGTACGCGGACGTCGAAGGCGCCGCCCTGGAGCCTGACGGCTACGCGCTACGCGATGCGCGAGAAGCCGACCCTCCTGCTGCTGCACGGCGGCCCCGGCCACGATCGCTCGATCTTCAAGCCCGCCTACGGCCAACTCGCCGACCTGGCCCAGATCGTCTACGTCGACCAGCGCGGCAACGGCCGCAGCCAGAACTCCGACCCGGCCACCTGGAACCTCGACCAGTGGGGCGACGACGTGCGCGCACTGTGTGACACGCTCGGCATCGTCAAGCCGATCGTCCTTGGCTGGTCCTGGGGTGGATTCGTGGCCATGAGCTACGCCTCCCGCCACCCCGGCCACCCGGCCAAGCTGATCCTGCAGAGCACCGTCGCCCGCTGGGATCTGGACCGGATCGTCGAAGGCTTCCGTGCCGAGGCCGGCGAGGAGGCCGCCACGGCCGCCAAGGCGTTCCTCACCGAAGGAACCCCGGAGGCCTTCGCCGCTTTCGGACGGCTCTGCGCCCCCGCCTACAGCCCCGACCCGAACTTCCCCGCCGAATCCGACATTCAGGCCATGGCCCGCATGACCCCGAACCCCGCACTCACCATGAGCTTCATGTCCACCGCCCGGTTCGACCTGACCGTGCACCTGGCCTCGATCCGGTGCCCGGCGCTCGTCGTGGCCGGCGCCCGAGACCCCATCACGCCGCTGTCCGCAGCGCGGGAGATCGTGGACGGCCTGCCCGGAGCGCGCCTGGAGGTGTTCGAACGCTCGGGCCACTTCATCCCCGACACCGAGGGCGAGCGGTTCTTCTCCCTGCTGCGTTCCTTCATCACCGGCTGACCCGGCGCTGTGACGTACCTGCCGGTCGGCGAACGGCGACGTGCCATCATCGACGCCGCCATCGAGGTGATCGCGAAGGAGGGACTCGCCAGCGCCACCACCCGCCGCATCGCCGAACGGGCGGGTACGCCGCGCGCGACCATCCACTACTGCTTCCGCGACAAGGACGAGCTGACCCTTCTCATCCTGGCCCGGGCCTGCTCCACCATGCACGCCACCTTCACCCGTCTGTCACCCGGCTCCGGATTCGAGGCGACCGTCCGGGCCGCTGTCGCCGCCTATTGGCAGTGGATCCGCGACGCCCCCGGCCTGCACCTGGCACTCCTGGAGCTGACTCTGTGGGTGATCCGCAACCGGCAGACCGTGGCGCCGGGCGGCGATGTTCGGGCCACGGTGAACGCGCCCTTCGGCGGTGACCTCATCAAGGACGCCCTCTCCACCGCCGCCCGGGCCGACAACCTCCATCCCGCCGTTCCCGTAGCCGAGCTGGCCCGCTTCCTCATCCACCGCATGGACGGCCTCGTCCTGGAACTCGCCGAAACCCGTGACGAGGCAGCCTGCGAGCGCCAGACGCACCTACTCGCCGACGCCCTCATCGCTCTCGCCACGCCGTGACTCAGCATCAACGACGCAGTCACGGCGACAGATATGCAATAACCCCTGAGTTCCCCTGACCGTCTTCGGCCTCTCTAGCCGCAGGACCTGGGCTTATCTGCTGGTGCTCCGGCTTCTTTGGTGTTGATGAGATTTCAAGGTTTCTGAAGGTCTATCGCCCTGGTCGTTCGTCTTGCTGTGATGGTGAAGGTGAGGTGGCCGGAGTCGGCGCCGGCAGTGGTGAAGGATCTTCTGCGGGTGGCCCGTGCCCCGGTCACCGTCGAGGGCTGGGAGGCGCTGGAGACCGACGTTCTGGCCGGTTACGTACCGGCCCGGGCGGCTGGAGAGAGTTTCTGGGACGCCGGCACTGTCTGGCTGCTGCCCCGCTTGCTCGCGGGACGCACCCGCCGGCCGGTGTTCGTCATCCACCGCCGCTCCGGTCCGGGGCAAGGTGCTTCCGGCCTGGGACGTCTGCCCGGGCACCGGCCTGGCCTGCCTCTCCTACGGCCGGGCCCGACCAGCACACCGGGGCGACGCCGCTTGCCTGGCGTAGCCGTGTCAGTACGGTTTGAAGTCGGGATAGTAAGCCGCGGCTGCGGTGGCGGTGTCGATGTTCCGCGGGAACAGCGCGGTTTCGTAGGCGCGGATGGCCGCGTCGATGTCCTCGGGCTGTTCGGCGATGGCGTTGCCGAGCTGGCCGGCGTCGTACAGCGCCCAGTTCGCTCCTTCGCCGTCCGGCGGTGCCAGGTGGGCGGCGTCCCCTATGAGCGTGACCCCGGGTACATGGTCCCAGTGGTGCCCGATCGGCAGCCCGTACAAGGGGCGGAAAACCGGCGGGATGTCGCTGTCGGCGACCAGCGCGACGAGCTCCGGCGCCCACCCCTCGAACATCGCCGCGACCGTGCGGGCGGCCGCAGGGCCGTCGGTGAAGTCGATGCCATCGAACCAGTCGAGCGGCTGGTCGAACATGGCGTAGGAGTGCAGGGTGTCCGCGCGCTCGCGCTGCACGCCGAGACCGATGCGGGTGGTTTCGTCGTAGGCGGTCATCGACCCGCCGCCGACCAGCGCCAGGGTGGCAGGGTGCCGGGTGTCGCTCTCATACAGGTACGTCTCGACCATCGAGCGTCCGGCGTAGGCGGGCGTGGCATCAGACAGCAGTGGCCGGACCTTCGACCAGGCGCCGTCGGCGCCGACGAGGATGTCGGTGACGATCGTCGATCCGTTGGCGAAGGTCACTTCGTGACGACCGTCCTGGAGGGTCCGGACATTCTGCGTCTTGTGGCCCCAGGCGACCGTATCGGAAGGGAGGGATTCCAGCAGCAACTGCCGGAGCTCTCCACGCTGCACCTCGGGGCGGCCTGCGGCGGGGTCGTCGGGCTGGTCCGCCAGGATGGTGCCGTCAGGTGCCACGTCGCGGGATGCCTGGCGGCCTTCGAGGATGAGGGATCGGAAGCCGTCCATCAGGCCGGCGGCACGGATGCCGTGCTGTCCGTTGTAGTGGTGGATGTCGAGCATGCCGCCTTGGCCGCGGGCCTGCGCAGACGCCTCCGCTTCGTACACCGTGGACGGGATTCGGTGAACCGCCAGGGTTCGGGCCAGCGTCAGTCCCGCAAGACCGGCGCCGATGATCGTGATCTGAGTCATGCATGCGTTCCTTACTGCTCTTGGATGAACCGTCGGTCCTGCCTGCAAGGGCTCCCGGCCACCGCGCGGAACAAGCGGAGTGACAGGGCCGGGTCAGGGGAAGCTGGGCGGCTCGATCCGGGATGCGAGCTGCTCCAAGAGGTCGTGGAGCAGCGCCCGCCCTTCGGCGCCCAGCGGCGCGAGGATCGACTCCTCGACGCGGTCCATGGCCTCTTCGAAACCCTGGATCAGCTCGGAGCCCGCTGGGGTGACATGCACCCGGCGGCTGCGCGTGTCACCCTCCTGCGTCCGGCGTTCCACGAGTCCGCGCCGCTCCAGCCCGGCCAGGAGCCGCGAGACGCCCGGCGCACTGGTCCGCGTGGCCCGGACGACGTCACGCTGGATGGCATCTGGGTTCTTTGACAGGTACGCCAACACGGTGCTCTGCTCATGGGTGAGGCCGCGTTCCCGTATCCACTCATCGGCGATGCGCCGCTGCCCCCACACAACCCACCGCATCAGCTCCAACGTGCTCTCCCGCTTCAATCCACTCATAGTTAACATGCTAACTGTTGCATAGTTAACAATCAAGCCGGGATACCTCTCACCCCACCGCCGTTGGACATGCCGAGCATGTCGTGTCGGGTCCGATGGGTGGCGTTTCGGCATGCAGCCCTCGATCGGCTACGCGCCGATCGCCAACTCGAGGAAGCCCTCGCCTACGGACCCGACCCGCTCCACCTCGCGGCGGCGTTCGGCCTGGATCCCAAGACCGCCATCCGCTACGCCGAGAACGCCAAAGCGCTCCTGACAGGCGACGCCGAGGAACAGACCCCGCCGGTTCTCCCGAACCCAAGGGTCGAAACCCCATGAAGCCTGAAGATCCTTGGGTTCATCCCGAAGACCCTTCAGTTCGCCCGAACTCTGGGATTTCACGGGGGGCGCCAGTGCGGTCATCTCCCGCTTGTGGCTCACCCTCGAGCGCAACAAGCTCATCAAGCGCTCCTCCGGCGGCAGGTTCACCCGGGTCACCAAGTTGCTCGAGGACGGGTCCGAGCGCGCGTACACCCCGCCCAGCGGCTCCCGGGAGTCCCGGCGCGAGCTGCCATACGCGTACTGGACCAGCGGCGTGTTCACGAAGCTCGACATGCCGGCCAAGACCGTCCTGCTGATCGCCATGAGCCTGCGCAAGCGCAAGCTCTTCCTGCCCAGCACCAAGACGTTCGCGGGCTACTACGGGATCTCCGCCTCCACGCTGCACCGCGGCATCACCACGCTGCACCAGCTCGGCATCCTCACGGCCTCCGAACCCGAGTACTTCGTGGATTCCACCGCCCCCAGCGGCGTGGGCAGCCACACGCTGTACTCCCTCGCGCCGCCCTACGACCGCAGCGTCAAGATCGAACAGGAGGAGGAACCCGAGGAGGGACCACCGGCGCCGCGTGACACAGCCGCCCCACGACACCCTGACGGCGAACCGAGAGAAGGGAGGGAGTAACCCCAAGTGAAGATCCAGAAGCCCAAGATCGAAGCGTCAGCATGATCATCGCGTCGGCGGCCGGCGGCCTGATCGTCGTCCTGATCGTCGTCCTGATCGACCTCGGGCTCCGCTGCCTGATCGGCTGATACCCGGCCTAGGAACCACGATCACGACGATCAAGTGGCCAGCGGAACCCGTCGAGGACCCCGCCTCAATGAGGTGGGGATCCTTGACCATCATGCCTCGACAGAGAACTCCTTGGCGAGGCCGACCCCACGTCCGCTCTGGGCACCGAGGCGCTCGTTCCATCGCTGGCGGAGCACCAGGGCCGTGGGGTCGCGACGGGGGCCCCACGGCTTGACTGCCCGGCGTGAGGGGTGCCGGGCCGGTGTGGCTGCGGGCCGGGCAAGCGGGGGGGATTGGCCCGCAGCGGAGGCGGCCTTGCGGAAGGTAGCTCCGCCTATGGCCTGGTCTATCGCCGGATGTCGAAGCTGTCAGCACTTTCTCCACTTGGACGACCGAGTACTACTCCTGGCCGTGCGGCAGCTGCGGGCGGCGTGGCCGGGACCTTTCCGACGAGCTGCTGGCCCACATCTCCCCGGCGCACAGCGAGAACGTCAACTTCTTCGGCGTGATCACCGTGGACGTCGAGGCGGAGCTGGCCAAGCTGGACGGCGGCGGCTGGAGACCGCTGCGCCCGGGCAGCGGCGGACGCCAGTCTGATGTGACCGCTCGGGGGTTGATGTAAGAATGCCGCCGTCGAACACGGAGGACACCTCGGAATCGACGTCGAGGTCGTCAACAGAAATCCCGATGTCCGCAGATTTCGCATCGGCAAAGACGCTGGGTAGTGGAACGCAGCCTTGGCCGGCTCATGTTTCGACGACGACGGCGGACCGCGATTACGAATCGCTACCCGCCAGCTCCAAAAGGCATGATCATAACTCCACGGATGGACACGAGGCACCTACTAGAACGTAACGTCCTCTCGGCGGGTTGCCTTGGAGAAGATCGTCACGAGTTCGTCGGCGTACACGTCGAGGTCGGTGTCTTCGGCCGAGGACGTCAGCTGGTGGGCGCCGTCGATGGCCTGCAAGATCGCCAGTGCCATGGCTGAGGAGGAGAACGGCCGGAAGTCGCCGCTTTGCTGGCCCCCTTCGAGAATGCTCGCCAAGCCCCGGATACGTGGCTGCGCGGCGCTGGATTCGGGCTTGGCGGTCAGGCTCTGGGTCCTGGCGTGTAAGACGATGCCCAAGACGGCGGCCATGTCCTGCCGGTTCTCCCCGATGAAGGCGAGATTGCCCCGGATGAAGGCTTCGAGTTTGGCAGGGGGCGTATCGGCTTCGGCGATGATGGCCGTCATGTATTCGGCCGCGCGGGTGTAGACCGATGTGAGCACCTCGGCGACGAGCTCGTCGCGGCCGGCGAAGTGGTAGGAGATGAGGCTGCGGCTGATACCCGCCCGGCGAGCGATCTCCTCGAAGGACGCTTTGCCGTACCCGATGTCGGCGATCGTCTCGATCGCGCACCGCACGATCTGGGTCCGGCGGGCCATCTCGGTGAAGGTGCGCCCCTTCTGAACAAGCTGTCGATCTTTTGACGGCATGGTCAAAACATTAGCAAGGGTGCCAGTATGGGTTTCATGGAGTTGGCGCTGGAGCTCACAGGGTTATCGATGACATTCGCCGGTCGCACCGTGGTGCACGGCATTGGGCTGCAGGTGCCGAGCGGCACGTTCTTCGGGTTGGTGGGGCCGAACGGAGCGGGCAAGACGACGTCGCTCTCCATGGCGACCGGGCTGCTACGGCCGCAGGCCGGCACCGTGCGGGTCTTCGGGGTGGATCTCTGGCGCGATCCCGCACGCGCCAAGGCGATGCTCGGGGTACTGCCCGACGACCTGGCGCTGCCCGAGCGTCTGACCGGGCGTGAGTTGCTGACCTATCTGGGGCTGTTGTACGGGCTGGACAAGCAGGCCGTGGCCGAGCGGGCAGAGGAGTTGCTGGCGCTGCTGGGCTTGCTGGAGGCTGAACGCACGCCGGTGGCCGGTTACTCGGCGGGGATGCGTAAGAAGATCGGGCTGGCCACGGCGCTGCTGCACGCGCCGCGGCTCCTCGTGCTCGACGAGCCGTTCGAGGCCGTGGATCCGGTGTCCGCCGCCACGATCAGCGCGATCCTGCAGCGGTTCGTCGACTCCGGCGGCTCGGTGGTGGTGTCGAGTCACGAGATGGCGCTGGTCGAGCGGTTGTGCGAGCACGTTGCGGTCATCGTCGACGGAAAGGTCGCCGCCGCGGGTCCGTTGCGTCAGATACGCGGCACGGGCAGCCTCGAGGACGCGTTCATCCGCCTGGCCGGCGCGGAGAACACGGTGACGGAAGGGTTGTCGTGGCTGTCGTCCTGACCCGCATGCGGCTGCTGCTGCTGTGGCGGGTCACGAACGGCATGCTGATCGCCGGAGTGATGGCGGGCCTTCTCCTCGCCGTGGCCACCGTGACCTTCGGGACCTCCGCGGACGTTCTCGCCGCCGCGTTCGCCGTGTGGGCGCTCGGCTGGCTGATCGGGCCGCTGTTCACCGGCGGCGGCGACGGCGGCCTGCGCCCCGAGTACTTCACCCGGCTGCCGATGACAGCGCGCCGGCTCGCCAAGGGACTCCTGGCCGCCGCGTTCGCGGGACCAGGACCGGTGATCACCGCGGTGGCGTTCGCCTCGTTGGTCGTGTTCGGCGCCCGCCTCGGTGTGCTTCCCGGACTGGTCGCGGTGCCTGCCGCGGCCGCACAACTCCTCCTGGTGATCCTCGCCTCGCGGGTGGTCGTGGGCCTGCTCGGCGAGGTGATGCGCACCCGGCTCGGCGCCGTGCTCGTTGCGCTGCCGTGGGCGGCGGTCATCGCCGCGGCGTCCAACATCGGCATCGTCGCGCTCGCTCTCGCGCGCTATGACGTGGACGTCAGCCGCTGGCTGCTGGTCCTGCCCCCCAACTGGGGGATCGTCGCGGTGCAGGCGGCGGCGAGGGCCGACTGGCTTGTGTGCGTCAGCGCGTTGACCGGACTCGCGCTTCTGATCGTCATGCTGCTGGCCGCCTGGGCCCGGCTGCTCGACCGGCGCATGAGCGGCGTTCTCGCTCGCCGCACCCGGCACCCGGCCGGCGACGGGCTCCTGGTGCCCCTCCTGCCCGCGACCCCGCTCGCCGCGGTCGCGGCCAAGGAACTGCGCGAGTGGTCGAGGGACACGCTGCGCTCCTACCACTGGTACTTCGCGATCGCGTTCGGCCTGTCCCTGTGCCTGATGCCGCTGGCCATCGATCTCACCTGGTACCTGCCGTGGACCGGCGCCGCGATCACCTGGATGGCGGCGGCCGGAGCCGCGACACTCTTCAGCACCGACGGCACCGCTCTGTGGCTGACCCTGATGCGACCGGGCGCGGAGCGGACGGACGTGCGTGGCCGGCAACTGGCCTGGCTGCTGAAGGTGGCTCCGCTGAGCGTCGTGGCCACCGTCGCCGGAACCGCCCTGTCGGGGCTCGCCTGGGCGTGGCCGCCCGCACTGGCTTTGCAGGCCGTCGCGCTCGGCGCCGGCGCCGGCCTCGTGGTCCTGCTGTCGGTGATGGCGCCGGTCCGGATGCCGGACGCGCATCGCCGTACCGGAAACGCCGCCGCCGACGGCCCGAACATCGTCGGGCTGGTCTGGGCGATGATCGGCCTCATCGCCGCGTGCGCGCTGCCGTCGGCCGCCGCCGTCGCCGCCGGCCATCTCCTGAACCTGATCGCGTTGCAGTGGGCCGGCGTGGCACTCGCCGTCGTGACCGGAGCCGGCTACGCGTGGCTGTTCGGCCGGATCGCCTATCGCCGACTGCAGACAGCGGGTCCGGAACTGCTGTTCCGGCTGCGCACCGGCCGGTCCGCCACGACCGGGCGGGCCGCGGTCCCGCTGCCGGGCCACGGCCGGCGCAGGCTCCTGATCGGCCTGTGCTTGGGGACTGCTTGGACTCCGCTGTTGTCCGCGGTGCTGTCCCTCGTCAACCTGGCGACCCGTACGCCGAGCCGTACTTTCTGGACCTTTCCCCTCGGTCTCCCGCCCGCGCTGCAGGTTCCGGCCATTGTCATTCTCGTCGCGGCCGCGCTCGTGCTGTACGTGATCGCGATCCGCACACTGCTGACCCTTCTGCGTGCGCGCGCTCCGATAACGAGGACATCTAACAGGAGCGTTTGATCACAGAGCCTGGCACGGCAGATGCCGATGCGGTGCTCCTAGACCTGTACGAGGCGGGCGACGAAGACGGGCGGAGAGTCGTCTCCAACGCCGGGTTGAGACGCTCGTCCACCTCCTTCATGTCCCCGTGGCAGGTGGCGTCCATCACCTCCTGAGCGACGGCCCGCTGCCAGGGCCAGGGCGACCTTGGCGCGTTGATCAGGATCGTCGGCCTCGTTGGGTGCGCAGCCAGGGGCTGGGGCCGTCGGCGGGGAGGGATGTCGGGCGTGCGACCTTGGCGCCTCGGCCCCACGTGTCGCACTCGCCCCGGTGTCGCGGGTTCCTGCCGCGTTCGTCATGCCTTTCGTCATCTGGTGTTGGCGTACGAGCGGGCGTGCGCCAGCGGGCGTGTCAATCCGCTCGGGTCCGGTTCGTTGGCGGGATCCGAGCAGCCATCGCCGTTGGAGGACCGCTGGCGCGATGATCACTGTCAGTCGATCAAGTCGAACGGCAGCCGGGGCTCGATTCTTCCGAGCCTCGCAGCGCCGGCCCGGGTGGTGAGGACGGCTGCACCTCGGTTCAGCGCCACATCCGCTCAGCAGAGGCTAGGTGCGTCCCTATTCGCCGGACAAGTGTTCCCAGTCAATGGTGGTCATGAGGGGCTTCAGGGAATGCTCGGCTTCGCCCCTGAACACGCCTGGGACAAGGCCGTCGCCGACCAGGACGAGCAGGCCGGGCTCGTATCGGATCAGGTCGTGCCAGAGCTTGTAGAGTGTGCGGCTGCCGGGTCCGCGCAGCAGGCGTTGCGCCTCGGTCACGACGATCAGCGGAGGGTCCGGGTCCCGCGCGAGGCTGCGTCTCAGCCAGGCATCAGACCGCTCACCGCGGGGCCGCGGCTCATACAGGTGCGCGGCAAGGGCTTGCTGGCCGGCGAACACCACCGCGCTGGCCGGTGCCCAGCGCGCCTGCCCGGCCGCCGTGACCTCCACGGTGACCGGCCGCTCGTCGAGCGGATCGGCCGAGGTGATGCGCACGTCGCGACCGAGCATCGCGGCGATGCCGAGCGCGTCGATCGCGCACATCGCGAACACGGCCGGCCCGCCGTTGATCTGCACCCGGTGCCGGGTCGGAGAAGCGGAGAACGGGTAGGCGGCCCGGATCTGCCCGGCCCCGTTGCCGTCCCCTTCTCCACGGTCGTCCAGGCGCAGGAAGTCGGCGGCGTGCAGTTCGGCCAGCACCTGCTCGGCACTCACCCCGTACGGGGCGGCCGCGCGGGTCAGCTCGGCCGCCGGCGGCGCCGCTCCGGCTGCAGCGGCGCCAGCGCCCCCACCAC
>NZ_JBFANM010000104.1:0-35598 GCF_040674815.1 Nonomuraea sp. NPDC049709
CCCGGGGGCGTGGTTTTTTGGGCCCCCAATACTGCGCCCCGCCCCGGGGGCGGGCGGGGCGCAACCGCGGGGGGGGGGGGGGGGGTTTTTCCCCCCGGGGGGGGGGGGGGGGCTCGCCCGCGGACCGGGGCGGGGTCTGGTCCGGCTGCCTGCCCGTGGCGGGGGGCGGCATGCCCACGTCGGCGTGCCGGGCGATGGTGGCGACCGCGCGGCGCACCGCGCCCACCGGGTCCGAGGGCACCAGCCGGTCGAGGAAGGCGTAGCGGCGGGCCAGCGAGCTGCCGTACGCGCCGCTGTGATCGGCCGCCGCGCGCACCTCGTGCCACCAGTCGGCGATGTCGCCCCAGCCGGGCGCGGCCAGCGAGCCGCCGAACTGCTGCACCGCCAGCGCCGCGCACACCCCGGCGAACGCCAGCCGGTCGTTCAGCGGCCAGCGGCACAGCGTGCCGAGCACGATGCCCGCGCCGAAGACGTCGCCCGCGCCCGTCGGGTCGAGGGCCGTCACCCTCGGCGCCGGCACGAACGCCTCCTCGCCCGTGTCGGAGTCGATCGCCATGGCGCCGTTGGCCCCGTCGGTCACCACGGCCAGCGGCACCTTGTCGGCGATCGCGTACAGCGCGTCGCGCGGCGTCTCGGTGCGGGTGTAGGCCATGGCCTCGGTCGCGTTCGGCATGAACGCGTGGCAGACGCCGAGCTGGTCCAGCAGCGTGCGCGACCAGACGCCCGAGGGGTCCCAGCCCACGTCCGCGAAGATGAGCGCGCCGTCGCGGTGGGCCAGCTCGGCCCAGTTGCACGCGCCGCCGGGCTTGCCGAGCGGCTCCTCCGCCGACAGCGTCACGATCACCGCGCGGGAGCGGGGCGGCGTGCCGATCATCTCGGCGGCCGGCATGGGCGACGGGTGCCCGTGGGTGACCATGCTGCGGTCCCGGTCGACCGCCATGGAGACGGTCACGGGGGAGTGCCAGTGCTCGAAGCGCCGCGATCTGGACAGGTCCACCGACTCCTGCTCCTCCAGCGTGCGCCAGCAGAAGTCGCCGTAGTCGTCGTCGCCGAACGCGGCAGCCAGCGACGTGCGCAGGCCCAGCCGGCTGGTGGCGATGGCCAGGTTGGCGATGCCTCCCGGGCACGAGCCCATGCCCTCGGCCCAGATCTCCGTGCCCGCCGCGGGCATCGCGGGCAGGCCCGTGAAGATGATGTCCAGGAAGACAGTTCCGGCCAGGAAGACGTCGAATTGCGGTCCCTCCGGGGTCCGCTCACCGGCGAGAGGGTCGTACGCCTGGACAGACACGGGAATAGGTCCTCCTCGACACACCGAGATGTGCGCAATCTTGCACGTTTACTCGCACACTTCAAGTGTTTCGCGTGATCGTTTGACGCAAGATGCTTACTTCTGCGCGATTTTGACTGATAGACTCCCGCCGTGCTCCAGCGCCTCCGGCATGCCGAGATCATGCGCCGCGTCCGCACCTCAGGCGCCACCAGCGTGCGCGATCTCGCCAGCCAGCTCGGCGTGAGCCCGTCCACCATCCGCAGGGACCTCGAAGTGCTCGACCGCGACGGCACGCTGCGCCGCGTCCGCGGCGGCGCCTTGGCCGGCGCCCTGAACGGTGCCGACGCCGACGCCGACCGGCCCTTCGCCGAGGTGGCGGTCACCGACGAGCAGGACAAGGAGGCCGTGGCCGCGCGCGCCGCCGAGCTCGTCGGCGACGGGGACGTGGTGCTGCTCGACATCGGGACGACCACGATGCGGCTGGCCCGCCGGCTGCGCGGGCGCCGCGTCACCGTGGTGACCTCCAGCCTCGCCGTCCTCGACGTGCTGCGCTCCGATCCGCAGGTCGAGCTGCTGCTGCTCGGCGGCATGGTGCGCCGGCCGTACCACTCGCTGGTCGGGGTGCTGACCGAGGCCGCGCTGAGCCAGGTGGTGGCCGACCGGGTGTTCCTGGGGGCCAGCGGCGTACGCCCCGACGGGCAGCTCGTGGACACCACGCTCGCCGAGGTGCCGCTGAAGCGCGCCATGATCGCGGCGGCCGGGCAGGTGGTGCTGCTGGTGGACCGGCACAAGTTCCCCGGCACCGGCGCCCTGCGGGTGTGCGGGCCCGAGGACGTCGACGTGATCGTCACGAACGAGGGCGCCGACGCGGCGGCGCTGCGCGCCTGCGCCGCCGCGGGCGCCGAGGTGCTGCTCGCGTGAAGGGACGACGATGAGACTGGCCGTTCTCGGCGGCGGGGGCTTCCGGGTCCCGCTCGTGTACGGCGCGCTGCTGCGCGACTCCGCCAAGCCCCGGGTGGAGGAGGTGGTGCTGTACGACGTGTCGCCTGAGCGGCTGGAGGCCATCTCGCACGTGCTGCGCGGGCTGGCCGCCGGGCACGACGACCCGCCCCGCGTACGCACCACGACCGACCTCGACGCCGCGCTGCGCGACGCGGCGTTCGTCTTCTCGGCCGTCCGCGTCGGCGGGCTGGCCGGCCGCACCGCCGACGAGCGGGTGGCGCTGGACCTCGGCCTCGTCGGCCAGGAGACGACCGGGCCGGGGGGCATCGCGTTCGGCCTGCGTACCGTGCCGGTCGCGGTGCGCGTGGCGGAGCGGGTGGCCGCACTCGCACCCCGGGCGTGGGTCATCAACTTCACCAACCCGGCCGGGATGATCACCGAGGCCATGCGGCGGGTGCTCGGCGACCGCGTGATCGGCATCTGCGACTCGCCGATCGGGCTGATCCGGCGGGCCGCCGCCGCCCTCGGGCTCGACCCGGCACGCGTGGCGCCCGACTACGTGGGGCTCAACCATCTCGGCTGGCTGCGCGGTCTCTCCTACGAGGGGCGTGACGTGCTGCCCCGCCTGCTCGCCGACGACGCGGCGCTGCGGCAGGTCGAGGAGGCCCGGCTGCTCGGCGCCGACTGGGTGCGGACGCTGGGGGCGCTGCCGAACGAGTACCTTTACTACTACTACTTCGCGCGGGAGGTCGTCGCGGTGAGCTCGGGGCGTACCCGCGGGGAGGCGCTGCTGGAGCAGCAGGACCGGTTCTACGCCGCCGTGGCCGCCCGGCCCGGCGACGCGCTGGCCGAGTGGCGGCGGGCGCGCCGGGAGCGGGACGCGACGTACATGGCGGAGGCGCGCGGCGCCACCGACGCGGGCGAGCGCGACGCCGCCGATCTGGAGGCGGGTGGGTACGAGGGGATCGCGCTCGCGCTCATGGCCGCCATCGCGCGCGGGGAGCCGGCCACCATGATCCTCAACGTCCGCAACGGGGCCGCGGTGCCCGGGCTGCCCGAGGAGGCGGTCGTGGAGATCCCGTGCGCCGTCGACGGCTCCGGCGTACGGCCCCTGGCCACCCGCCCGCTGCCGGGCTCCTTCCTGGGCCTGGCGCAGCAGGTCAAGGCGGTCGAGCAGACGGTCATCGAGGCCGCGTTGACGGGGTCGTCGCGGCTGGCGGTGGCGGCGTTCGCGCTGCATCCGCTGGTGGACTCGGTGACGACGGCGCGGCGGCTGCTCGACGGCTACCGCGCCCGCATCCCGGAACTGGCGGCCGTCCTCCCGGACTGACCACCCGACGCGGCCCGCCCGGGACCCTGCCTTGGACCCCGCCGTGCGCTCATCCGCCGTGCGCTCATCCGCCGTGCGCTGAGCCGTCGTGCGCTCATCTGTCGTGTGCTGAGCCGTCGTGCGCCTCCAGCCGTGCCGCCGCCGTGGCCTTGATCCCGCTCTCCAGGAACCGCCCGACGACCTGCCGTTCCTCCGGCGTGAACGCGTCGATCGCCGCCGACAGGTGCCGGGCCAGCGGGGCGAAGAACCGGCGGGCCAGCTCGGCGGCCTGCTCGTTGAGCACGACCTCGGGTGCGGCGGTCGAGTACGTCCTGGTCGGCCTGCTCGCCCTGCTGCTGTGGCCGGCCCTGCGCGCCGCCGCCCGGCTCCGCCCGGAGGCGAGAAGTCTCCGGTAGAGGGGTGCCGCCGACCAGGAGAACCTGACACCGGGACGCTTCACGGAGATGGCGTTGACCGGTGGAGGAGCCTGCTCTCCTCCACCGGCCGCGGACCGTCCTCCGCGAGCCCAAGACGACGGCGTTCCGGCGATCATTCGTGATTCATCGGGAAGAACCGCTCGCTGGCGGCCATCCACGCCGCGAAGACCAGGCAACCCCCCTCGAACGCGACCAGCCGCCCGTCCCAGGCATCGCCCGGTTTCCCCGCCCGTGCCGACGAACGCACCAGCGCCAGCCCACCGGCAAGATTGGCCAGCCCCCACACCAGGTTCACCCCCGGCCCGGACGTCTTGCCGGCCACCGGCGTGAGGTGCCGGTGACCGGTGACGGCCGTGGCGAGGTGCGGTGCGCTGTTGGCGACCAGCATCCCCGCGACGAAGGCTCTCGCGGTCGGTGAGAACCTCATGGTCGCTCCCTTCCCTGTTCCGGATCGCCGGTGCGATCGTTCCTCGCGTTCGAGTGGCCGTTAGCCGGCGCCCCAGCCGTGGGTCTTCATGAGGCGGGCCGCGACCCGGGCGAAGCGATCGCCGTCCAGCACCGCGCCCTCGCGCCTGATGTCGTCCTCGTCCAGCACGAACACCCGGTCCAGGCGTACGTACGACACCCGCCCGTCACGCCCCCACGCGCCCAGCTCCAGCCAGTCGGGCCCGTCCTCGCCCCTGCTGGAGAGCATCATGCCCAGGAGCCTGCGCCCCGTGCGGCCCACGATCAGCAACGGCCGGTCCTTGCCCCGGGACGGGTCCTCCTCGTACGGGACCCACGCCCAGACGATCTCGCCGGGGTCGGCCAGGCCGTCGAGGTCGGGGGAGTAGGCCAGGGTGGCGGGGCCGTGGAGGGAATGGATCTCGCGGACGGCGCCCCGGGCCGGGCGGGGGTCCTCACCTAGATCACGCATTGGGGGAGCTTACGGCGGTGGGTCGGTGGAAATCCACTCGGTCACGTATTCCGGGCAGTGAGCAGGCGGCCCAGGGCGGCGGGGGTGTGGCCGACGTGGCGGCGGATCGTCCGGGTCAGGGAGACGCCCAGCTCGCGGGTGAAGGCGTGGCTCAGCTGGAACGGCGACACGCCCAGGAGCCCGGCCAGCGAGACGAGGCCGCCCGCCTCGGGGACGTCGGCGCCGATTTCCTGACCCTTGAAGGCGGCCCCGTCCCCGTCTCCTTCCAGCGGATCGACGGCTACCAGGGCCCGGGCTGGCCGAGCGACGGCAAGCACGTGCACCTGGAGTTCGCCGTCCCTGATGTCGAGGCCGCCGCGAAGGAGCTCGCGGGGCTCGGCGCCACCGTGCCGGACGTCCAGCCGGGCGGTGACGACTGGACCGTGCTCGTCGACCCCGGAGGCCACCCCTTCTGCCTCATGACCGCCGGTCAGAGGGCGGAGAAGAACGCCCGGATGTCGGTCACGAGCAGGTCGGGGGCCTGGAGGGCGGCGTAGTGGCCGCCCCTCGGGAACTCCGACCAGTGCACCACGTGGTGAACCCGGTCGGCGTACCGCCGCACGGTCGTGTCGCCGGGGAAGATCGCGAAGCCGGTCGGCGTGGGGTCGGGCTCGGCGGGCGGGGCCCAGTCGGGGGCGCTCTCCTTGTACAGGCGGCCGGCCGAGCCCGCCGTGCCGGTGAACCAGTAGATGGCCACGTTGGTCAGGATGTCGTCGGGGGAGAGGCCGCCGATGTCCTGGCCCCAGGAGGCGAACGCGTCCAGGTTACAGGCGAGCTGCCCGGCCGGCGAGTCCACCAGGGCGTACGCGAGGGTCTGCGGCCGGGTGCCCTGAATGACGGCGTACCCGGAGACCTCCTGCCACTCCTCCACCCCGGAGGCCCGCGCCCGCTCCTCCGTCAGCCCGGACAGGTCGTCGGTGGGGAAGGCGGTGACGGAGGCGTTCAGGTGCACCCCGGCCACCCGGCCGGGGGCGGCCCGGCCCACCGCGGCCGAGATCAGCGAGCCGAAGTCGCCGCCCTGCACGCCGAACCGGTCGTACCCGAGCCGGTCCATCAGCGTGACCCACGTGGCGGCGATCCGCCGCACCCCCCAGCCCGGCGTGCGGGTGGGGCCGGAGAAGGCGAAGCCCGGGATGGAGGGGACGACCAGGTGGAAGTCCCGGCTGAGCGGCCCGGCCACGCGCGCGAAGTCTGCGAACGAGCTGGGCCACCCGTGCGTCAGCAGCAGCGGCAGCGCGCCGGGACGGTCCGAGCGGACGTGCGCGAAGTGCACCGGTTGCCCGTCGATCTCGGTCGTGTACTGCGGCAGCTCGTTCAGCCGGGCCTCGTGCGCCCGCCAGGAGTAGCCGTCCAGCCAGTACGCCGCCAGCTCCCGCACCGCCTCCGGCGGCACCCCGTACGACCAGCCGGCCCCGTCGATCGCGTCCGGCCAGCGCGTCCTGGCCAGCCGCTCCCGCAGATCGTCGAGCCGGTCCTGGGATATGTCGATGACGAATTCGTCCATGCCGCCAAGCTAGGCACTATTGCGGCCAATATCGGGACACAATGGGAGACGTGCTCGACACCTCAGCGAGACTGCTGCGCCTGCTGTCCCTCCTGCAGGCCCGGCGCGACTGGTCCAGCGCCGACCTGGCGGACCGGCTCGGGGTGGCCCCCAGGACGGTGCGCCGCGACGTCGAACGGCTGCGCAGCCTCGGCTACCCGGTCCACTCCACGCCCGGGGTGGCGGGCGGCTACCGGCTCGGCGCGGGCGCGGAGCTGCCGCCGCTGCTGCTCGACGACGAGGAGGCAGTGGCGGTGGCGGTCGGGTTGCGTACGGCCGCGAACGGCACGGTGACCGGCATCGAGGAGACCTCCCTGCGCGCGCTGGCCAAGCTCGAACAGGTCCTGCCCGCCCGCCTGCGCCACCGGGTGAACGCGCTGCAGACCCACACCGTACGGATCGACCACGGCGGCCCCACCGTGGACTCCGACGTGCTTACCCGCATCACCGCCGCCTGCCGCGACCACGAGCAGCTCCGCTTCGACTACACCGGCCACCAGGGCGAGCCCGCGCTCAGGAGGGCCGAGCCGCACAGCCTCGTCAGCCGGGGAAACCGCTGGTACCTGGTGGGCTGGGACGCCGATCGCGGCGACTGGCGCACCTACCGCGCCGACCGGATCCGCCTGCGCACCCCCAACGGCCCCCGCTTCACCCCCCGCGAGCCGCCCGGGCCCGACGTGGCCGCCTGGGTGCAGAACCGCCTGGCCCACGAGATGTGGCCGATGGAGGCCCGCTTCCTGCTGCACGGCCCGGCCGAGCGGTTCGCCGGGCGCACCTCCGGGACGCTCGCACCCGTCGGCGACGACCGTTGCCTGCTCACCCTGCGCGGCGACGACCTGCACCTCATGGCCGTCGTCGTGGCCTTTCTCGACGTCGACTTCCAGGTGATCGAGCCGGTCGAGCTGAAGGAGCACCTGCGCGCGCTCGGCCGCCGCCTGCTCTCCTCTAGAATCTGATTCTGTGTCGTCGACGTCAGCGTTTTTCACCCGAAAGAGGGACGAGCTCGTCCCCGCCCCGCACGCCCGCGGCCCCTGGTCCCCCGACATGTTGCACGGCCGCCTGCTCGGCGGGCTGGCCGCCCGGGCCCTGGAGGAGCGCCATGCCGAGCCCGGCCTGCACTTCGCCCGGCTGACGGTCGACCTGTTCCGCAACAGCCCGATGCTGCCCGTCACCGTGGAGACGGCCCTGGTCCGCGACGGACGCAGGATCCGGGTGGCCGACGCCACCATCTCCACCGACCAGGGGGTGATCGCGCGGGCGAGTGCCGTGCTGCTGCGGCAGGGCGAGCAGCCCGAGGGGGAGCGGTCGATCGTCACGCCCGCCTGGGACGAGCCGGCGCCCTCCGGCCCGCCGGTGGAAGGGGGCGGGTGGACGCCGCCGTTCGACCTGTGGCGGGTGACGGAGTGGGGCGCGCCGGGGCCGGGCCGGGTGTGGATGCGGGAGAAGTACCCGCTGGTGGACGACGAGCCGCTGAGCCCGTTCGTGCGGGTCGCGCTGGCCGCCGACTTCGCCAGCCCGCTCAGCAACGCCCAGGCCGACGGGCTGCGCTTCATCAACGCCGACTACACGCTCACGCTGGCCCGGCTGCCGGAGGGCGAGCTCGTCGGCGTGGAGTCGACCGGGCACGTCGGCGCCGGCGGCGTCGCGACAGGCCAGGTGACCGTGCACGACACCGCCGGGCCGATCGGCTTCTGCGTGGTGACGGCGGTCGCCAACGCGGTGGCGATGGGCGGCCCCCCGCGCGGACAGGCCGGCGCCGCCCGCTGACGAGCCGGCGCCGCCCGAAGACAAGATGGCGCCGCCCGCTGACGAGCTGGGGGCGACCGAGGACAAGACCGGCGCCGCCCGCTGACGAGCTGGGGACGAGGGCTACGCCGGGCGCTCCGCGCGGTCGCCGGACCAGTCGGTGTGGAAGGCGCCCTCCTTGTCCACCCGGTGGTAGGTGTGCGCGCCGAAGAAGTCGCGCAGCCCCTGCACCAGCGCCGCCGGAAGCCGGTCCCGGCGCAGCCCGTCATAGTAGGCCAGGGCCGAGGAGAACCCGGGCGTCGGCACGCCGATCTGCACGGCCGTGGTCACCACCCGCCGCCACGACTCCTGCGCCGCGTCCAGGGCGGCCGCGAACGTCGGGTCGGCCAGCAGCGTCGGGAGCGCCGGGTTCGCGTCGTACGCGGTGCGGATCCGGTCGAGGAACTTGGCCCGGATGATGCACCCGCCCCGCCAGATGGTCGCCATCGCGCCCAGCTCGAGATCCCAGCCGTATTCCTTCGAGGCCGCCGCCATCTGGTCGAAGCCCTGGGCGTAGGCCACGATCTTGGAGGCGTACAGGGCCTGGCGTACGTCCTCCACCAGCTCGCGCCCGCCGACCCCGGACAGCTTCGGCCCGCTCAGCCGCGCCGCCGCGGCCCGCTGCTCCGGGTGGCCGGACAGGGCGCGGGCGAACGTCGCCTCCGCGATGCCCGTCACCGGCACGCCCAGGTCGAGCGCGCTCTGCACGGTCCAGCGGCCGGTGCCCTTCTGCTCGGCCTGGTCCACCACGACGTCCACGAACGGCTTGCCCGTCTCGGCGTCCACCTGGTCGAGCACCTCGGCGGTGATCTCGATCAGGTAGGAGTCGAGCTCGCCGCGGTTCCACTCCCGGAACACCTCGGCCAGCTCGGCCGGGGTCGCGCCCAGGGCCTGCCGCAGCAGGTCGTAGGACTCCGCGATGAGCTGCATGTCCGAATATTCGATGCCGTTGTGCACCATCTTCACGAAATGCCCGGCCCCGTCCGGGCCGACGTGCACCGAACAGGGCACACCGTCCACCTTGGCCGCGATGTCCTGCAGGATCGGGCCGAGCGCCTCCCACGACTCCTTCGACCCGCCCGGCATGATGCTCGGGCCGTTCAGGGCGCCCTCCTCGCCACCGGAGATGCCGGTGCCGACGAAGTGCAGGCCCCGCTCGCGCAGCGCGGCCTCGCGCCGCCGCGTGTCCTCGAAGTGGGCGTTGCCGCCGTCGACGATCATGTCGCCCGGCTCCATCAGGTCGGCGAGCTGGTCGATCACCGCGTCGGTGCCCGCCCCCGCCTTCACCATGATGATCGCCCGCCGTGGCCGCTTCAGCGAGGCGACGAAGCCGGCGAGGTCCTCGGACGGCACGAACGTGCCCTCCCCGCCGAACTCCTTCACCAACTGCTGCGTACGGCCGTACGAGCGGTTGTGCACGGCCACCGCGTAGCCGTGCCTTGCCAGGTTCCTGGCCAGGTTGCGCCCCATGGTCGCCAGACCGGTGACGCCGATGTCTGCCAAGTCCATCTCAGCTCCTCTTCGGGGAATACGCATGGTCCAGCTCGGAGGTTCGGTGGGATATTCCCACCTCAGTCGCCAGGTCAATCACTCTGCCGTACGCCGAGTTCGTCGAGCCGGTCCAGCATGTCGGCCGGATCGGCGTAGACCCTGAAGGCGCCCGCGCGCTCGAGCTCGTCCCTCCCGTACCCTCCGGACAGCAGCCCGATGCCCAGCGCGCCGGCCCGGCGGGCGGCCAGCAGGTCCCAGACGCTGTCGCCCACCACCATGGCGTGCGCCGGGTCCACCCGCACCAACGCGGCACCGGCGAGGAACAGGTCGGGATCCGGCTTGGCCCGGCGCACCAGGTCGCGGGTGACCATCGGCGTGTCGTCCGGCAGGCCCAGCAGGCCCAGGGCGAGCCGGGCCGTGCGGGCGTAGCCGCTGGTGGCGATGGCCCACGGCACGCCGCGCGCGGTCAGCTCCGCCAGCAGCTCCGCCGCCCCCGGCAGCGGCCGGACCGATTCGGCCTGCCGCTCGTACCACTCCATGTGCGTGGTCTGCAGCTCCTCGATCTGCTCCCGGGTCAGCTTGAGCCCGGTCTCGCGCAGCAGCGCGCTGACGAACAGCCCGCCGCTCATGCCGATGCGGCGGTGGATGCGCCACACCGACAGGTCGATGCCCATCCCGGCCAGCGCCTGCCGCCACGCCACCACGTGCTGGTAGACGCTGTCGATCAGCGTGCCGTCCAGGTCGAACAGGAACGCGGGCGTGGGCGCCTCCGGGAAGTCGTACATGCGTCCATGACACCATGGCGACATGCGGATCATCATCGCGGGTGGACACGGGAAGATCGCGCTGCGGCTGGCCGCCCGGCTCAAATCGGGCGCGGTCGGGCTGGTGCGCAACCCGGCGCACGTCGCCGACGTCGAGGCCACGGGGGCCGAGGCCGTGGTGTGCGACCTGGAGAAGGCGAGCCTGGACGACGTCGTACGCGTCGTCGAGGGCGCCGACGCGGTCGTGTTCGCGGCCGGCGCCGGCCCCGGCAGCGGCGTGCCGCGCAAGGACACCGTCGACCGGGGCGCCTCCGTGCTGCTGGCCGAGGCGGCGGAACGAGCGGGCGTGCGGCGGTTCATCCAGATCTCGTCCATGGGCGCCGGCAAGCCGCCCGCACCCGGCAGCGACGAGGTGTGGGCCGCCTACATCAAGGCCAAGACCGAGGCCGAGGACGACCTGCGCGCCCGCGACCTGGCCTGGACGATCCTGCGCCCGGGACGCCTCACCGACGAGCCCGGCACCGGCCTGGTGCGGCTGGCCCCGGAGGTCCCGAGGGGCGCGGTGCCGCGCGACGACGTGGCCGCCGTCATCGTCGCGCTGCTGGACAACCCCGGCACCGCCCACCGGACGCTGGAACTCGTCTCCGGTGACACTCCCGTCATCGATCTCGTTGCGACAGAGTGAGAGCCGTGACGGAATATCGCGTACTCGGACGTACCGGTCTCAAAGTCAGCCCCCTGTGCCTCGGCGCGATGATGTTCGGGTGGTGGGGCGAGTCCGACCCGGAGGAGTCGGCCCGGATCATCGACCGGGCGCTCGACTCGGGCGTCAACTTCATCGACACCGCCGACGTCTACTCCCAGGGCCAGTCGGAGGAGTTCGTCGGCCAGGCGCTGGCCAAGTCGGGCAAGCGCGACGACGTGGTGCTGGCCACTAAGTGCCACGGCGTCATGGGCGAGGGCCCCAACCAGCGGGGCAACTCCCGCCGCTGGATCTTCCAGGCCGTCGAGAACAGCCTGCGCCGCCTCGGCACCGACTGGATCGACCTCTACCAGATCCACCGTCCCGACCCCGGCACCGACATCGACGAGACCCTCGGCGCGCTGACCGACCTCGTCCGGCAGGGCAAGGTCCGCTACATCGGCAGCTCCACCTTCCCCGCCCACCGCATCGTCGAGGCGCAGTGGGCGTCGGAGCGGCGCGCGCTGGAGCGGTTCGTGTGCGAGCAGCCTCCCTACTCGCCGCTCGTGCGCGGCATCGAGGCCGACGTGCTGCCCGTGGCCGAGAAGTACGGCATGGGCGTCATCGTGTGGAGCCCGCTCGCCGGCGGCTGGCTCACCGGCCGCTACCGCAAGGGCCAGGACCTGCCCCAGACGCGCCGCGCGGCCAACCTGCCGCAGCGCTACGACATGGCGCTCGAAGGCAACCAGCGCAAGCTGGACGCGGTCGAGCAGCTGGCCGTCCTGGCGGAGGAGGCCGGGATCACGCTGATCGAGCTGTCGCTGGCGTTCACGATCAGGCACCGGGCGGTCACCTCGGCCATCATCGGGCCGCGCACCATGGAGCACCTGGAGAGCCAGCTCAGCGCCGCGGAGGTGCGGCTGAGCGACGACGTGCTCGACCGCATCGACGAGATCGTCCCGCCCGGCGTCACGCTCAACCCGGCCGACGCGGGCTGGCAGCCCCCCGAGCTGTCGGAGGCGGCCCTGCGCCGCCGCCCATGACCGAACCATCGACGCCGGCCCGGGACCGGATGCTTTGCCGATTCCTGGCTATGGTTTGCGGTGCTCGCGGCTAGATGTCCCCCTGAGCGCGAGGGGGACATGCGATGTCGGAAATGCCGTTCAGGTCGTTCTTCGGCGGGGATCCGTTCAGGGGGTTCGAGGAGCTCACGGGCCGGGTGTTCGGCGGGATGGAAGGCTGGCCGCCGTCCCGGCCCGGCGTCCAGCGGGTGGACGTGGGCCGGCTGCTCAGTGCCTCGGCCAGGGAGGCGCTGAGCCGGGCGCTGGAGGCCGCCGGCCAGCGCGGCGCGCCCGACCTGGACGTGCTCGACCTGCTCGACGCGCTGCTCGACGACGACGCCATCGGTAACCTGCTGCGCACGGCCGGGGCGGACGCCGGGCGGCTGCGCGACCGCATCGACGCGGTGGCCGGCCCCGGCGAGGCCACCGAGCCGCCCACGACGCTCTCCCCGGCGGCCAAGCGCGCCGTCCTCGACGCCCAGCGCATCTCCCGCGCCCTGCAGTCGTCGTACATCGGCCCGGAGCACCTCCTCCTCGCGCTGGCCGCCAACCCCGACTCCGTCGCCGCCCGCCTCCTGCAGGAGCAGGGCGTCTCGGCGAACGAGTTGCAGCAGGCCCTCATGTCCGGTGCGGGCAGGACCGGCGACGGGCAGCGGCGGACGGACACGCCCTCGCTCGACGAGTACGGCCGCGACCTCACCGAGGAGGCCAGGCAGGGCCGCATCGACCCGGTCGTCGGCCGCGAGGACGAGATCGAGCAGTCCATCGAGGTGCTCTCGCGCCGCACCAAGAACAACCCGTGCCTCATCGGCGAGCCGGGCGTCGGCAAGACCGCGATCGTGGAGGGCATCGCCCAGCGCATCGTGAACGGCAGCGTCCCCGACACGCTCAAGGACCGCCGCGTCATCGGCCTCGACCTGACCGGGATGGTGGCCGGGTCGAAGTACCGGGGCGAGTTCGAAGAGCGCATCAAGAAGGTCATCGACGAGGTACGCGCGCACGCCGACGAGGTCATCGTCTTCATCGACGAGGTGCACACGCTGGTCGGCGCCGGCTCGGCCGAGGGCGGCATGGACGCCGCGAACATCCTCAAGCCCGCCCTGGCCCGCGGCGAGCTGCACGTCATCGCCGCCACGACCATCGACGAGTACCGCAAGAACATCGAGAAGGACGCCGCCCTCGAACGCCGCTTCCAGCCGATCCTGGTCGCCGAGCCGAGCGTGGAGCAGACGGTCGAGATCCTGGCCGGGCTGCGGGACACGTACGAGGCCCACCACCAGGTCCGCATCACCGACGAGGCCCTCGACGCGGCGGCCAACCTGTCGGCCCGCTACATCTCCGACCGCTTCCTGCCCGACAAGGCCATCGACCTCATGGACCAGTCCGCGGCCCGGGTGCGGCTGCGCTCGCGCACGCCCGGCAGCGACGTGCGCGAGCTGGAGGAGCGCCTCGACGGGCTGCGCCGCGACAAGGACCAGGCCGTCTCCGCCGACGACTTCGACCGGGCCAAGGAGCTGGCCGCGCAGATCGACAAGCTCCGGCCGGAGCTGGAGCGGGCCAGGCACGGCGCGGACACCGTCCCGCAGGTCATGGTCGAGGACATCGCCCAGGTCGTCTCCCGCCGCACTGGCATCCCGGTCACCCAGCTCACCGAGCAGGAGCGCGACCGGCTGATGCGCCTGGAGGAGCACCTGCACGAGCGCGTCATCGGCCAGGACGAGGCCGTCACCGCCATCGCCGAGGCCGTACGCAGGGCCAGGGCCGGCCTGTCGGACCCGAACCGCCCGATCGGCAGCTTCCTGTTCCTCGGCCCGACGGGCGTCGGCAAGACGGAGCTGGCCAGGGCCCTGGCGGCGGCCCTGTTCGGGGGCGAGGACCACATGGTGCGCATCGACATGAGCGAGTTCCAGGAGCGGCACACGGTCTCGCGCCTCATCGGGGCGCCGCCCGGATATGTCGGCTACGAGGAGGCGGGCCAGCTCACCGAGGCCGTACGCCGCCGCCCGCACGGCGTGATCCTGCTCGACGAGATCGAGAAGGCCCACCCCGACGTCATGAACATCCTGCTGCAGATGCTCGACGACGGCCGCCTGACCGACGGCCAGGGCCGCACCGTGGACTTCACGAACACGATCGTCATCATGACCAGCAATCTCGGCGCGGAGCTGATCCTGGAGGCCACCGGCGACGCCGGGCAGCTCGAGGACCGCCTGATGGACCTGCTGCGGCACTCGCTGCGGCCGGAGCTGCTCAATCGCATCGACGAGACGATCGTCTTCAAGCGGCTGGAGCGCGACCAGCTCCGCCAGATCGTGGACCTGCTGCTGGACCGCACCCGGCAGCGCCTGCGCGGGCAGGACGTGGCGCTGGAGGTCACGGACGCGGCCAAGGACTGGCTGGCCGGGCGCGGCTACCAGCCCGAGTTCGGGGCCCGGCCGCTGCGCCGCACGGTGCAGCGCGAGCTGGACAACCGGCTGTCGGCGATGTTGCTGACCGGCGAGGTGAGCGAGGGCGGCAAGGTGACGGTGGACGTCGAGGGCGACCGGCTCCGGCTCAGCGCGCACAACCCCGAGCCGGTCGCCTGACGGTCACTCCAGGGCCGCGCGGGCGCGCTCGCGGCACTCCTCCAGGGTGAGCCGGGCCAGCGCCTCGCGGACGAGCGGCACGCACACGGGAGCCATGGACAGGCTGGTCACGCCCAGGCCCACCAGCAGGGGGGCCAGCAGCGGGTCGCCCGCCGCCTCGCCGCACACGCCCACCGGCTTGCCCGCCTCCCGGCCGGCCCGCGCGCACATGGCGATCAGCTCCAGCAGCGCCGGCTGGCTCGGGTCCAGGAGGTCGGCCAGGGCGGAGTGCTGGCGGTCGGCGGCGAAGGTGTACTGGGCCAGGTCGTTGGTGCCGATGCTGAGGAAGTCGACCTCCTGCAGCAGCCGCGCCGCGTGCAGGGCCGCCGCCGGGACCTCGACCATCACGCCGGCCTGGGTGATGCCCCTGGCCCGGGCGCGGCGGGCGAAGCTGCTCGCCTCCGCCAAGGTGGTGACCATCGGCGCCATCACCCACGGCCGCGTGCCCGTCTGCCGCGCCGCCGCCGCTATCGCGTCGAGCTGGGTGTCCAGCACCTCCGGCAGCAGCCGGTCCACGCGCAGGCCGCGTACGCCCAGGGCGGGGTTCTGCTCCTCGGGGAGGCCGAGGAAGGGCAGCGGCTTGTCGGTGCCCGCGTCGAGGGTGCGCACGATCACGTGCCCGGCCTGGCCGAACACCTCCGCGTACGCGCTGACCTGCTCCTCGTACGACGGCGCCAGCTTGCGGTCCAGGAACAGGAACTCCGTCCTGAACAGGCCCACCCCCTCCGCGCCCGGCCGCAGGTCCGCCGCCGAGCCGACGTTGTGCAGCAGCTTGACCGGGTGCCCGTCGGCGGTCCTGCCCGGCCCCTCGCTGGCCGCCAGCCGCACCGCGCGGGCTCGGCCCTCCTCGGCGACCTTCGCCGCCTCCTGCGCGGTGAGGCCGACCGCGATCTCGCCGGTGCCGCCGTCCACGCCGATCACGGTGCCGTCGGGCACGGCCAGGGCGCCAGCGCACGCCACCACGGCGGGCAGGCCCCTGGCGCGCGCCAGGATCGCGGTGTGGCTGGTGGGGCCGCCGCGCTCGGTGACCAGCGCCAGGACGTCCGGCCCGAGGCCCGCGGTGTCGGCGGGGGAGAGGTCCTCGGCGACCAGCACGTAGGGGTGCCCGGGGGCGGGCAGGCCGGGCATGGGCAGGTCGAGCGCGAACGCCACCGCCCGGTGCCTGAGGTCGTCCAGGTCGGCGGCCCGCTCGGCCAGGTAGCCGCCGAGCGCCGCCAGCGCCTCGCGGTGCCGGCCGAAGGCGGCGTCCAGGGCGTGCGCGGCGTCCAGGCCCTCACGGGCCTGCGCCTCGGCGTCCTCGCGCAGCATCGGGTCGTCGGCGATCATGGCGAGGGCCTCGAGGATCTCCGCCGCCTCGCCCTCCGTGCCGGCGGCGCGCCGGTTGAGATCGGCGGCCACGGCCTCCAGCGCCTTGCCGATCGCGGCCGCCTCCGCGCCGGGGTCGGTGACGCCGCGCGGCGCGGGCAGCGCGGGAGGTCCGGCCATCCGGATCAGCGGCCCGGCGGCCCGCCCCTGGCTGACCCCCAGCCCGGTGAGCCGCCCGGCCGTCCCCCTCCAGGGGCCCGCGCCCGGGTCAGCCATCGAGGGCCTCCTCCGCGTCCAGGTCGCGCGACAGCAGCGCCGCCAGCGCGTCCAGCGCCTCTTCCGCGCCCGGCCCGTCCGCCTCCAGCGTGACCTCCGTGCCTCGCACCGCCCCCAGCGACAGCACCCCCAGCATGCTCCTGGCGGGCACGGCCTTGTCGCCGGCCCGGATCGTCACCGGCACCGCCGCCTTCGCCGCCGCCTGCACGAACAGCTTGGCGGGACGGGCGTGCAGGCCGCTGGCCGAGGCCACGGTCACCGTTCGCTGAGCCATCACCATCTCCTAGGGTTCGATCGTGACCTTGATGGCCGTACCCCGGCTGACGAGGTCGATCCCGTCCAGCGCCCGGGGCAGTGGCAGCCGGTGCGTGATCAGGTCGGACACCACGACGGCCCCCTCGGCCACGAGCCGAAGCGCCTGCGCGTTGTGGGCGGGGCTGGAGCCGTTGGCGCCGACGACGGTCAGCTCGCGGTAGTGCACGAGATTCGAGTCGAGGGCGATGACCGGGTCGTCCTTGGGCAGCCCGCCGAAGAAGCTGATCCGGCCCTGCCGGGCGGCCATGCGCACCGCCTGTTCCTGCGCCGCGCCCGAGGCCGCCGCCGTGATCACCACGTCGGCGCCCCGGCCGCCGGTCAGCTTGAGCACCTGCTCCACGGGGTCGGAGTCGATGGCCGCGTCGGGGTTCACCAGCTCGGCGGCCATCGCCAGGCGCTGCGCGTTGACGTCCACGAGGAAGACCCGGGCCGCCCCGCGTGCCCGCGCCAGGCGTACGTGCAGGCAGCCGATCGGGCCCGCGCCCATCACCACCACGTCGTCGCCGGGGCCCACCCGCGCCAGCGTCTGGCCGTTCAGCACGCACGCCAGCGGCTCGGCCACCGACGCCTCCGCGAAGCCGACGCCGTCGGGGATGGCGTTGACGCCGTCCACGGCGAGCACCTTCGCCGGCACGACCATGTACTCGGCGAAGCCGCCGTCGTAGTGGTAGCCCATCGACTCCTGGTTCGGGCACACGGTCTGGCGGCCCCGGCGGCACTCGGCGCAGGCGCCGCACGGGATGGCGGCGATCACCTGCACCCGCGCGCCGGTGTCCACGACCTCGCCGGCGATCTCGTGGCCCATCACGCGCGGCGGCACGATGTGGTGATGGCCGAACTTGAAGATCTTGGCGTCGGTGCCGCAGGTCGAGCAGTTGCGTACGCGGATCTTCAGCTCGCCCGGCCCGGCCACCGGCTCGGGCGCGTCCTCGATCCTGATGTCGCCTGGGGCGTGGAATCGGGCGACCTTCATGTGAGCTCCTGTACCACTTGGGAGACCTCGGTGGCCTCGCGCAGCGCTCGCGCCCGGTCCGGGTCGAGCAAGATCTCGGCCAGCGCCGCCAGCAACGGCACGTGACCGTCGTCCTTGGCGGCGATGCCGACGCACAGGGTGACCGGCTCGCCGTCCCAGTCGATACCCCCGGGGAAGCGCACCACGCAGATGGCGTCACGCTTGACGTCCTCCTTGGAGGCCGCCGTCCCGTGCGGGATGGCCACGCCCTCGCCGACGTAGGTGGAGATCGTCCGCTCGCGTTCGAGCATCGCCTCGATGTACGGCTTCGCGACCGCACCCACGTCGACCAGCGCCCGCCCGCACCGGCGGATGGCCGCGGCGCGGTCGGGGGCGCTCTCGTGCAGCAGCACGGCCCGCGGGTCGAGCAGACCCTCACGCATCGACCGTGCCGCCGTTCTTGATCGTGTTCACCAGCCGGGTCACCGCCGGGTCGCCCAGGAAGATCTGGAACGACACCAGCACCTTCCCCGGCGCGGCGGCCCGGGCCCGGGCCGCCAGGCCCGAGTGGCACACGACCACGTCGGCGTCGTCGGGGATGGAGTTGACCGGGGTGTGCTCCACGGTCACGCCGGTCTCCTTGAGCTGCTTCTTGAGCGTGGAGGCGAGCATCACGCTGCTGCCCATGCCCGCGTCGCACGCCACGATGATCTTGCGGATGTCCTTGCTGTCGATGCCGGGCATGGCTCAGCCTTCCTTGGAAGCGGTTTCTGGGGTTTCGGTGGGCTCCTCGGTGGGCTCCGCGGTGGGCTCGGCCTTCTCGCCCCTGCCGAAGCCGAGCAGGATGGCGGCGACGGCGAACGACACGCCCGTCGCCACGAGGATCCCCAGGCTGGAGCCGAGCCAGCCGCCCTTGGGGGTGACCGCGAGGTAGGCGAAGATGCTGCCGGGCGACGGGGTGGCGACCAGGCCGGCCCCCGTGACCATGAACGTGAACACGCCGGCCGCGCCGCCCGCGATGACGGCCAGGATCAGGCGGGGCTTCATCAGCACGTACGGGAAGTAGATCTCGTGGATGCCGCCGAAGAAGTGGATGATCATCGCGGCGGGCGTGCTCGGCCGCATCGCGCGCGGCCCGAACAGCAGGTACGCCAGCAGCAGCCCCAGCCCGGGCCCGGGGTTCGACTCCAGCATGAACAGGATCGACTTGCCCTGCTCGGCGGCCTCGGCGACGCCCAGCGGGCTCAGCACGCCGTGGTTGATGGCGTTGTTCAGGAACAGCACCTTGGCCGGCTCGATGAGCACGGAGGCGATCGGCAGCAGGTTGTTGACGATCAGCCACTCGACCGCGTTGCCGGCCGCCGTGGTGACGGACTGCACGACCGGGCCGATGCCCAGGAAGCCGACCACGGCCATGGCGGCGCCCACGATGCCGGCGGAGAAGTTGTCCACCAGCATCTCGAACCCGGCCTTGGTCCGCTGCTCCGTGAACCTGTCGACATATTTCAGGATCAGGGCGGTGAGCGGGCCGATGATCATGGCGCCGAGGAACATCGGAGCTTCCGTGCCCACCACGACGCCCATCACCGCCACCGCGCCGACGACCGCCCCGCGCTGCCCGTGCACCATCCGGCCGCCGGTATAGGCGATGAGGACCGGCAGCAGGGTCGAGATGATCGGGCCGACCATCTTCGCGAGCGTCTCGTTGGGCAGCCAGCCGGTCGGGATGAACAGGGCGGTGATCAGGCCCCAGGCGATGAACGCGCCGATGTTCGGCATGATCATGCCGGCCAGATGGCCGCCGATGCGCTGGATGGTGGCCTTGACCCCGGTTCCGGTGACCGGGGGAGTGTACGTGTCGGCCATGGACTTGCTCCTTTGGGGGGACGAGCAGTAGATCAGCCGGTGGGCAGGGGGGAGGAGAGGGGGCGTTCGGGGTCGGGCGGGCGGATGGTGACGGAGTCCAGGCAGATGTCGGCGGGGCCGGGCATGCGGCTGCCGGGCAGGCTCACCGCCGCGGCGCCCCAGGCCAGCGCGCGCGCCAGGGCCTCGGGTCCGCGGCCGCCCCCGGCCAGGAAGCCCGCCAGCATGGCGTCGCCGGCGCCGACGGAGCTGCGCGGCTCGGTCACGGGGGCCTCGCCGTACCAGCTGCCGCCCTCCTCGACGAGCACGGCGCCGTCGGCGCCCAGGCTGGCCAGCACCGTACGCGCCCCGGCGGCCCGCAGCTTGCCCGCCGCCTCGGCCACGTCGCCCAGGCGGCGCAGCGGCATGCCGGTGGCCGCCGATAGCTCCTCGAGGTTGGGCTTGACCAGGGCGGGCGCGGCGCCGAGCGCGCAGGCGAACGCGGGCCCGCTGGTGTCGACCGCCACGTGGATGCCCGCGCCCGCGAACCTGCGGCAGAGCCGGGCGTAGACGTCGGCGGGCACCTCGGGCGGCAGGCTGCCGGAGGCGACCACCCAGTCGGCGCCCTGGTCGCCGGAGTGCGCGGCGGCCAGCACGGCGTCGGCGATCGTGTCGAGCTCCGCCGGCGACAGGGCGGTGCCGGGCTCGTTGATCTTGGTGGTGGTGCCGTCGGGCTCGGCGAGCGTGACGTTCGACCGGGTCGGGCCGGCGACGGGCACGGTCACCATGTCGAGCCCCTCGGCGGCCAGCAGGCGGACGAGCTGCCGGCCCTCGTCCCCGCCGTACGGCACCACCGCCCTGCTCGCCACCGAGTTGGCCAGCAGCGCGCGCGAGACGTTGACCCCCTTGCCGCCGGGGTCGAGGCGGGCGGCGGCGGCGCGGATGACCGCGCCCCGGTCGAGCGAGGCGATCTCGATCGTGCGGTCGAGGCTCGGGTTCAGGGTCAGGGTGAGGATCACGCCCTGATCACCTCCGGGCCCGCCGCCGCCAGGTCGGCGGCCAGCGACGCGTCCAGCCCGGTGTCGGTGATCACCACGTCGATCTCGCTCAGCTCGGCGAACGTGGCCAGGTAGGTGTTGGTGAACTTCGTGTGGTCGGCCAGCAGCACGCTGCGCTGCGCGGCCTTGACCATGGCCCGCTTGATCGCCGCCTCGGCCGGGTCGGGCGTGGTCAGGCCGCGGGTCAGCGAGCAGCCGTTGGTCGCCATGAACGCCACGTCCACGTTGAGGCAGGCCAGCGGGCGCAGTGCCCAGTCGTCCACCGTGGCCAGGGTCTTGCCGCGCAGCCGCCCGCCCAGCATGATCACGTGCAGGTTGGCGCGGGCGGCCAGGGCGGTGGCCAGCGGCGGAGAGTTCACCACCACGGTCAGCTCCCGGTCGGCCGGCAGCACCTTGACCAGGCGGCCGGTGGTGGTGCCCGCGTCGATGATCACCGAGCCGTCCTCGGGCAGCTCGGCGAGCGCGGCCTTGGCGATGCGCTCCTTCTCGGCCGTCATGACCTCGTCGCGGGTGGCCAGCGCGGGCTCGAACCCCAGCCGCTCCACGGGGATCGCGCCCCCGTGCACGCGGCGCAGCACGCCGGCCCGCTCCAGCGACGTCAGGTCGCGGCGGATCGTCTCGGTGGTCACGTCGAGCTCGGCGGCCAGCGTCACCACGTCGACGCGGCCCGCGGCCCGCGCTCTCCGCAGGATCTCCTGCTGCCGTTCCTCGGCGTACATGATGTTGATTCACCGCCGTTTCGTGTTGGTTTCCTCTGTGTTTATACCCGTTTTCGTTGGCTGGTCAAGGGTGTGCTGCCGGAATCTGGTAGTTATAGGCGGGTGCGAATCAAGCCCCTGGCCCCTCTGCTCCTCACCGGGCCCCTCCTCCTCGCCACGCTCGCGACGCCCGCCCGCGCCGCCGAGACCGCCGCGTCCCGGCCGCCCCGCGTCCCGGCCGGGACGACGGCGGCCTGGGTGGTGTTCGACCGGCAGGCCGGCAAGATCGTCGCGACGAAGAACGCGCACCGGAAATACCGCTCGGCCTCCGTCGTCAAGATCCTCATCGCGATCGACTACCTGGAGCGGCGCAAGAGCGTGCCGGCGGCCGACGCCAAGCTGCTGAAGGTCATGCTGCGCTCCAGCGACGACGACGCGGCCTCGGCCTTCTGGGACCGCCTGGGCAAGGGGCAGATCATCGTCCGGCAGGCCCGCAGGCTGGGCCTGTCCGACACCACCCCGCCGCCCGCCTCCAAGCCGGGGTTCTGGGGCTACACCTCGCTGAGCGCTTACGACATCGTGCGCACCTACCGCTACCTGCTCGACAGGGCCGACGCCCGGGTCCGCGACACGATCCTGGGCCACCTGCGGCGCGCCACGCCGTGCGGGGCCGACGGCTTCGACCAGACCTTCGGCATCCCCGACGGGGTGCCCCGGCCGTGGGCGGTCAAGCAGGGCTGGTCGGGGTTCGGCACGACGCCGCCGGTCCGGTGCGGCGGCAACGCCAGGGCCGTGGGCGCGCCGATCTCGTGGATCGCGCAGCGGGCCACCGGTTCGGGCGTGCCCGACTACGGCCGCCCCGTGCTGCACACGACCGGGCTGGCCGGCCAGGGCGACCGCTACGTCATGGCCGTGCTGACCGCGCACCCGGCCGGCGGCACATGGAGCTCCTCCGTCAAGCGCACCACCACGCTGACCCGCGACCTCTACCGCAGCGTCACCGGCTGAGCCTCACCGGCCGACGAAGGCGAACATCCGCGTGCCGGGTTCCAGCGGCACGGGCGGGCCGGTGTAGCGGTGCACGCCGACCCCGTAGTCGGTGCCCTCGACACCGACCCGCTCGAACCCGCCGCCCTCGAACCAGTCGCAGATCACCGGCACCAGGTCGGGCTCGTGCCGCCCCCTGGTCCAGATGACCATCGCCCCGGGCGCGCAGAGCTGGGGCAGCGTGGCGACCGTGCGGCGGATGTCGTCGTCGGTGATGTTCCCGAACACCCCGCAGACGAGCACGAGGTCCGCCGGCACGGCGCCCTCGTACGCGCGCACCACGGCGGCGTCCCCGCACACCACCTCGGCCCCCTCCGGGGCGATGCTCCGGGCGGCGGCGGCGTTGCGCTCGTCGAGCTCGACGAGCCGCGCCCGCACCTGCCCGCGCCGGGGATGCCCGGCCAGCACGGGCAGCAGGTCGCGCCCCTGCCCGGCGCACAGGCTCACGACCCGCGACGCGCCCTCGTCGAGCGCCACCCCCACCCACCTGCGGGCCGTGCGCAACCGGCGTTCCAGGGAGGAACCCGGCTGGTCGTAGAAGTCATGCCATTTAACCCAATCGCGCTCCGTCATGATCATTGATAGTTGTAGAGGATGGCGGAGCGAGCAAATGCTTTTGACCGGGTGCTCAGGCAGGCGGGCGGCCCGGAGACCTTCGACGTCCTGGCCGGGCGGCTGCCCGGCGCCGACCTGACGACGCTGCTGCTGGAGGTGATGCGCCACCGCTCGCGCGCGCTCTCCCCGGCCGACGTCCTGCGCCGCTACGGCCACGACCGTTTCGTGGCGCCCGCGCAGGTCCCGTTCCGGCGGCTGCGGCGGGCCGAGGACGCGGTGCTGTCGGCCCTGCCGGACGAGATCGAGCTGCTCACCCTGGCCCCGGTCGCGCCGCTGGGCACCCACTCGGCGCTGGGCCCGGTCGACCAGAACAACGTGATCTCCACGATCAGGAACAGCGAGGTCGCCGCCGACCCCACCAACGCCCTCGCCCTGGAGGCGGCGCTGCGCCGCCGCGCCGACCCCACCCGGCCGGTACGCCTGGCGGCCCTGCAACGCGTCGTGCGCGCCCAGCGCTTCGAAGGCGCCGCCAGCTACGCCCACTTCACCCTGTTCGCCGTGATCACCGCCGGTCGCGACACCGGCGACCTGGCCTTCGAGCGCACACACGCGGCCGAGCACCTGGCCGTCCTGACCGCCGCCGTCCGCGCCTGCGGAGGCGCCGACGCCGAGGCCCGGGTCACGGTCCTGGACGAGCGGTTCGAACGGGTGGCGGCGGAGCTCGACGCCACCCCGGACCCGGACCGGCCGGGCGGGCGCGGCTACTACACCGGCCTCTGCTTCAAGATCTACGGCAAGGGCGCGGAGGTGGGCGACGGCGGCTTCGTCGACTGGACGGCCCGCCTGCTCGGCAACCGCAAGGAGCGCCTGCTCATCAGCGCCCTGGGCATCGACCGCTTGAGCTGAGGCCGGACCCGCGCGGCTCTAAGGGGCCGCGGGCTCTAAGGGCCGGGCGGCTCTAAGGGCCGGGCGGTTCTAAAGGCCGGGCGGTTCTAAAGGCCGGGCGGTTCTAAAGGCCGGGCGGTTCTAAAGGCCGGGCGGTTCTAAAGGCCGGGCGGTTCTAAAGGGTCGTGCGGGCGGCGGCGCGCTCCTGCTCCAGGCGCACCTTCTTGGGCACGCACATCCGCCAGGCCTCCAGCACCAGCTCCCGCATCTCCGCCACGTCGATGGCCGCCGTGCGCACCTCCACCCAGTTGAAGCGCATGTCGGACTCCCCCGGCAGGAGGAACTTGGCCGGCTCGGCGGCCACCAGCGCCGCACGCTCCTCCTTGGGGAAGCCGAACCCCATCTGCGTCTCGTCACGCGAGAACGCGACGTAGACGATCTGGCCCACGCGGAACTTCACGCGGTCCCGGATGAGGTGCTCCGACGAGCGGGGGAGCGTGCGCGCGAACTGTCGTACGTCGTCGACTGTGACCACACCGCCACGTTACCGGTTGCCCTCGGCGGCGGAAATGTCGGCGAGCGCGGAGTTCGGGTCGCGCTCGACGGCCAGGTCGCCCAGGCTCACCACGCCGACCGCGCGGCCGTCCTCGACCACCGGCAGGCGGCGTACGGCGTGCGTACGCATGAGCTGGACGGCCTGGTCGATGCTGGTGTCGGGCCCGACGGCCTCGACGGACGGGCTGCACGCCTCGCGTACCGGCGTGTCCGGGCCCCGGTCGTCGGCGACGACGCGGACGGCGATGTCACGGTCGGTGACGATGCCCTTGATGCGGCCGTTGTCGTTGACGATGATCGCCCCGGTGTCGTTGTCGCGCATGAGCGTCGCCGCGACGGACACCGGCTGGTCGGCCTCCACCGTCGCCGGGTGGGAAGTCATCACATCTGCCACGGTCTTCGCCATGGGAGCCTCCTGTGGATCGGTCCGGCCGACCCCCTACCCGGGCGGGTGCGCGATTCACGGGACCCGGCCGCTTCTCTTCGCCCGCCGTGCGTGCCGGGCCGGCGGGCCGCGCGCGTCGTCACCCGCCGTGACGAGCGCCGCGTCGGCCCCCCGGACCCGTTCCGGCGCCGGGGCCCGACCGTGGGGTCAGAGGCTCTTGGCCGCCACCCGGATCTCGTCGAGCAGGATCGCCAGGTCCCGCTCGGTCGTGTCCGGGTGCAGGAAGCACGCCCGCAGCGCCTCGTGCCCGCCCAGCCGGGTGCCGGTGAAGAAGACGTTGCCACGCGCCTGGACCGCGCCGGGGATGGCCCGGTTGAGCGCGTCCAGGCCGTCGGGGCGCGGGATGTGGCGGAACGCGGTGATCGAGGTCGTGACCGGCGCGAGCAGTTCGAAGTCCGGAGCCTGCTCGACCATGGCGGCCAGGGTGCGGGCCAGCCCGGTCGTGTGGTCCACCAGGCGCTTGACGCCCGTCCGGCCCAGGTACGACAGCGTCGCCCAGGTCTTCAGCGCGCGGAACGGGCGGGTCTGCTCGGGGCCGTACTCGGCGAACCAGCCCAGGTCGTCCGCGTTGTCGTCGATCAGGTAGGAGGGCACCAGGCTGAACGCGGCCCGCGCGGCGGCCGGCTCGCGCAGCAGCGCGCAGCCGCAGCCCACCGGCACCCCGAGCCACTTGTGCGGGTCCAGGGCCAGCGAGTCGGCCCGCTCCAGCCCGGCGTAGTGCGGCGCGGCGCCGTCGGCCAGGACGCCGAGCGCGCCGTACGCGCCGTCCACGTGGAACCACAGCCCGTAGGAGCCGGCCACGTCGGCGATCTCGTCCAGGGGGTCCACCGCGCCGGAGTTGACGGTGCCCGCGCTGCCCGCCACGCAGAACGGCCGCAGCCCCGCGTCCAGGTCCTCGGCGATCATGGCGCGCAGCGCGCCCACGTCCATCCGGTACGCCGCGTCCACCGGCACCGTACGCACGTTCCGCGCCCCCAGGCCGAGCAGCTGGGCCGCCTTGTGCAGGCAGCTGTGCCCCTCCTCGGTCACGTACATGACCATGGGCGGCCGGCCGGCCAGCCCCTCCTCGCGGGCGTCCCACCCGGCCGCCAGCGCGGCCCGCTGGCGGGCGGTGGCCAGGCAGATCACGGTGGCCATGGACGCGCCGCTGGTCAGCAGCCCGCCACCGGGCGGGTGCGGGAAGCCGACGAGGCCGGCCAGCCAGCGCACCACCGTGCGCTCCAGGTGCGGCCCGGCGTGGTCGCCACCGGCGACGCTCGGGTTCAGGGCCGCGGCCAGCGGTTCGACGAGCACGCCCGCCGGATTGGGCGGCGAGTTCACCCAGCCGAAGAAGCGCGGGTGCCCGTTGCCCATCGGGTACGGCAGCACGTGCGCCCGCGCGTCCTCCAGCAGATCGTCCAGCGCGCGCCCCGTCTCCGGCAGCTCCTGGCCGGTGAGCCAGGCCAGGTCGCCGTCCGGCACCGGCCGCCACACGGGCCGGTCGCCGACGCCCTCGAGGTGGTCGGCCATGATCGCGGCCGCCTTCGCTCCGGCCAGGCGCAGCTCATCCATCGGGCGATTCCCTCCGTGGTTCGTGGTGCCCGACTGCCCCCGTCGTCTGGCCCAGCTCCATGGCCAGGTAGAAGACGCAGTCGGTGGTGCCGTCGTTGGCGAAGGCGTGGCGGCGGTCACCCGGGTAGTACGCCGAGTCGCCCGCCGCCAGCGTGTGCGGCCTGCCGTCGATCGTCAGCCGCAGGCCGCCGCGCTCGACCGCGAGGTATTCCCGCGAGCCCGGCGCGTGCGGCACGAACTCGCCCGCGTCCACGCCCGGCCCGATGGTCGTGCGCATGAACTCGAACTCCACCTCGCCCAGCACCGGCGACAGCACCCGCCGCTCCCAGCCGGACGGGTCGCGCAGGACCCGCTGCTCGGCGTGGCGCAGCACCCGCATGGCCCCGTGCGCGGGCTCGTCGAGCAGCCGGGAGATCGAGGTGCCCAGCGCCGTGGCCAGCCGGTCGAGCACCAGCACGGTCGGGGTCTTGGTGCCCCGCTCGACCTCGGAGACCATGCTCCTGCTGATGCCGCTCAGCCCGGCCAGCCGCTCGATGGACAGCCCGCGCGCCCGGCGCTCGCCCCGGATCCGCAGGCCCAGCTCGGCCATGGACAGCCCGCTGGACAGGACCCCTTCGCCTTCCATTCCTCCACTATAGCGATGCTTTATCCGCTTTAGTGGATTCCTGGTAGGCGGCCAGCACCTGCTTGCGGCGCTTGGCGGGCAGGCGGTCGATGTAGAGGTGACCGTCGAGGTGGTCGGTCTCGTGCTGCAGGCAGCGGGACAGCAGGCCGGTGCCCTCGACCGTGACGGGCTCGCCGGCGGCGTCGAAGCCGCGCACGGTGGCGTGGTCGGCGCGGGGGAGCGGCGCGTACTGGCCGGGGACGGACAGGCAGCCCTCGTCGCCGGTGTCGAGCTGCCGCTCGCCGACGCCGGGCAGCTCCAGCTCGGGGTTGACGACCACGCCCTTGTGCCGCTGCCCCTCGGCGTCGGGGCAGTCGTAGACGAACACGCGCAGCGGCACGCCGATCTGGTTGGCGGCCAGGCCGACGCCCTCCGCCGCGTACATGCTCGCGAACATGTCCGCCACCAGCTCCGCCAGCTCGCCGTCGAACCGGGTCACCGGCTCGCACGGGTGGTGCAGCACCGGGTCGCCCACGTGCACGATCGGCCGGACCTCTCCCACGACCACGCCTTTCCTGTGGTTTGCGAATGTTTCGCGACAAGTTTACGAGCGGTGGCGGATGGGTGTTCTCGTCTCGCTATACGAGACATTATCTCTTGAATGGTGAGACAGGCGCTAGGGTGATCCCACGTCGCGAAACGCGGGAGTCTGCCGATGGACGCCGTCTACACCCATGGCCACCACGAGTCCGTGCTGCGCTCGCACCGCTGGCGCACCGCCGGGAACTCGGCCGCGTACCTGCTGCCCCACCTCAAGCCGCACATGAAGGTGCTGGACGTGGGCAGCGGGCCCGGCACGATCACCGCCGACCTGGCGGGCCTGGTCGGGCACGTGACGGCGTCCGAGGTGAGCGAGGAGACGCTCGACCTGGCGAGGGCGGAGGTGACCGCCCGAGGGGTGGAGAACGTGGACTTCGCCGTGGCCGACGTGCACGCGCTGCGTTTCCCCGACGACACGTTCTGCGTGGTGCACGCGCACCAGGTGCTGCAGCACGTCGGCGATCCGGTGTCGGCGCTGCGGGAGATGGGCCGGGTGGCCAAGCCGCGCGGGTTCGTGGCGGCGCGCGACAGCGACTACTCCGGCTTCACCTGGTATCCGCGGGTGCCGGCGCTGGACGACTGGATGGAGCTGTACCAGCAGGTCGCGCGGGGCAACGGGGGCGAGCCGGACGCCGGGCGGCGGCTGCTGTCGTGGGCCAGGGCGGCGGGCTTCGAGGACGTCACCGCCACCTCCTCCACCTGGTGCTTCGCCACACCGGAGGACCGGGCCTGGTGGGGCGGGATGTGGGCGGAGCGGATCCAGCGCTCCGCCATGGCCGAGCGGGCCCTGGCCACCGGCGCCGCCACGGAGGCGGACCTGCGGCGCATCTCCGAGGGGTGGCTGGAGTGGGCGGCGGCCGAGGACGGCTGGCTGTCGATCCTGCACGGCGAGATCGTCTGCCGCGTCCGGGAGAGCTGATCCCGGCGGCCCGGCTCCGCCGCCGCGCCGCCGGGCTCGGAATAGGGCGGGGGCCGGCACTGTTCTGGCCTGCTGTTCAGCTTCGAACTCCTGGTGAAGGAATCGACATGGCAATCGCCTTCATGCTCGTCGTGAGCGGCATATTCGGCACCCTCCTCACCGGCGCGGTGACCGCCGGCGTGCTGCGCGGCATCAAGGGCCGGCAGTGGCCGGTGCTCCAGCGGCGGCGCGTCGTCTACCGCGGCTTCGTGCCCCGCTGACCGTAGGGCTGACGGCCCCGATGACGGTAGGGCTGACGGCCGGGCCGACGGCAGGCGGTCACAGGCCGAGAGTGCGGGCGCGCTGCCACTGCGGGTCGCGGTAGAGGACCATGTCCGTGCCGACCATCTCGTCGGGCGCCGACAACATGGTGATCTCGCCCGCGGCCTGCAGCTGCAGGAGCAGGTCGCGCACCCGCGGCCCCACCGGGAGCCGCCCGGTGGGCAGGCCCAGCCCGTTCCTGACCGTGTCGGCGATCTCCGACAGGTGGAACGGGCCGTCGAACCCCGCCACGATCCCGCGTACGACGGTCATGGTGATGAGGTGCTCGGCCTCGGCGTGCGCGAGCTGCCAGGTGATCTGCTCCCTGCGCCGCCCGGTGCCGGCGCAGCTCCTGCAGCCGCGCGTCAGCCCCGGCGCCGCCTCCTCCTCGGCCGTGCCGAAGCAGGCCGAGCACAGCCCGTTCTCGGCGGCGTGCAGCTCGGCCGTCATCCGGCCGCCCAGCACGACGCCGCACTCACAGGCGAACGCGTCACCCAGGATGCCGGTCTGAGGGAAGATCACATGCTTGGTCACCGAGCCGACTCTACCGGCGCTCTCCCGGGGTCGCTGTCGCGCCGCCGCCCGGGGCCCGGCAGATCCGCAGGCTCCCGACGCTTTCGACCGTGCGGTTGAGGCGGGCGTACCGGTCCATGCCCGCGCGAAATTCCCGACGTTTCGTGATTACGCGGCATTCCTTAATAGTTGGCCGGATTTGCGTTAGGGCCGGCGGCGGTCGAGCACGTGGCAGATGGAGTGCCGGCGCAGGTCGCGAGAGGGACAGGCTATTGCCGCGCAACTTTTCCGCAACCCATGCGGCAGGACAATGCTGCGGCATGAGACGAGATGTCGGCTCTGATATGAGGATTTCTGTTTGCTCATATGGAGACGAGAAAAAGGAGTGTCCTCACCCCCGCGCGTCGGCCAGCCCGTGCAACCGCCGCAACGCCTTGCGGGCCGCCGCCGCGACACGCTCGTCCGGATGGTGCTCGATGAACACCCGCAGCACCTGCCCCGTCCAAGGATGATCCCCGAAGGCCAGGATGGCGATCGTCCCCGCCTGCTCCTCGGCCTCCATGCCCATGGCGATCGACTCGATCACCTCGCCCGTCTCGCCCCCGAACTCCAGCAGCGCCGCCGCCATGTCCACCAGCACCCAGGCGATCTCCTCGGGCGCCGGCTGCCGCTCCTCCCGGCCGGTCCTGGCCGCGATCACCGCCCCCAGCTTGGGCTCCTCCAGCAGCCGGGCCAGCGCCGGCCGGCCCTCGTCGCCGAGGCCCGTCGACAGCACCTCCACGCCGACCGCGCGGCTCAGCGGGCTCACCGTGCCCAGCACCGAGGCGATCTCGGCCGCCGCGGCCGCGGCGTCCCTGTCCTTGAGCCACCCGGCCAGCTCCTCGCCGCGCTCGCCCTCCGGGTACGACCGCAGCCCGTGCAGCAGCGCCGCCGCGTCGGCGTCCGCGAGCGAGCCCATCACGGGGATGTCCTGCCCGGTGGTCTCGGCGATGATCTGCCGCGCCACCCACAGGCCGAGCCAGCTCAGCGTGTACGGCTCCGCCTGCCGTACCAGGCCGAGATCCGTCAGCGTCCCGGGCCGCTCGCCCTTGACCGGTTCCCTGGACAGGAACATCCTGATCAGCTCCAGCAGCAGCCCCTCGTCCTCGGCCAGCCGCACACGGCAGTGCTCCGCCCAGACGGCCAGCACCTCCGCGTCGTCGCCTTCCGGCTTCAGCTCGTCGGCCAGGGGAGCGGTGCGTACGGCCGCGGCGAGCGTGGCCTCGCCGGGCAGCCGGATCGGCGGCTGCAGGGGCAGCGTGTCGTCGTAGGAGCTCACGAGCCCATCCTTTCGCGATATTTCCGATAGAGTGCCCGCTGACGCCGAAAAGTCGGAAGAAAGGAGGCGCTGAGATGTTCGGTACTTGCCTGGGCGCTCTCCGCGCCCGCTTCTGCTTCTCGGAGGATTCATGCGTTTCCGTCCCGCCGTCGAGGGCGATCTAGACCGCCTGCTCGGCTGCGTCGTCGACGAGTCCATCAGCTGGTCCCACCCCGACCGGCTGCTGTCGTACCTGGAGAGCGGCAACTACCGCTTCGACCACATCTGGCTCGCCGAGGACGAGGAGAGCGGCGAGATCCTGGCCCGAGCCGTGTGGTGGAGCTTCCCGGACAGCACCGGCCCGCTCGCGCTCGACTGCCTGCACGTTCATCCATCGGCCGGCGACCGCGTGAGCGTGGCCGCCGAGCTGCTGCGCCGGGCCCATGCCGGTTACGGGCAGGCGCCCGCGTATCACGTCTTCGTCCCCAACGGCTGGCGCGACGACCCCAGAGCCGGCGCCGCCGTGGCCTGGCGATGGGCTGCCGCGGGGCGCGCCGGGCTGACCGAGGAGCTGGAACGCCTGCGTTACGCCTGGACGGAGGGCGACGCCCCCGTGCCCGAGCCCTCGGAGCGGCTCGTCTTCCGGGGCGATGACGACGACGAGGCGTTCGTGTCGGCGTTCCGCAGGGTGGCGGAGGGGACGCTCGACTTCCACACCCGCCAGGCCCTGGCCACCATGGACCCGGTGGCCCAGGCGCGGGAGGACGTGCGCGACTACCGGTCGATGCCGGGGGAGCGGGCCTGGTGGCGGCTGGCGTACGACAAGGGCGGTGCGCTCGTCGGGGTCGCGCTGCCGTCGGCCAACAACGGCGGGCCCGTGGTGGGCTATCTCGGGGTGGTGCCGGAGCAGCGCGGCCACGGGTACGTCGACGACCTGCTCGCCGAGATCACCCGCTTCCACGCCGGGCGCGGGGTGCGGCGGATCGTGGCCGACACGGACGCGGGCAACGTGCCGATGGCCAGGGCGTTCGAGCGGGCCGGGTACCGAAACTTCGCCGTCAGGCTGGTCTTGTCGGCGAATCCCGTGAACACGTGATGCGCGCCGGACCCCGTACCCGCCATCGTCGATCCCATGACATGGGACATCGAGAAGCTCGACCTTGACGCCTATCTGAATCGCATCGGCCACGACGGGCCGCGTACCCCGACGGCGGAGACGCTGCGCGCCGTCCATCTGGGGCACGTGCGCTCCATCCCGTTCGAGAACCTGGACGTGCTCCTCGGCCGGGGGATCCTCCTCGACCTGGGCAGCCTCCAGGACAAGCTGGTGACCGGCGGGCGCGGCGGCTACTGCCACGAGCACAACCTGCTGTTCGCCGCCGCCCTGGAACGCCTGGGTTTCCCCGTCACCCGGCACCTGGCCAGGATCCGGCTGGGCCGCCGCCACCTGCCCCGCTCGCACGCCACCCTCACCGTACGGGCGGGCGGGCGCACATGGCTGGCGGACGTCGGGTTCGGCGGGGAGGGGCTGGTGGAGCCGATCCCGTTCGAGGAGGGGGCGTCGCTGGAGTCGGGGGCGTGGCGGTGGCGGCTCGGGCGCGACGGGGAGTTCTGGGTGCTGTCGTCGGAGGAGACGGAGCTGTACGCGTTCCGGGCGGACGAGCCGCAGCTCCCGAGCGACTTCGAGGTGGCGAACTTCTACGTGGCCAACAGCCCGCATTCGCCGTTCGTCCGGCACGTGCTCGCCCAGCGGACGACGGCCGACGCCCGGATCCGGCTGGAGGGGATGACGTTCTCCGGGGCGGGGGAGCTGGCCGGGTGGCTGCGTGACGAGCTCGGGATCTCGCTCACGGAGCAGGACGCGCAAGCCCTGCTGCCCCTGCTCCAGCCCTGACCGGCCCGCAGGTGTGATCGGCAGGTGTCACGGGGCGGGGGGCTCGTGGGTGAGCGCCTGGCGGGTCAGCTCCACCCGGCTGTTCACCCCGAGCTTGGCGAAGGCGTGGCGGAGGTGGGTGTCGATCGTGTGCGGGGACAGGAACAGGGCCGCTGCGGCCTCCCTGTTCGTCATGCCCTGGGCGACGAGCCGTACGACCCGCAACTCGGCCGCCGTCAACGCCGCCCACCCCTGCCCGGCCCCCGCCTCCCGGGCCCCCGGCCCTTGCTCCGGTCGGCCGGGGGAGGCCGGCGGTCCAAACCCCGGCCGGCCGGGAGAGGCCGGCGGTCCTGTGCCGGACTCGGCGGGAGATACCGCGCCACACGCCCGGTACACGTCGAGGGCCTCGGCCCGCCGCCCCGCCTCCTCCAGCGCCGCCGCCAGCCCGAGCGGCCTGGGACCGGCCCGATGGAGCGCGATCGCCTCGTCCAGCCTCCCCTCGGCGTGCGCGGCCCCCGCCGCCAGGGACAGGTGACCGGGATTGCGCCGAGCCAGGTCCCGCACGCACTCCACCACCCCGGCCACTCCCCGCCACCGCGCCGCCATCCACGGCTCCTGCACGATCAGGTACGCCATCGCCCCACTCACCGCGCCCCCGCCCACCGCAGCACCGGGCACCGGAGGACGGGCACCCCGAAGCTCGCCCGCCGGAGGACCGGGCACGGGAGGACGGGAACCTCGGAGCTCGCCCGCCGAGGGGTCGGGCACGGGAGGACGGGCACCTTGAAGCTCGCCCGCCGGAGGCCCGGGCACGGATCGGCGACCATCCGTGAGTGCGGCTGGTTGAGGCGCCGGGAGAGCGGGTGCTCGCCATCGCAGTTCCTCGGCCACCAGCCCGGCCCCGTCGCCCGCCAGTTCCCGTCCCCGGTCCAGGAACTCCTGCGCCGCCCGCGGGTCGCCGCGCAGGAGCGTCACGTGCCCGAGCACGCCCAGCAGCGCCGGGGCCAGCGCCATTGCCGAGAGCTGCTCCGCCACCCGCAGCCCCGTCTCCGCCTCGGCCGCCGCGTCGTCCAGCCGCCCCCAGGCCAGCCACAGCTCGGCCCGGAACCGGTGCAGCAGGGGCAGCGCCCACGCCGTACCGAGCCGGCCGGACTCCCGCTCGACCACCGCGTACGTGTCCCGCGCCTCCTCGAACCGGTCCAGCGCCGTCAGCGCGGCCCCCAGCCACAACCGCGGATGCCGGTGCGCCGTCTCCCCGCCCGCCGCGTCCGCCAGCCCCACCGCCCGCTCCGCATGCCGCAGCGCGTCCCCCAGGTCGCCACGGAAGACCGCCACGGTGGAACGCGCCTGCAACCCCACCACCTGGGCGAACACCTCGCCCTCCGCGACCGCCTCCACCGCCGCCGCGTCGGCCGCATCGATCCGGCCGGTCATCATCAGCGCGTGCGCCCGTACGGCCAGCAACCGAGCCCGCTCCCGCACCGGCACCCCGGGCAGCGCCAGCACCCGGCCAGTCCGCCGGATGACACCCTCGTCGTCACCGGCGTGCTTGAGCGCCTCCGCCAGCCCGAGCGCGATCCCCGCCTCCTCCGCCACCCCCAGAGTCACGTCCCGCCCATCGGCGATCTCCCGCGCCTCACCCAGCCGCCCCGCCGAGGCCAGCAACCGCACCACCACGGCCACCAGCCCCCCACCCGCCACGCCCTCCGTCTCATTGCCCGGCGCAGCTTGCGGCTCACCGTCCGGTGCGGTTTCCGGCTCACCGTCCGGCACGGTTTCCGCCTGACGGTCCGGCACGGTCTCCGCCTCACCGCCCGGCACGAGACCCGGGCCACCGCCTGTGCCGGCGGTGGGCTCAGCGGGCGCGTCGGACGCCGGACCGCCAGGCTGGTCCGACAGCGGCAGGTCACCAGGACCGCCGGGCATCGGGTGGTCACCTGGACGGTCGGGCATCGGGCTGTAGGTGGTTGCGGGGGCGTCTTGGGGCGGGGTTGCCGCGACCGGGCGCCGGCCCGTCAGGTCGAGTGCTCGGAGCATCAGGTCGGCGGCGGCCGAGGGGGCGACGGCCTTCATCTCCTCCGCCGCCGCCCGTAGCTCCCGGACCGCCGCCAGGTCGCCCACCCGGGCCCCGTGCCGGAGGTGCTCGGCCAGCTCCGCCGGCGGGCGGCCCTCGCGCCGGAGTACGGTCGCCGCCTCCCGGTGCAGGGCGGTCCTGATCGCCGCCCCGAGCCCCCCGTACACCGCCTCCCTGATGAGGTCGTGCCTGAACGCCAGCCGGTCACCCTCCCCGACCAGCGCACCCGCGCGCACGGCACCGTCGACGTGCCCGAGCAGCGCCCCGGGCGGGACCCCCAGCATCCCGGCGGCCTCGTGCACCGAGAACGGCCGCCGCAGCACCGCCCCCACCTCCAGCAACCGCCGGGCCTCCGCCGACAGATCGCGCAACCGCCGCTCCACGGCGGCCACGAACCCCGCCGGCAGCGCGGACGCGCCGGACACCGAGGCGAGGCCGCCGTGCACCGAGGCGACACCGCCGCGCACCGTGATCCGGCCCTCCGCCAGCAGCCCGCTCAGGACCTCCTCCAGCAGGAACGGGTTCCCGCCGGCGGCCCGCGCCAGCTCCAGCACCGACGCCCCCGGCTCCGCCCCGAGCAGCCGCCCGCACAGCTCGGCCGCCTCGTCCGGGGCGAGCGGCGGCAGCGGCACCCTCCGCGCGCTGCCCTCGGCGATCAGCCGCTCCACCGCCTCCTGCTCGGGCAGGGGCCGCCGGGCCAACAGCCACACGACCGGCGACCCGGCCAGCCCGGGCACGAGCTGCCGCAGCGCCAGGCACGTCAGCTCGTCCGCCCACTGGACGTCGTCCAGGACGATCGCCAGCGGCCTGGACCGGGTGAACCGGTCGATCTCCTCACCGAGTCGCTCGATCGCGCGGAAACCGCCGTCCGGCCCGCGCTCCGGAGCCGACAGCGCCCCGTCCAAAGGGCCCGGCGCCCCTTCCGAAGGGCCCAGCGCCCGCCACAGCGTGGACAGCGGCGCCACCCGGTCCAGCTCGGTGGCCCGCCCGGCCGCCACCACCCGCCCGGCCGCCACCACCCGCCCGGCCGCCACCACCCGCCCGGCCGCCACCACCCGCCCGGCCGCCACC
>NZ_JBFANM010000105.1:0-35331 GCF_040674815.1 Nonomuraea sp. NPDC049709
TCCTCGGTCGCCGGGTATGGCCCCCCGCGCGCCTCCCCGTCGCCGCCGCTGGCGGCCAGATGTGGGGGGGGGGGGGGGGGGCGGGCCCGGGGGGGTGGGTGGAGGGATCCGGCCCGGCGTCCGTTCCGGCGGGCGGGCCGGTCAGGACGGCCCGCCCGCCCCCGGCTCAACCGTCGTAGCTGTCGGCCCCCGCGCCGCCTTCGGCGTCAGCGTCGGCTGACGCGCCGTGAGCGGGGTTGCTGGTGGGGGCGAGGGCGAAGCGGCGGGGCCGCTCACAGGACAGCACCGCATCCCCGAGGCTGACCAGCCGGTCCAGGGCATTGGCCACCGCACCGGACGAACGGTCCAGCGCCCGCCCGATCTCGTACGGGGTGAAGTCCTTGTCCGGGAACTCGAGCAGGTGCGCGTGCACCATGTCCCGCAGCACACCCGTCCGGACCCCGTTTCCCGTACCCGCGCCGCTTGCGGCACCCGGACGGGTCGCAGCCGGACGGGCCGGGGCGGCGGTGGTGCCGGTCAGCACCGCCCGCGCGTTCCGGTGCGCCGAGGCGGCCTTCGTCATGGCCATTTCCAGGCACCCCAGCGCCATCACGGCATTCCCCTGGTCCTTGGCCATGATCGCTCCGCTGAACAGATCCACCAGCTCGGTCAGTTCCGCCCGAACGCATGCCCATGCCGGATCATCGGTCACCGGCTTCGCCTCGGAGGGGTCGGAGCTAGAGGCTGAGGCAGATTCGCCATCCGCTCGATCCGGCACCTCGCCGGTCGTCCCATCGGCGCTCAGCCCCTCAGGTTCGCGGTTCTCTTCGCCCGTCAGGACTTCCTCGTCGATCAGCTCGTCCGCCGGGGGAAGGTCGGCGGCGGTGAACACCTCCTCATCTGCTGCGCTCTCGGTGTTGGCGTCCGAAGTGGTCGGCTCGTCGGGCGTGACATCCGTCGAGGCCGAGGCGTCAGCGGTCGGCACGGGGGTGTCGACCGTGATCGGGAACCATCGGTCAGCGGCGCGGCCCCGCGTTTGACCGTCGTTCACCCCCGGCTCGCGGCGGGCCTGCCCTTCGGTCTCGAGCTGGTTGAGGATCTTGCCCGCGACCATCCGGCTCAGCCCGGCCGCCGCCCCGATCACCGTGGCCGACGAACCCGGCTCGGCGTTCAGCGCCGCCCACACCGCCGCCACACGCCCGTCCGCGTCCGGGGTGTTGTCGGTGTCCGGGGCTGCGGCGTCGGGGCCGTCAGGGGCCGTCACAGGCCCGGTGTCGGAAGGAATGGTGACGGCGGTTTCCGCGTCAGCGGGGGCGGTGTCGGTAGCGGTCATTTCCGCGATGTGAATAGCCATTTCGTGACGCCCTTTCCGGTCGCTATACCGACCCCGTCCGGGCCGGTGTTTTTCGTTTGCGTCACGACCATCCCTCGCCCATAACGCGGACAGCAAGTCGACCGGCCAACAAATTTAGTCACCGCAACGGCTGGAGAGGCTGCCCTAACAAAACCAACCGCCGATCTGCAAAAACACCTCATGAGAAACTTCCGCGATCAGCTTGACATTCGACCCACGTCCAGCTCTTCACCTATTGCAATGGACGACGGCGAACGATGCCCGAATGCCGGAATGCGATACGAAAGAATCTGTGAGATGAATGCGCATCCCGGTTGACAAACATACGGGCATCGAGCGTCCATTGAATTAGGCGGTAAACACCGCCGACACGGCACCCGGAATAACCCGCCGGGGAAATCGAAAGGCACACCGCATGACACGCGCCAACCGCCGCACCGCCACCCGCCGCCGCATGGTCAGCCCCGGACACGTCCGCGCGCTAGCCAACTACGGCCCCGGATGGGCGATCATGTGGGACGACCGCCACGGGCAACCCGTCATCGTCCGCCCCGAACGCGGCGACGACGGCAGCCTCCTCGAAATCTGCACCTACGAGGAGATGTTCACCCTCGGAGGCGATTGCGACCCCGGCGAAGACGCCTCCACCTGCCCGGCATGCACGCCGGGCGCACCGCCCGACTTCTACATGATCGCCGCCCACATGACCGACATCCTCGGCGACTACTACCACGACCGCGCCGACATCGCCGCGTACATGCCCCTTACGCTGCCCTACACCCGCGCCCTGACTCAACACGGCTACCAACGCCGCATGCAGGGCAACCGGTACTACCGCAACGAAGTCCGGCAACACGACACCTTCAACCAGCTGTACCGCTCACCTGACCACCACCTCGTCCGACTGATCATCGCGCTGACCCCCGCCGACGCCCCCGCCCCCGCGCCACCGCTCACGATCGAATGGACCTACCTCGGCCACACCGGCCCCGATGGCACCTGCCCCGTCACCGACATGCCCGCTGACACCCCGCCCGCCGACGTCGCCGAACTGATCGCCACCCACGTCGCCATCCATCCCCCCGCCCCCACCGCGCCGGACGACATGAACACACCTGAGGGAACCTACACACCCGCCACCGCGTAACCCCGCCCCTGGACAACCCACCGGCCCTGGCACCGCCCCACGGCGGCACCGGGGCCGTAGGCGTCCCCGGGCCGGTCAGCCAACCGTCAGCGACCCCGACCGCGCCATCCCCCGCATCCGTCCCGACGCTGCCTCGGCCCACACCACACCCGTCACACGCTCCACAAACAGGCCGGCTCGCGGCCATGCCGCGAGCCGGCCAGGGGGCTGGCAGTCGAAGGAGCCATGGGATACAAGATGAGCCGGCGAGCGGGGCCAGCAGCAGCACGGTCAGCCTCTTCACACACGCGCACACATATTTAAAGGACTCGTCCTTAGACGAGTCGGGCCGCCCAGCGCACTGTCCGAAACCGGTAAGACCTGCGAAAACACCATCTGCGCGGGGTAGCGGCCTTAATCGCGCAAGGGAACGCTACCCCTATTTCCGGTGGGAAGATCTGCCCCCATCTGACACAACCTCGCTACCGCCCAAAACTTCATAGCGCGCCCGGATGACCGAGGCCGACAGGCCGTCTCCGTCCCGTCGCAGGAGCCGGTTCGCCTCGCTCCCGATGCGGAGTAAACCCCTCCCGGTCCTGTCGTCCAGCATCGCTCGCCGCCGGACGGGCGAACCGGTATGAACGCCCACCTGCACCCCAGGCGTCAAGCCCGCGCCCGGCCCATCACGCGCGGGCACATCAACGCTCAGGCGGCAACAGCAGCGGTCAGCATCGCTGCGGCAGGCTTCGACCGGACCCGGCGGTGGCCACGTCCACCTGGCTCGTCCCGGCCAGTCGTGCGAGCCTGTTTCCCGACCTGCGCCGCTGAACACGAACGGTCCCGACGCTTGCCCCACGGCCACAACGACCACCCGTACGGCCGCCGACCCGCTCGCGCCACGTCAGCGGCAGCAATCGCCCACGTGCCCGTCCCCGACCGTTCGGCGGTCAACGCCCCCGGCGGCGGCGCAACCACCGCCGTCGTGCCACTCAGCCCCGTACCGGCGCCCCCACTACCACCGATGCCCGCCGTACATGTCGAACCCGATCCCGGCAACCCGCTCACCCCCGCCCACCCCGCATCAGATCCCATCACCAACAGCTCGGCCACCATCGGCAGCACCGAGCCAGACTCTGACGCCTCATCCTCGACCAGGCCCGGTACAGCCGATCCGCACCCTGGCAACAGCCCGGTCACGTTCGGTTCTACCGACACGGAAGGCAGGGCCTGGCGGAGTTCCTGCGGCCCAGCCGCACTGATCACCGCCTGCTTGCCGCGCATCGCGATCCACCGGCACCGCACCACCAGGAAGGCCCAGCCCGGCCAATCCTCGCGCAGCCCGGCCAGCGCCTGCCGTGCCCACGGCTCCTGGCCGAACGCCGACACCTGGCTCGCCGCCTGCCCACGTACGTCCTCCGCAAGCACCCGGAAGGGGCCAGACCAACAACCGCTTTCCCCGCAATCCGGGCAGAGTGCGTTGCCCGCTCCACCCGCCCCCACCGTCCGGCCACCCGCTTCCTCGTTGGCGGTTCCTTCACAGCCCACCGGCGACAAGCCGCTACGGGCAACGAGGCGTCCTGCTGCCTCGGTGAGCGTCCCAAAGGCCATCGGCATCGCTTCGAACCCACCGCCCGGCTCCGACTCTTCCGCACCAGCACGGGCCGAAGCACCCGCTTCTGCTGCCGCCGAGGCCGCCGCGATCGCCTCCTCGGGGAGGGCCAGCTCGACCCACACCGCATGCCCGGTAATCGCATCGCCCGCCACCCCGAACCGGACCGCCAGCGCAGCCACCCCGGCCAGCCCCCGCCCGTGCTCGGCCAGGTTCAGCACCGAACCCGGTGTCCGGGAGAAGTCCGGAGCTGAACCCCCGCCCAGGTCGTACACCACGATCCGGGCCACGCCCGCGCCGCGCAGCACCTCCACCACGAAGAACCCCCATGCCTGCCCCGAACACGAGTGCTGCAGCGCGTTGGCGATCAGCTCGGCCGTCACCCACTCCGCGTCGTGTCTCCGGCCGGTGTCCGCCAGCAAGCGGCCCACCATGCGGCGCGCGGGGGCCGACTGATCGCCGCGTCCCGGGAATGCCTGCCGCCAGGCCATCCCGCCCCACACCGGCCGGGAGCGGAAGGTCGACATCACCAGCCCCGGTGCCAGATCCGGGAACTCCTCCCCACGCAGCTGCCCGTGCGTCCGCGGCATGAGGAGTCGGCTCGGCTCGCCTGAGAAGTGCTGCGTACGGTTATCCATGCTGGCTGGCCCCTTCCGGTCACGACCCCGGCACGTCCGGGAGCGACCAGCACGATCACTCACCTCCCCGCCCGAATCACATCCCCAACCCGCGATCCCACGCCCACCCCGCCCCGACCTGTGGCCATGCCCCGACCCACCCAACGACGGCCCCCGTGACCGCCCGATCGACCACCCCATGCCGAGACTGGAGTCCCTCCCCAGAGCCCGCCTACCGTTCCCCGGATCACGCGACGCCCGCGTGCTACAGGAAAGGGGACGTCGACACATGTCCGGAACCGGATACCAGACACTGCTCGACTGCCGCCGCCGCAGCCGCTACCTGCGCCAGCACGGCTTCACCATCGACCAGATCGCCGCCATCCTCGCCCTCGACCACCCCGCCACCCCACTCCGCCTCTACCGCCACGCCGCCGGCCTCACCGCAACCCAAACGGTCAACGCCTTCCACCGGCTCGCCGACGCCGCCGGAGCGGGACTGCGCGAATCCCGCCTCTATGACTACGAGAACTGGCCGACGACGGGCCGCCGCCCCTCCCTCTACGCCCTGCGCCTCCTGGCCCGTGTCTACAGCACCCGACCTGTCTGCTTGCTCACTCCCGCCATGCTGGCCACCTATGCCCCGCGTGACCAGGACGCGCTACGCCGAACGGACGGATGAGTCCCTGCAGGACTGGGGCTCCCTCGTCGCCCGTTCTCGCCCGCAGGACCGGCTGGTTAACGCACCAATCGCTCATACACCTGCCGGGCCTGCGGACTCGGCACCGCGTCGATCTCCGCTAGCCGCTCCCTCAACAACTCGAACGACCGCCGTACCGCGGGCAGGCGTCCGAGTTCGCCTTGAACCGACATCAGCAGACACCACAACGTCTCGCTGTACGGATCGATGCACTCGACCGCCAGCCTCAGCACGTCCACCGCCCGCCCTGGATCATCGGCCCGCACCAGCTCGGCCATCCGCTCAGCGGCATCCGCTGCCTGCCGCTGAGCGGCCTGCCGCGACGGGAGCACCCACAGATCATCGCGCCCGGCCAGCAGCGGCCCCCGGTACAGGGCCAGCGCCTCTTGCAAAGCCGCCACCCGCACAGCATCCTCGTCCGCGATCGAGGCCCGCTTGCACGCGTCCTCGAACCGCCAGAAGTCCGCATCGAACGATGCCGCCGGCAGCACCCGACGCTCCCCGGACTTGAGCACGAACCGTACGCCGGCCGCGCACCCCACCGCCTGCCGCATCGCCCGGTTGATCTCCCGCACCGCCGAATCCAGTCGGCGCCCGGCAACCTCCCCAAGCCACAGCGTCTCGGCAATCCCCTCCGCCGAAACCCCGTCCCGCGATACCGCAAGCAGCGCCAACAACTCCCGGGCCTCGGCACGACCGAAACAGACCTCGGCCCCGCCATACGACAGCCGCGGAACCCCCAGCACCTCGACCTTCGCCTTACCCGCCGCCGCTACGAAACCCGACCCCACCCTGGCCGAAGCGCTTGAGACGCGGGGCACCTCAGCCTCTGAAACCGCCGAGCGAAAGCCGGGCTGGTCAGGCTGGGACGGAGTCGCCGCCAAGTGCTCACCGCGGTCGCGCTTGGCAACCGACTCCGCCATCCCGCAGGTGACCGTAGGCGCCTGCACCCCAGCGGATGACAGGACAACCGCCGGGAAGGCTTCGATTTCCTCTCCGTTGCGACCATCGATACCGCGTGGACCAGCAGCACCTCCAGGCAGACGCGCAGCAAACGAGCTCGCGCCGGCCTGCGCCGACCAAGGCCGCAGCCGACCGATAAGCGCAGTCGTCAGGACCATGAGCATGAGCCCGAATGCCAACGCGCCACTCAGCGGACCCATCCCCTCAGACCGAGACTGCGCCCGCGGTCTAACCGCCGCAACCAGATCGGGCGCAGGAGAACCCGCTGCGGGCATAGGAAACGGTGTCGAGGTCGAGGCCAAGGGCGTTTCCGATGGAGCTGGTGATGGGGGAACCGTCTTGGACGATGGCTTCCTACCGTCCTTGTGCGGGTGTTGCTGACGGTGGGCCCTTGTCTGACGATCTCGGTTCAGAACCCGAGCCCGGCCAGTTCCTCCGCTGCTCTGAACAAACGGTCGCCGTTCGGGATCCCGCCTGCGAACTTGGGCTGGGTCGGCCTTAGGCTGCTTTACCGTCGAAATCGCATCGCGCGGCTTCGACACCTTCTGCGGTTCAGAAGTAAGCGTGGTATATGCCGGATTGCGCTGCGACCGCGCCAGATACTTCAGGAGATCCGAAAGGGCTGGCATTCGACCTTGCACCAGGTCGCCATACACCAACGCGCACACCTTCTTAATGTCGTACACCTGCTGTGGTACCTGACCCACGGCAGGACAGTAAGGCGCTGCATTGACCGCACTGGCTGGTGAATTCGCGGCCCACACCACCGACGCCGCAACCACTGCGCCCAGCTTCTTCACCACGTCCCCGACGAGCTGCCGCCGCATAGTGCCTCCCTGCCGCTCTTGAGCCTTCGCACTGATCAGACCGTGCGAGGCCTCGCAGCAGGGGTGGTGAAACCCTCCACGGCACCTACTGACCGAGGAGGCGGCGTCCAGGGCGGCGAGAACCCCTATGACAGCGGGCCTCCTGCGCAGAGCACGCGATCGTGAGAAGTCACCATCGCGCGGAACCACCCATCACCCGACACGACGAGAAGGACCATCACAGAGAGCGTCGTCACCATTACTCTCTGATCGGAGGTGGCGGTGGACGGACAGGATCAGGTCAAAGCGCAGCGCCTTTTGGAAGGCGTCGTCCCGGATGAGATTTTCGTGTCGTACTCCATACTGCTCACGGAGGGCGGCTGCCCGGAGGACGACGCCGCGTCCTTGCTGGGAAGCAAGGAGCACGTCACCGAGCTGACGGCTCGCGGGATGGCGCATCGCCGGCCGGACGGCCCCGCGATGCCGCCGCGCCTCGTGCCCGCTCCCCCAGAACTCGCGCTGCAGGGCGTCCTGACGGATCTCTCACGCCGTCTCGTCAGTGATCAGGAGCGGCTGCTGGCAGGACACAAGCGACTGAGCGAGTTCCACCAGACGCCAGCCGCGGCATCCTCGAACTCGGCGATGGACCGGCTCGTGCACATCGTCACCGACCGAGACGAGATCAGTTCCCTGTCCTACGCACTGATCAACGCCGCGCGGCACGACTGGCTCACGCTGGACAACTACGTCCTGGAGGCGCCCGTCGAGGACTCCACCGGGTACGTACCGCTACCGGTCTTCGAGGGCCAGGTGCAATGCCGGGCGATCTACGAGACCCGCTGCGCAGAGCACCCGATCGGCGCCAAGACGATCGAAGCTGCGGTCGAAGCCGGCGAGCAGGCGCGGCTGCTGCCCCGCATCGGGATGAAGATGAAGCTCGCCGACGAGACAGTCGCCCTTGTTCCCCTGACACCGACCGGCATGGGAGGGGCACTGCTCGTGCGCTCCCCCGTCATCGTCGGAGCACTACGGGAGTACTTCGAGCTGCTCTGGGAGAAGGCAATCCCGTTTGGCAGCGCGAAGGCCGCCGCACCCCTCACGCCCGCGCAGGTGCAGGTGCTCAAGCTGCTCAATCAGGGACTGTCCGACGAGGCGATCGCCCGGCGGATGGACATCAGCGTCAACACCATGCGGCGGCACTGGACCGCCATCCGCGAACAGTTGGGCGTGGAGACCCGCTTCGCCGCCGGAGCCGCAGCCGTACGCCGCAACTGGATCGACTGAACCCGAAAGGTCTTGCCATGCCCGAATACCTGGACTTTGTTCCCCAGCAACGCTTCCAGCCCACCCTCGCGTTGTCCCCGGACGGCCAGTTGGTCGCCTATTCCAGCCATGTCTCCGGGCACTACGACCTGTGGGTGGTGCCCGTCGTCGGTGGCGAGCCGCGTCGCGTGGCCGGCTTCGATGACCGCACTGTCCGCCAGATCGCCTGGACACCCTGCGGCGAGCGGCTGGTGTTCACCGCCGACGAGAACGGAGACGAGCAGTTCCGCCTCTACCTCGTCGCCTCGGATGGGAGTGGCCTGACCGAGGTCAGCTCCGGTCCGGACTGTCAGCGTGTCCTGGCCACCTCGCCGTTCGACCCGACCGGCCGCCTTCTGGCCTACACCGCCAACGACCGCGACCCCGCTGCTCAGGACCTCATCGTCCACGACCTGCAGACCGGCGAACTGCGCCGCTTCACGCCCCCTGACGGGGTCGCCTTCGAGGCCGTCAGCCTCTCCCCCGACGGCCGCCATCTGCTGGCGACCGGGTTCCGTTCCAACACCGACATCGCCATCTACCTCACCGACCTGAGCGACCCGGACGCCGAGCCGGTCTGCCTGACGTCCGCCCTGGGCGAGGGTGTCTTCGAGCCCGGCGTCTGGGCGCCGGACGCCAGCGGCTTCCACCTACTCACCGACCACTGGAGCGAGTTCACCGCCGCCGCCTTCTACGACCTCGCAGCCCATTCTCTGAAGGTGATCGCACACCCCAGCTGGGACGTCGAGGTCCTCGACGCCGCCGCGGGCGTCCGCATCTGGTCCGTGAACGAGGGCGGCAGCTCCCGGCTGCACGCCGACCGCGACGGCAGCCCCATCCCGCTGCCCGCCATCCCGCCCGGCGTCATCTCCGCGCTGTCCCTGGCGCCTGATGCCTCCTTCGCGGTCATCCTGATCAACTCCGCGGCCAGGCCGGCGGAGATAGCGGTCGTGGACCTGGCTCGCCACGAGTTCCGCTACCTCACCGACACCCGCCCCCCGGCCCTGCACGTCATCGACCCCGTCGCCCCCGAGCTGATCACCTACCCGGCCCGCGACGGACGCGACGTCCACGCCCTGCTCTACCGCCCGGACGGCCCCGGCCCGCACCCGGCCCTGTTGTTCGTCCACGGCGGCCCGGAATCCCAGGAACGCCCCATCTACGCCCGCTCTGGCCTCTACCAGCATCTTCTCCACCAAGGGATTGCCATTCTGGCTCCCAACTTCGCCGGATCCACCGGCTACGGCACCGCCCACCAAAAGCTCATCTACTGCGACTGGGGCGGCATCGACCTCGACGACCTGGACCACGGCATCCAATACCTGCACACCCTCGACTGGGCCGACCCGAACCGCCTGGCCGTCATGGGCTCCTCCTACGGCGGCTTCGCCGCTCTGTCCTGCCTGGCCCGCCTCCCCTACCCCTGGGCCGCGGGCGTCTCCATGTGTGGTCCGAGCAACCTCCTCACCCTGGCGAAGGCATCACCTCCCACCTGGAAGACCTTCGTCGCCACCGTCCTCGGCGACCCCGACACCCGCGCCGAACACCTCCTGCAGCGCAGCCCCGTCACCCACGCCGACAACATCACCGCTCCCCTGTTCGTTCTTCAGGGAGCCCATGACCCACGCGTTCCCCAGGCCGAATCCGACCAGATCGTCGCCCGGCTACGTGAACGCGGCGTCCAGGTCCGCTACGACATCTATCCCGACGAGGGCCACGGCTTCACCAACCGCGCCAACGAACTGACCGCCTACGAAGCCATCAGCGCGTTCCTGCACACCCACTTGATTGCCACCACCGTCGACCGCCCCGAAGCGCTCCAGGTGGGCTGAAAGTCCCACCGAAACAGGGCCTCAACCGCAAGAGGGACCGCCTGACGCGTACCCTCTGCCTACCCAGGATGCGGCCCAACGCAGGATCCGGGTCATCTGGTAGACCGCATGGAATGTCGATCCCACGGCTCGTCAATGCAAGATCCAAAACGCGACCCGCCCGAAGGGGCGACGGCTACACTACGCAGCGTGACGATCAAGAACATCGGGGAGCCGGGGATGCCCGTTAAGAATCAACGGCCGCGTGGCCGAGTCCGCACCAAGGCTCTGCTGACGGTGGGCGGAGCCGCCGCGGTCACAGCTGCCGCGATAGCCCTGGGCAGTGCTGGAGTGCTCGGTAGCCGGCAGGACTCTTCGCCTCTCACCGTGGACGCTCTGGCAGGCGTGCCCAGCGATCATGTCCCTGCCTCTGGCCTTATGCAGCGCGGGTCTAACGTCCCATCCGGCGACATCAGCTCCTTGCACCGCAAAATCGCAGAAGCAGATGAGGTCAGCGGCGGTGCCAGCAGTGTCCACGCCGCCAAGAACCGAACGCACGTCGATGAGCCGCATGGACACCACGAGCTCCGACAGCCACCTGCGTTGGCCGCCCCTGCTGCCGACCATCGACCTTCCCGACCGGAGCCTCGGCCGAAGCGTGCTCCGAGCCGTCCTCGTCCCGAGCACCCGACGCCGCCTGGACGCGGCTCGATGCCATCGCTGCTGGAGATGCAGTGCGACGAGATGTTCCCCGCTCACAAGCGGGAGTTTCGGGTGCGCAACATGGCGTGCCATAGTCTCCTAGGTTCCTGAACACTGCCGCGTCCGAGCGTCCGAGTTGGGACTGTACAAAGAAGAACCTGGACAGACCCTCCGAGTTCCGAACAGTGCTGCAGGTTGTCTCGGGTGGCTGTTGAGTTTCGGTATTGCCGAGCGGAGCCTGTGACGGTTGTGTCACGCTGCAGGGTCGGACGGTCGAGCGCAGCCACTCCACAGAGGGGTGGTCACAGCGACCAGCGCAGGAGGGAAGACGTCCTGATCGAGGTGACGGCGCTCCTTCTGCGCCACACCGAGCTGCAGCCAGCGCTGGGTGCGGCGATCGTCTGGACGAATCTCCGCCGCTCGGCAATGCGAACGCCTTCGTACACGATATGCCCCAAGGAGCTGACTGTGCCAATGCTCGTCGCTCACATCCGAGCAATCGGTCACTGCGAACTCTGCTCTCGTGCTGGCTTGGGGGTGCCCTGTGGCGATCAGTGACGCGGACATTTCAAGCGCGCTGTCTGCCTACCTCGGGCGCTACCCGGACGAGGCCGCGCTGCTATCTGAGCCGGTGCAGCTGCTGTCTCAAGGTGGGGACTTCTCCTCCCGGCGGAATTTCCGGATGCACGTGACTGTCGGCGCGCTGCTGGTCCGTGGCGACAAGATTCTGCTGGTTGAGCACCTCTCGTACGGGATCGTGTTGCAGCCCGGTGGTCACCTCGAACCGACCGATACCACGTTGATTGACGCAGCAGTGCGCGAGTTGACGGAGGAGACCGGTGTCGATCCCGGCCAGGTCTTCCCGGCGTCTGAGTCGCAGACCCCTGTTTACATCGAGTACGGCAGGGTCCCGGCCCGACCGGAGAAGGACGAACCTGATCACTACCACCTCGACATCGGCTACTCCTTCGCGACGGATGCGGACGCAGGGCGCATTCAAGAGTCCGAGGTGAAAGGTGCCGCCTGGTACCCGCTTGCCACGGCTGAGCGCCTCGTCGGTCACCGTATCGCGCGAGCGGTCAGCGTATCGACCCGGACCAGCTGAGCAGACCTGTCGAAAGTCTCCGGCCTAGCCGCGCCGGTCGAGGCTCCGCCGTCGGTGATCGGTCCCTTGTCGAGCCGAACACTGGTTGAGCAGTTCCCGCAGCCGATCTTCGGCATGACCCACAGCCGCAGTCAGAGCGTGCTCATGAACTTCAGGCAGACGCCTGACTCCAAGCCCTGCAGCGGTGATCACGGCGCCGAGGTTCTGCTGCTGCTGGTCATTCATGTAGGAGCGCATCCCTTGATGGCCGAGGATGTCGCGGGCAGCGTAGGCGTCGGTGGTGGCCACCTCGACCAGCGCTACGTCAAGGCGGGAGGCATCTGACGGGCATTGGCCGGCGGTCAGGTCGCGTGCGGTCAGGCCGAGTCGTGCCCGGAACGCCGCTGTCGTCGGTTCATCTTGGGTGATCAGAGCCAGCGTCTCCTGGACAACGTGATCCAGTTCGTCCGGTGGGGTGGTGCTGCCGGGCGGGCGGCACGCGATGCGCAACAGCGCCGCGACGGTGTGCTCCCACGGCTCCGCAGGGACGGTGGCCTCGATCATGGCGCAGGCCTTGTCGGGGAGGCCCTGCTCCATCAGTGCCAGGATCTTGAGTTGGCGTCCATCGAGCATGCGTTCGCCGATGCCGCGGTGGGCGGCCATGGCCTCGGCGGCCTCGCTCCAGCGGCCTTGCTGGGCCAGAGCTCGGGCTCCGTCGATGAGCAGGGCTATCCACAGCTCCGTGCAGACCGCGCGATGGTCGTCGCAGCTGCGGGTCAGGGGCGTCAGGTTGACGTCGTGGCCATGGATCACGGTGGCGCTGCGCTGCTGGGCGGCGCGGTAGAGCTGGTCGAGCACCTCGTAGGCGGCTTTGCCGTCGCCTTCACGGATCAGCAACCGGGAAATGTTGATCAGCGGCATCAACGACATGACCGCGATCTCCTGGTCGAGGCTGCCGCTCTCAGCGAAGATCTTGTGCTGTTTCCAGCACAGATCTGCGGCCCGGCCGGGCAGTCCGGCGTCGGAGGCGATGAGCGCGGAGATGTTGAGGACCCCGCAGGCGCGGGCCACCAGGTCGTGGTGATCGGCACCTGCAGGTTCGATGGTCAGCGCGGTGAGATCGGCAATGCGGGCTGCCAAGGGTTTGCCGGGTGGCTTGGTACGGCAGACCAGCGGGATGCGGGCGGCGATCGCAGGGTCCATCACGACGCTGGTGTCCCTTCTACGGCCAGTCGATGACGAGCCGGCTCGCGGGCTTGTCGATGATGAAGCGCGGGTCGGCCGCCTTGAGCTGGTCACGGCTGTCGCCGGTGGCCATGCGGAAGCCAGGGGCGGGAGCGTGGTTGCCGTAGTCGCGGTCCCATTCCTCGATCGCGGCGGCGACCTGCTCGGCCAGGACGGCGGCGCGTGGGCCGTGACCGATGATGCCGATGGCCCAAAGGCGTCCCTCGGTGTCCTGTCCTTCGCGGATGGTCAGGTAGGCCAGGGTGTCACCGTCGAGCGCGGCCATCGAACCCCACGCGAAGTGCGGGGTGAACCCGGCCCTCTGGCCGGGCATCCGCGACAGCCCGTTCGGCAGCACGCAGGCCAGCCACAGATACAGCCACTGCCACGGGTCGCCTTGCCGGAACTTCACCCCGGTATAGACGGGGCGAGCGGGAGTGTCCAGGATCGTCCGCATCGCCTCGCGGTCGACGAGCTGCTCGCTGAAGGTCTCCAGGTGGACGTCGCCTTCCCCGGCGATCTGGACGCGCGTGTAGAGGTCGTCGCAGATGCCCTTGCGCAGCGGTACGAAGGTCGCCATCTCACAGGACACGGTCTTCCAGGTGTCGCCGTCGCGTTCGAGGGCGAAGCTGCGGGAGATGCTGCCGCGGATGCGCATAGGGATGACCAGGCGGCCGTCGGGGGCGAGCTGGTCGAGCACCGTGGTGGGGATGTCGCCGGCGCCCACGGTGAACTGGATGCGGTCGAACGGGGCGTGCTCCGGAAGCCCGGCCGCGCCGTCGCCGAGCACGGCGGTCACGTTGCCGGCCCCGGCGGCTGCCAGGTGGGTGCGGGCGGTGTCGACGAGGTCCTGGTCGACGTCGATCGTCCACACGTGGCCGGTCGGGGCGACCAGGTGGCCGAGGAGGGCGGCGTTGTAGCCGGTGGCCGCCCCGGCCTCCAGAATGTTGTGGCCGGGGCGGGCGCCTACCTGCTCCAGTTGGGTGGCGACGATGGACGGCGCGGAGATGCAGGAGATCATCTCGCCGCCGGTGTCGTGCTTGATCGGCACGGCGTCGTCGACGTAGGCGGCCTCGGCATTGGCGTCGGGGATGAACGTGTGGCGCTCGACCGTACGGAAGGCGTCGATGATCTCTGGGGTGCGCAGGTGGCCGGAGTCGATGTATTTGGCCACCATGGCCTCGCGCAGCTTGGTGGGGTCGACGGGGGTGCTGATGGCGGTCTCCATCCTGGTCGAGGTAGGGGGTACTGGTGAGGTCCGGCTGGTAGAGGCGGCCGCCGGTTCGGTCTCTCCGAAGGCGGCCTGCCAGCCGAGCCACGCCGCGGCGGCCTGCTCGGCCACGGGCGTGTTGTTCCGGTTGAACGCGAAGATCGCGTGGTGGGCGAGGACGGCGCGCAGACCGCGCTTCAGGTTCCCGCCTCTCGCGAGGTGGGCAAGGCGGCGTCCGGCGTTTTCGAACGCGGCGACGCGCTCGACCCAACCCGGTTCGGGGTCGGGCCGCTGGGCGGTGTCAGCGTTCATGAGGCGCCGCATCGTGGTGATCGCCGCCGCCCGGCGGGCCTCGGCGGGCGGGTCGATCGGCGGGCGCAGGTCGCCGATCTTCGCCCATACGTCGCCGGCCTCGAACGGGTCGAGCCCGGCTGCCCGGTACATCGACGACAGGAGCAGGATGCACCGTTCTCTGCTGTCGGGGCTGCCGGTCTCGGCCAGCGCGGCGGGGCTGTCGGCGCAGAACACGGCGTGGGCGATGGCCATGCCCTGCGGGCCGCCGAACGCGTCGGTCTCGGCCTCGTAGATGCCGACAGCCCAGCCGGCCGCTACCTTGTCGGCGACGAGCTGGTCGAGCAGGGCGTCCACGGGACGGTCCGTGCGCAGCCGCAGTCCTCCCTCTTTGCGCAGGAAGTGGAAGCGCCGTCCGGTCAGCGCGGCTGACAGCTTGGCCGCCGCCTCGGGACTTACCCCGGAATCGCCGGGGAAGCGGATCGTGGCCTGCCACCACTCCGGCTCGGCCGGTGGGGCGAGATTGTCTTCGTAGCTGTCCATGTCGTTGCTGTTGCTCCTGCTCGATAGGGTTCGGCACGTAGGGCGGTTATTCAGTGGATGAGCAAGGCGCTGGTCCAGCCGGTGGTGTTGGAGGCGTCCAACGCCAGTTGCGCCCCGGCGCGCCCTTCCAGAAATCCCGGCTTGGGCAGCTCGTTGATTCCTGCGGCCAGTCGCTGGCGGGCGTGCTGGATGCTCGTGGTGAATCGGTCGGGGGTGGCGCTGTCGGCGGCGAGGGCGGTGGTGACGGTCAGGATTCCGGCCCAGCCGTGGCAGAGGGAGGCATCGCTTACCTGGTCGAGGCGGTCTGTGTCGGCAAGAGCTGCCAGGGCGATGTCTTCGGCCTGCTGCCCACGGGCAGGATCGCGCTGCGCGAGCGCGGCCAGCTGCAGGGCGCGAGCGATCCCCAGGTCCCCGTAGCACCAGGACGGCCGCAGCGGCGGCACCTGCAAGGGCTGGTCGGTGAGCTGGTCGAGGGTGACCCAGTAGGAGCTGCCGAACTGCTCCAGCCAGGTCGCGAACGTGGTGATGGCGCTGTTGTGACCGTCGACGCGGATGCTGCGGCGGGCGGCCAGGGACAGCAGTGTCAGCGGTCCGGCGATGCCGTGCGCGATGCCGTTGTTGCCGTGGCCGCCGACGATATCTACTTCGTGTGAAGGGCTGTCTGGCGACCACCATCCAGGCAGCGTCCGCCCCTCGGTTTCGACCGGGCACGCCAACGACACCAGGTGGCTGAGGATGTCTTCGAGCAGCGGTGAGGGACCGGGGCGGGTCAGCAGGAGCGCGCCCAGCCCGGTCAGTCCGCGGATGAGGTCGAATTCGGCGAGTGTTGGCAAGTGCCGGGCCAGCCGTCGCCGGCGGGCGGTGGCCAGGCGGGCGGCCACAACCCGGTCGACGCCTGCCTGTACCTCGGAGTCGATCCGTCCCGCGCGGCCGAGAACGAACTCCAGGGCTGGGGCTCCGTGATAGAGGCTAGCGTTGGACCCGGTACTGACCCCGCCGGCGACCGCTTCCTGCAGCAGGGGACGCGCGGCGGCCAGGTCGGCGCGCTCGATGTGCAGCAGCGCCGCCCCGAGCGCGCCCTCGGCCAGCGCTTGCGTCGCGAGCGCGCTCATCGCCTCGACTCCAGTGCGACGACCAGGCTGTGCGCCCGCCCGCCGATCCACCCGTCGGCATCCGGCGGCGGCGCCTCGAACAACACCGCCACCGGCGTCCCGCCCAGGTGCGCGCGCAGCAGGTCAACGTCCATCTCCCGGGTGAGGTCCAGCGGCAGATGCTGGTCATCGACGGCCAGCAGCACCCGCTCCGGCACCCCGGCACGGCCGCGCCAGGCGTGCAGCCGCTCGGCCCACACTTCCAGGGGCGCCGTACGGCCGGGCAGCGTCCGGGCGCGCAGCTGCCAGCGGGCGGCGACCAGGACGGTACGCCGGTAGTGCACCGCCGGGGTGAACGGCAACGTCCACGCGGCGCCCCAGTCGAACCACGTCACCTGCGCGGTGGCGGCGCGGCTGATCTCAGCCAGGAACCGGACCAGCGGCGGCGTGTAGTTGTTCCACAGGAAGTTGATCGCCGTGGGTGCCAGCAGCTCCAGGCGTTCCCCGGTCGCGGCCACCGCCAGATAGAGGAGACCGTCCCGGGCGCCGACGACCAGGTCCCGCGGGTACAGCACGTCCTGTTGCCCGCTGTCTCGGTACTCGCCGACGCTGACCAGCTTCGCCACGACCTGTGGGGCCCGGGTGAGCAGGTCGGCCTCGGCCCGGGTGGGATGGAACGACAACTGCGCCGGCACCGCGCCAGGCGCGACGGTGGGCAGAGCGGCATACCCCGCGGCCAGGTCCGGCAGCAGATGCCAGAACCGTCCAGCCATGGCGCCTGCCGCGCGAGAGACGGTATGGACCCGGAGCCGGAAGTCGCCCGCGTCCAGAGCAGCGATCGAGCGGGCCTGAACCTGGGCGCACACCTCGAAGTGCGGCGCCGGCGCCAAGGTGGTGAACGGCTCAGCCGCAGCGGCCTCCAGATCCTCAACCACGGCCTCCGACAAGATCACCGCCCGGCTGCCTTCGACGGCGGCCGTCCCGGCGAGCTCCAGCAGCAGCCGGTCCCGGCGCGACAGCGCTCTCGGCGGCTCCGACAACAGGCCGAACCCGTCCGGCAATCCCAATCCGCTGCCCGGGTCGGTGAGCTGCTCCACCGGCACCTCGACCCCCTCGCCGAAACGGTCGACGAACCGTTCGGCGTAGCGGCGCCAGGCCGGCGTACCGGCGGGATGAGTCGCGAGCCGAGCCAGCACGGTCGCCGCGGTCTCCATCTCGACCGCGACCGTTTCGGGCAGCCGCACCTCGGCATCCAACCGCACGTCAACCGCCGTGCGCTCGCAGGCGGCAAGGAGTCCGGGCGGCACGACGGCGGCCGGGTCGGTGGCGGTGGCCGGGGCACGCAGCCCACAGCGCAGCAGTCGCGTACGCAGCAGTTCAGTGACCAGCTCGGCCCGGCGGCCGGGTTCGACGTGCGGGAACTCGGCGGCGAGCTTCCCCAGCAGGGCCGCATGCGTAATCGGGGAGCCGGCCGCCTGCAGCACCAGCTCCACCGCCGCCGTCGATGCCAAGGAGAACTCATCCGCACCCTCGGCCGGAACATGGACGCGGCCGTCGCGCACGCGGGCGAGGTTGTTGACGCACACCTCGACGTCGGCCATACGCTCCCCGCCGGTCTCCCACGCGGTGATCGCCAAGTCCAACGCTGCGGGATCGGGCCGCGCGACGGCCTCGTGCGCATCCCCGACGCGCACGTGGGAGCTGTCGCCGAACTCGACCACGGCGACACCGGCGAACAGGCCGAACGGTGTGGAGCGGTGCGCGTAACGCAGGGCGTATCGGGCGACGGCGAGCGCAGCGCGGCGGGCCCGGCGGGGGTTGGTCACCTGCCCGTCGAGCACGGCCCGGACCTGGCGAGCCAGATCCGGGCTCGCGTTGATGAGCGCCTGACGGAACGGCCCGTCCGCCCACACCGAGGACAACCACGACCGCCAGGCCGCAATCGAGCAGCCAGGTTCCGGCCAATCCGGAAGGGCAGGAGGAGCCAGATGCACCGTGGCACGCAACATCCCGGCACCAGTACGCCGATACCGTCTGATCCGCGTCCGCGTCATCGTCTTCACTCCGTCGTCGCTCAGCATGCAGTGCGGAAGGCCCGGGTCCGGTCGAAAGGAACCCGGGCCGGTGCGGTTATGACGTGGTGCAGGCGCTCGGGCAGGAGCTTCCGCACGTGTCACCGGTGCCGCATCTCAGCGACGTGTTGGCCGCCGGAGTGTTCTCCGCGAGCTTGATGTCGAGGTCGAACGGGTCGAACCCTGTTTCCGCGCCGGCAACCTCATTCGCCTGATCGCTGGCCTGCTCGATGGTTGAAGTAGTCATTGGCTTCTGCTCCTGTCCTGCGTTGACGTTTGTGAAGGGATGAGGATTCAGGTTGTCGGCGGTGCCTCCGTCCGAAAGCGCCGCCGTTGCTGCGCGGCGCAGCCGTCCGCCGCAGCGTGCCCACCGTGCATAAGGGCTGACGCGTGCGCGGGAGTTGTCGATGTTTCACGGACGACTCCCCTCCTCTTGGCCGTGGTGAGCAACTGGTCGATGGCGGGTGCCGGCGCGGTTAGCCGCGCCGTCCTTTTTGCGAGAGGAAGGTGTCGGGCTCCGGTGTTTCTCCGCGGCGTACGTGCTCAGCGTTGTGCGCCTCGGCGAGAGCGATGTAGACGTCGAGGGCCTGGCGGTAACGGCCGCGCCCGGTCTCCTGATAGCCGTCTGCTGTGGAACGCAGCACGAAGAAGCTCCCGCCCTCGCAGCCCCACTCATACCGGCCACAGCAGGAGGTGTGCGACACCCGGAGCGGGCCGCCGGACGGCCAGTGCGGCGCCCACTCGAACACGGCCTCCTGTTCGTGGTCCATCGTCTGCGGTTCTTGTGCCCTGGCCATCGTCTGCTTCTTCCACGTGGTGTGCGTTTCGGTCAGCCGCGCTCGGACGCTAGGAGCTGCTGCGCAACCTGCCTGGAGGCGTCGTCTTCTCGCGTGTCGTAGTCATCGGTTGGTCTCTTCGTCGGCGAACTCAGGCGATAGGACGGGCACGTCGACGGCCGAGGAAGGCCTGGCCGCAAGAGATGGAAGGGAATTTCCCGGCCAGTCCGGTGGTGCAACCCGGCTCATGAGCTCCCACAACTCATCTGGCGTGGCCGCCCTCAGGACGATGCCGTGATCGCATTCGCCCATATAGATGGCCACGAAGCGACGCCAGTAGAGCGAGTACATCAACAGGAACAGCCCACGGGCGCGTTGCTGGAGATCGGTGACATGCTTCTCGGCCATCGCATCAGCGGCGGTGTCGGCCTGGCCCAAGGGCAAGACCCCGTCCCCCAGAAGCGTGGACCGCTGATGGCACCGTCCGGGATTCTTCCGGGCAGGGCCGCCATCAGTACCTGGGGTACAGCGGCGAGCAGACGGTGAGCGTCCGCATGCCCGCCACACGGCGGATACCACTCGCAGAAGGCACTGCGTACCTGCCCAGCGGGCGGCCACGGAGATCGTCATGGACGATCCCACGCGTCAGCAGACGCTCCCACCACGGCAAGGGAGCTCGGCACAAATCCAGAAGGCAGCACACAGGCACTCACGGGATCTCCAAGAACGCGGTACATCAGACGAGATCCGCGAAACTCGCGGCGCCCATGCAACATCCGCCAGTTGTCCAGCAGATAACCCTGTCCCGGCCGCAGCGGAAGGTCCCGCTCGTGCCTGCTGATCGCGGCGCGTAGCACCGGAACGGCCTCATCAACGGGCTCGGTGAAATGCTCCAGACCGTCAAGCCGGAGCCTGACCGTCATGCGGCCATCCGCGGTCGGCTCGAACACCGATCCCCAATACCCAGGGTCACCGAATCGGACCGTTCCAGGCTGTTTCAGCCGCTGCAAGGAACCAGGCGCACGAGCGGCCAGGTCGGCATAGACGGCGGCCCCGTCCACGACACACGACTCGCCCCCGGACTCGGCAGGTTGGACGCACACCAGCATCACCAGCCTGGGCGGCCGGGCCAGCGCGGAAGCGTCCGTGTGAGGATCAAGCTCTCCGGTCCCGAATCCGGCATAGCCGAGACGATCCGCCGCGGAACCCCGATCGGCGATCATCGTGACACCGTCCGCCGCAGCATCCCGGTGCTCCCGCGTGGTCAGCAGCCGCGAGGCGAGATCGACCACCGAGCGCCGGTCGTGAACCCCATCGAAGGTGACCAGGCCATCGCGCGCCACCATCGCGGCGGCCCGATCCAGCCCATCGCTGCTCGCCAGGCTCACGTAGTGGCTGGCGAAAGCCTCATGGTCCACCGTCATCACCTCTGATAGCTGCCGGGGCGGGGGTTCTCGGCACCCAGCGTCCGGTAGACCGTGCGCATTGGACAAGTGACAGATTGTCAACCTCCGGAACCCCGGTCAGCAGCGGTTGACCGTGTTAGGTTCCAGGCACAGCCATCCACGCAGAGAGGCCGCTGCCGATGAACTACCGCCCCCACACCTTTCCTGTGTCGGTGAAGGGCGTGATCGTCCGCGATGGCAAGGTGCTGCTGCTGCGCAACGAACGCGATGAATGGGAACTGCCCGGCGGCAAACTCGAGCTCGGCGAAGACCCGCCGGCCCGCCTTGAACGGGAGATCAGCGAGGAAGCCGGCTGGGATGCCCAGATTGGGCCGATCCTGGACTCCTGGCAGTACCACATCCGCGACGGCGTCGACGTGCTGATCGTGACGTACGGCGCCACCGTGACCACCGACAAGCCGCCGGTGCTCAGCCACGAGCACAAACAGGTGGGCCTGTTCGCCGAACATGAGGTGGAGAACCTGCGGATGCCGCAAGGCTACAAGCGCTCGATCGCCGAGTGGTTCTCCAGGCTGCGTGACCCAGTGAGGTAGAGCACATGCAGTGTGCCGCATGCGCGACAACCGTCGACGACGGATGGAACGCCTCCCACCTCTGCCCCGCCTGTCACGTCATCAGCGGCGCCCCACTGCCCAGCCGCGCCTCCGCCGGCTCACCGATCTGGCTGTGGACCTCTCCATCCGCAAGCCCAGCCCTGGCCTCCGGCAATCTGGCAGTGATCATCAAGGCGTACCGGCGCACCACCCAGATCACCCAGTCCACCCTCGCCGCAGCGCTCGGCTACGACACGACCTACATCTCGATGCTCGAGAACGGGCGGCGGGCCATCACCGACGTGCCCACCCTTCGACGGCTGGCCCACTACATGGGACTGCCCCCACACGTTCTCGGCGTCACCGACCCCGCCGACGCCGACTTCATCTCCATGATCAAGTTCGGTGAATCCACCATCCGCCTGGCCTCCATCGCCCGCGAGTCAGGACACAGCGCCGAAGCCATCAACGAACTGTGGCCCCTGGTCTGGCGGCTCGAAGCACGGCTCCTCGAAGGGCACGCCGACCATGCCGCCGCGCGACTCCTCGGACAAGCCCGCGCCATGCTGGGCGTCGCCCTCGGCGACGTTCTACCCGAGGAAAACCTCGCCTCCGCCGCCCGCTGGACCGGCCGTGCCCTCCTCATCGCCCACCGCCTCGACGACGTCGCCCTTCTGACCCGCGCTCTACGCGTCCACGGCAACGAACTCCGCAAGATCGGAAAGAAGCCGGCAGCCGCTGCTCGCCTCCAACGAGCCTGCGACATCGCTCCCCCCTCCGAACGCGGCGCAGTCCTCATCCCCCTGGCCCGTACGCTCGCCGAACTCGGCAACGTCGAGTACTTCGACACCACAATCACCGACCTGCAACGCTTCGTGGACTCCCACCAGGGCACACCACTGGTCAACGCCTTCGTGGTACGAGAAGTCCACCTCCGGGGCCTGCTCGCCACAGGCCGTCTACAGGACGCGACCCGTCTTGCAGAAGCCGACACACCAGATGCGACCGGCGTCGCGCCGCAATGGCAGACGATCGAACGCGTCACCGTCGCCGAAGTCTTCCGCGCCACGGGCGACAAGGCCGCAGCCTCCCACGCCCTTCTGCAGTCGATCGCTACCGCGGAGAACACACGGCTTCCCCATCAGATCCAACGCGCCATGCGAGCCGCACAAGGAGCCCTGCCAGAAGTCGAAGAGGCCGGCGCAGCCGCACTCCAACGCCTCTACCTCACATTGCCAGCGGCTTGATCAACTCACCAGTGGCGGCGAACCACATTCCTGCTGCGACATCATCATCACCTGGGAGCATCTGGTGCAGGACTGCGCCGAGATTGATGCACGAGTTGCTGGAGGCGTTGGCTCTGGATCAGCGCGGGCCAACCCCCAGCCGCCAGAGGGCCGGATCAATGGTCCTCTGTCACCGCTTGAACCAGTACGCCACCTACCTCGCGGCCCAATGCGACAACGGCACAGGACCGCTCTCGTCTTCCTGGGTTGTCCAGCACCATCGGCCCACCACCGAAGCGGATCATCGCGGCATTGCGCAGGCCGACCCAACTGACATCCGCCATCTATCGTTCACAGCCGCCAACTACAAATTACAGGCACAGTCCTCCTCCTCACGCGCGCTGCCGGGTGGGTTCAGGTCCAGGGCATGACGAGTTGCGTGTGGCGCTTGGGGAAGACCCGGCCGATCGCCGGAGCCGCCGCGGCGGTGTCGATCGGGTGCAAGGCGAAGCTGTCCGGAGCGATGAGGGCGGGGATGAACCAGCGCATGGCGGGCTCAGTACGGTCGCTACCGTGCCGACCCTCGGTCGTCTCGGCCACAGGCGATGAGAGCTCGTTGACTGTGAACTCTGTATGCAATCAAGTTCTCTGGTGTGTACACACCAGACCCTTAGCGCTAAGGTGGCGTCAACGACTCGCGGCTGGCATTAGAGGAAGCGCGTGTCTCGTTCGCTTGACGCCTGCAAGACTGAGCCGGTTGTCCCACTGACTGAAGGAGATGGCCACCCCGTGGCGAAGCTGACGTTGCCGCAGCTTGAGCGGCACCTGTACGGAGCGGCCGATATCCTCCGCGGCAAGATGGACGCCTCGGAGTTCAAGGAATACATCTTCGGGATGCTGTTTCTGAAGCGCGCTTCCGACCAGTTCGACGTGGTCCAGGCCGAGCTCATCAAGAAGTGGCTCAAGCAGAACAAGAGCCAGCAGGAAGCCGAGCGGATGGCGGGCTCCCCTGCCTTCTACCGGGGCGAGAGCTTCTTCGTACCCCAAGAGTCCCGCTGGTCGTACATCAAGGCCCACTCCCGGGAGAAGAACGCTGGCAACCTGCTCAACAAGGCACTGGAAGGGCTGGCCACCTACAACTCGACCGCATTGGAAGGCGTGCTGGAGCACATCGACTTCATGCGCAAGGTCGGCCAGTCGACCATCTCCGACAAACGGCTACAGCAGCTCATCGACCACTTCCACCGGGTGCGGCTGCGAAACGAGGACTTTGAGTTCCCCGACCTGCTCGGCGCAGCGTACGAGTACCTGATCGGCGAGTTCGCCGACTCAGCCGGCAAGAAGGGCGGCGAGTTCTACACTCCGCGTGGCGTCGTCCGAATGATGGTCCGCCTGCTCAAGCCAAGGCCCGGCATGCGTGTCTACGATCCGTGCTCGGGGTCGGGCGGCATGCTCATCCACGCCAAGGAATACATCGACGAGCACGGCCTGAACTCGCGCGACCTGACCCTGGCCGGACAGGAGGCGGCAGGCACCACCTGGGCCATATCGAAGATGAACATGATCCTGCACGGCGTGCTCAACGCCGACCTCGTGAACGAGGACACCCTCGCTGACCCCAAGCACTTCGAAGACGGCGAACTTGCCCGTTTCGACCGGGTTCTTACCAATCCACCCTTTTCTCTGAACTACTCAGCCGCCGACATGAAGCAGACGGAGCGCTTCAAGTACGGGTACGCGCCGGAGAGCGGCAAGAAGGCGGACCTCATGTTCGCCCAGCACGTGCTCGCCGTCCTCACTCCTGATGGCATCGGCGCGACGGTCATGCCGCACGGCGTGCTGTTCCGCGGTGGCAAGGAGAAGGATATCCGAGAGGGGATCATCAAGGCCGACCGCTTGGTGGCGGTGATCGGCCTGGCGCCCAACCTTTTCTACGGCACCGGCATCCCGGCCTGCATCCTGGTCCTGCACGGCACCGACCCCCGGCCCGCCGAGCAGCGCCGTAAGGTGCTGTTCATCAACGCGGACCGCGAGTTCACCCCCGGCCGCGCGCAAAATTACCTCGACCCGCAGCACGCGGAGAAGATCGTCGCCGCATACGAGGAGTACCGGGACATTCCCGGCTTCGCCCGCGTCGTGGACATCAAGGAACTGCGCGAGAACGACTTCAACCTCAACATCCGGCGGTACGTCGACAACACCCCGCCGCCCGAGCCCCAGGACGTCCGCGCCCACCTCCACGGCGGAGTTCCCAAGTCCGAGGTGGAGGCCAAGGCCGGGCTGTTCGAAGCGTTCGGCATCGACCCGTCCGCGCTCTTCGTCGAGCGCGATGCCGAGTACTACGACTTCTTGCTTGAGGGATGGGAGGCAACGGCCGAGCGTCTCCCCTCGCTGGCCGAGCCTACTGAGGCACGGCTGCGCAAGACGTTCTCCGAGTGGTGGACACGGCATAGCAAGCGACTGGTCGAGCTGCCCGACACTCACAAGGTCATGGAGACCCGGGCCGAACTACTCGACTCCTTCGTCACCGAGCTGCTGCCGCTGAAGGTACTCGACCGATTCGAGTTGGCTGGCATCGTCGCGGCCTGGTGGGGTGAGGTGCAGTACGACATTAAGGCCCTCGGGCTCAACGGGTTCGAGGGTGTGGTCGAAGGCTGGCTAACCACGGTTGAGTCGGCGTTCGAGTTGGACGAAGAAGAAGTTGAGTACTGGGACAAACAGAAGATCGCAGCGGAGAAGCGTAAGGCACGTGCCCACCGGATTGTACCCGCCCTCATCCCAGACTATCTCTCTGAACTGGAGGAGGCAGAGACACACTACGCCGAACTGAATGGTCAGCTTAAGGGCGCCACGGCCAAAACTTCCGAAGAGGATGAGGACGCCGACGAGCCTGTCGAGGACCGACTTTCTGAGGCCGAGCTCAAAAAACTTAAAGCACGTACAGCTGACGCCCGTAAGAAGGTTGCCGTGATAGAAGGTGACTTCTTGCCTCGGCTCCGCATGGCCGTCGCCGCGCTTGACGACAATACGTATCGCGACGTGGTGATCGAGGTCCTTCGGTCGCAGCTCTCATCTCGGCTGGAGTCCCGTACGGCGGCCTCTCGCCGACTGGCCGAGTCGGCGTTTCGCACGTGGGTTGATAAATATGCGGTTACCTTGCGCGCTCTAGAAACCCAGCGGGAGTCCGCTGCCGCTCGTCTGGAGACATACCTCAAGGAGCTGGGCTATGCGTGAACTTCCTGAGGGATGGAAGCCGCTGCGGCTGCGCGACGCTGGAATTTGGCTGTCCGGTGGCACGCCGTCAACCGATGAGCCGCGATTCTGGGGCGGAGATATTCCATGGATTAGCGCCGCCAGCATGAAAAACTTCTACATCCACGATTCTGATCGAAGGTTGACCAAAAGCGGTTCTTCGGCCGGAACACAAATTGTGGGAGAAGGCTCAGTGCTCTTCGTAGTCCGGGGCATGAGTTTGAAGAAGGAATTCCGCGTCGGTGTAACACAGCGAGAACTCGCCTTCGGGCAGGACTGCAAGGCTATTATCCCTCGTCAAGATATCGACGGGACCTTTCTCGCTCTCGCACTCAGAGTGGCAGCAGGCGAGATCCTGAGCATGGTCGACGAGGCCGGCCATGGCACTGGACGTCTGCCCACAGATATGATCTCTAGGCTTGAGATTGGCATTCCGCCGTTGCCCGAGCAGCGGCGGATCGTGGAGATTCTCAATACCCTGGACTTCAGAATCGAGAATCAGCAAGCCATTCTCGAAAAACTAAAGAATGTCACAACGGCAGTCGTCACTGATCAGCTCACACGCATCATCGACCCGACCGAAGCAGTTCTTCCGCTTGCAGCGCTCGCAAGTGTTACAAGCGGTGTGACCCTAGGAACAGAGACTGGCGGTTCAGTCGAACTTCCTTACTTGCGTGTGGCGAATGTTCAGGACGGGTTTATCGACACATCTGAAATGAAGAGCGTGCGAGTCAGCCGTGCGGACGCGAAGCGCTACCTGCTCGAGGCCGGGGATGTCCTTCTAACCGAGGGCGGCGACCTCGACAAGCTCGGGCGCGGCGCAGTGTGGGATGCCAGGATCGATCCTTGTATCTGCCAGAACCATGTCTTTCGAGTACGTTGCGAAAGGACCCTCCTGCTACCAGAGTATCTTGCAGCATTCTCCTCATCGCACCAGGGAAAGCGCTACTTTCTCAGCATCGCGAAGCAAACGACAAATCTGGCCAGCATCAACTCGTCTCAGCTGAAAAACATGCCCATCCCACTTCCCTCCATCGAACTCCAGAAACGACTTATCGATGTGGCAAATACTGGAGCGGGGCGCATCAACCACGAGTCCAGCGAATTGCAGCGTCTGAACCTATTGAAGCAGGGTTTGTTGGAGGACCTGCTGACCGGGGAGGTTCGGGTTTCGGACGCGGAAGCCGTACTGGAAAATCTTTAGCATGACCGGGGCATGAACTGCCTGCCCCGGTGCGGCGAATATTTCTTCGGGGGAACGATGTTCGACGGTTTATGGAGGGAGTCGGACGGTGACCGACTACGAATTTACGCTGGTGGAGCGTCCGCTGATCGAGCAGCTCAAGAGCATGGGCTGGAAGCACGCGGCCGGCGCCGAGGAAGGCGCGGTCCTGCCTCGGATCGCAAAGGCGTCCCTACGCAACACCTTCGACGAAGTGATCGTTGAAGACCATTTACGGGATGCGCTTGCCCGCATCAATCTCGACGACCAGGGCAAGCCCTGGCTGGACGACACCAGGATCAGCCAGGCCTACAACGCCCTGACCCGAGTCCCTGCCTCCAGCCTTCTGGAAGCCAATAAGCACGTCACCGACCTCCTGATCAAGGGCGTCGCCGTGGATGGGCCCGACGGCGGCAGGGACAGGACGGTCCACTTCATCGACTGGATGACCCCGGCGAACAACGACTTTACCGTGGTCAACCAGTTCCGCGTGGACGTTCCCGGCACCGGCGGCAGCACGTCGATCGTCCCCGACCTCGTCCTGTTCGTGAACGGCATTCCCCTCGTCGTCGTCGAGTGCAAGAAGCCCACCCAGAGCAACCTCGGCGTGGCCGTGAATCAGATCCGCCGCTACCAACACAGCGCCACCGGCAACCCGAAGCTCTTCCACTCCATCCAGCTGACGGTCGCGACAAGCGGCGAGGACGCCAGGCTCGGCACCATCACCGCCGCCCACGAGCACTACGTCCCCTGGCGCGACCCGTACCCCCTGACCATGACGGAGCTGGCCACCCGGCGGAACAAGACCGAGGAGCAGCTCAGTAAGCAGGAGATCCTCGCTGCAGGCGTGCTCGACCCGGTCAACCTGCTCAACATCATCCACAACTTCGTCACCTTCATGACCATAGACACCGGCACGACGGTCAAGGTGACACCCCGCTACCAGCAGTTCCGGGCGGTGGAGCGGACTGTCCACAGGCTGCTGACGGGCAAGCCGGGTCAACGCGGCGGAATCATCTGGCACACCCAGGGCTCTGGCAAAAGCCTCACCATGGCCTTCCTGGTCCGCCGGCTGCGGTCGATCGCGGAACTCGCGCACTATAAGGTCGTGGCCGTCACCGACCGCACCCAGCTCCAGGACCAGCTTCAGGAGACCATGCAGCTGAGCGGCGAAAAGGTGGACATCGCCAAGAGCAGCGCCCGAGCCAAGACGTACCTGGCCCGGAGCGGCCCCGGCGTCGTCTTCGTGATGATCCAGAAAAACCAGGACGGATCACCCAAAGATGCTATGGACATGGGCGAGGTAAACACCGACGATTCCATCGTCGTGCTGATCGACGAGGTGCACCGCTCACACACCGCCTCCCTCGGCTCGAATCTCCGCGATGCGCTGCCCAACGCTGCTCGGATCGGTTTTACCGGCACTCCGATCATGACGAGGAAGGGTCGGCGCAAGACCAGCGTGGACCTCTTCGGCTCGTTCATCGACACCTACCGCCTACGAGAAGCTGAAGAAGACGGCGTGATCGTGCCGATCCTGTACGAAGGCTTCAAGGTCAAGGGCGCGCTCCGTGACGGCCAGGACATGGACGAGCTCTTCGAGGAGGAATTCGAGGATCTGACCGACGAGGAGCGACAGCAGCTCCAGCAGCGCTGGGCCACCAAGGGCACCGTGTCGACGGCTCAGCAGCTCGTCGACGTGAAAGCCAAACACATGCTGCGCCACTACGTGGACAAGGTGCTGCCCGAGGGCTTCAAGGCCCAGGTGGTCGCACACGACCGGGAGACCACGCTGCGCTACCGCGAGGCGCTGCTCAACGCCCGCGACGAGCTTGTCAGGGACGTGATGAACCTGCCGCCGAAGCTGCTGGACCGCGACCCGGACGAGCTAAAGCCGCGTCAAGCCCAGCTCGTCCAGGCCTACCAGCAGCTCGACCTGCTTAAGCGGATCGATTTCGTGCCGGTCATCTCTGAGGGAGACGCGAAGGAGGAGAGCCGGTTCGACGAGTGGACCGACGAGGCCAAGCAGAAGGCGAGGGTCGACGGTTTCACCCGCCCCTTCGGGGAGAACGACATCGCCTTCGTGATCGTCAAGTCGATGCTGCTGACCGGCTTCGACGCGCCGATCGAGCAGGTGATGTACCTGGACCGCAAGTTGGAGATGCACGACCTGCTTCAGGCGGTGGCCAGGGTCAACCGGACCGCGGACGGCAAACCGTACGGCTATGTGGTTGACTACCGCGGAGTGGCGCAGAACCTCGTGGACGCGCTGCGCATCTATGCCGACGAGAGCTTCGACTCGTGGGAAAGCAGGGACGTCGCGGACGCGCTGCGCGAGATGCGAGTCGAGATCGCCAAGCTGGAGCCGCAGCTGCAGCGGCTCCGGATGATGTTTCGCAATCCGACGGACGTGGACGGTTGCGTTCTGGACCTGGCCGATCCGCAGCGGCGCGACAAGTTCAGCGCCGAGCTGGCCATCTTCGCCCGTACGGTCAACACGGTCCTGCCGGATCCGGCCGCGAAGCCGTATCTGCCGGACCTCAAGCGGTTCATGGTCATCAAGCTGACCGCGAACCGGCGCTACCGCGTGGACGGCGGCGAGTTCGATCCTGGCGCGTACGGCAAAAAGATCAAGCTGTTGATCGACGAGCACGTGACCTCGCTCGGTATCGAGCAGCAGCTTCCGCCGATCGCGCTGACCGCGGCCAACTTCGCGGCGAAGGTCGAGGAGATGACCGGCGGTACGCGGGCCAAGGCGTCGGAGATGGAGAACGCCATCAGGCACCACATCGAGGTGCACCGCGGCCAAGACCCGGCACGTTACCAGCGTCTCAGCGAGCGCCTGGAGCAGATCCTGACCGAGCTCAAGGACGACTGGGACCAGCAGTTGCTTGCGTTCAAGGATCTGATGGAGGACATCGTGGAGGATCGGCGAGACAACCCGCATAATCTCAGCCCCGTTGAGAACGCTCTGTTCGGCCTGCTGCTGTCCGAACTGGCCACCTCCGCCGAGGCCGTCGACGACCCCAGGTACGTCGAGGCCAGCCGGGAGATCTACCTCACGGCGGCTCGGACCATCCACCTGCGGGACTTCTGGAAGAAGAGGCAGGACGTGGAGGACTTCCGGAAGGAAATCCTCGAGATTCTGGTCACCCACGACCTGGGGGATTTCCATCGGCTGGATCAGGTCGCCGACAAGGCGCGCGACGTGATCCAGCAGAACCGGGCGAACATCCCGAGGGAATGAGGCTGGCATGCTGGTGACCGTGAGTGATTTTCCTGGAGTCCTGCGGGTCGGTGACCTTGAGGTCGCCGTCTCGGTCAGTGAGCGCCGCAAGAGCGTGCGGCTCACGGTGGAACGGGACGCCTCCATCACAGCGGTCGTCCCCTCGCAGTTTTCCCAGAACGAGCTGACCAAGGTGGTCGAGGCCAAACGCTCGTGGCTCTACGGCAAGGTCGCCGAGAAGCGGGATCTCGGCGAGGCGTCACCGGACAAGGAGTTCGTCTCCGGTGAAGGGTTCCTCTATCTCGGTCGCTCGTACCGGCTGCGCATCGTCGACTCCGGTAACGTACGTCTGATTCGCGGGAGGCTGGAGCTGGCCCGCGGCGGTGGCCCGAAAGAGCTGGTCAATTGGTACTGCCGCGTCGGCCGACCCTGGCTCACCAAGAGGGTTCAGCCGTGGGTGACGCGGATCGGAGTCGAGCTGGGCGGGCTGCGTGTGCGCCCGCTCGGCTATCGCTGGGGCTCGTGCTCCCGTGACGGCCAGGTGAACATCCACTGGGCGACGATGCAGCTCCCGCCGACTCTGATCGATTACGTGCTCGTGCACGAGCTGGCGCATCTCCATCGCGGCGATCACAGTGCTGAGTTCTGGCGGATCGTGGAGCGTGCGCTTCCCGGTCATGAGGACTACCGCGAGCGGCTCCGCCGTACAGGGAATGATCTTTGGTTGCCTGAGGAAGGGCGATAGATGCACGACGACGTCACGGTGAACGCGGCGGATATCGCCCGACTTGCCGACGTCGGCCGAGCCGCGGTCAGCAACTGGCGCAAGCGGTTCGACGATTTTCCCCAGCCTGTGGGCGGAACCGCGACGAGTCCGGCCTTCTCCCTCGTCGAGGTCGAGGGCTGGCTTCGCCGGCACGACCGCTATGTGAATGTAGCGCCCGTCGAGCGGCTCTGGCAGACGCTCCGATCGGTGACCGATGACCTACGGCTCAGCGTGGCCGTGGGATTCGCGGGGACTGTGCTCCTCCACCTCAGGCAGGAGCCCGGACTCGACGAGAAGGCTTTGTTCAAGCGCTTGCGAGACACAGTTCCGGAGGGCTTGGACGTCGATGCTGGGCTCGTTGCGACGATCGTCGAGGTGTGCCGAGCCGAAGGACCGGTCGACGCGTTCGACGGCATCCTTGATCGCTACGCGGAGCTTCACTCCCGTCGGCTGCTCGCCACCCCTCGAGACGTGGCCAAGCTCATGGCTCGCATCGGCGAAACGTCAGGACTCGTTGTGCTCGACCCGTCATGCGGGACGGGAACTTTGCTCCTGGAATCTTCCGGCTCACGCACGCTTGGCCAAGATCTGAGCAAGAGCGCGGCCCAGCTGGCCGCCATCCGCTTGCGGCTCCACGATTACGATTCGCGCGTCGAGACGGGCGACTCACTGCGCGCGGACGCCTTCGCCGGAGAGCAGGCCGATGTTGTGATCTGCAATCCGCCCTTCAACGAGCGCGGTTGGGGTTATGAGGAACTGAGCAGCGATCCCCGATGGGAGTACGGCCTGCCGCCTCGTGGCGAGTCGGAACTCGCTTGGGTGCAGCACTGCCTGTCACATGTGCGGCCCGGCGGCACCGTCGTCATCATGATGCCGGGTGTCGCCGCGAGCCGCCGGCCAGGGCGCCGGGTCCGGGGAAATCTGCTGCGTGCCGGGGCGCTCCGGGCGATCATCACACTCCCGGTCGGTGCCGCCCCCGCTTCCAGCGGGGCTCCTGACTTGTGGGTCCTACGCAGGCCTGAGTCCGGCGTCCAACCTCCGTCCGAGGTATTGATGGTGGACGCCAGAGAGGACCTGGCTCTCGCCGAGACCGCCTGGCAGGCGTTCCGCGAATCCAGAGACCTTCCCGAAGGCAGCAACATCGTGAGGATCATCGACCTCCTGGACGAAGAGGTCGACCTGACGACCAGCCGGCGAATATCAATCCTTGGGCTACCCGACCCGGCGAGCTTCTCCGCCTTGCGGGAGAAGGCGGCGGCCTTGGCCAAGTCGCTGGCTGGCACCTTGCCGCGCCTCTCGCCCGTCCACGGGCACGATCGGGCGATGTCCAGCATCGGAGAGCTTGCCCGGGCCGGGGTCGTGACTATCCTTCAGGGCCCGCTCAAGCTCCCTGGCGAGGGAGAGCTTCCCGTTCTCACGACGAAGGACGTCCTTATGGGGCGGGCGCCCACGGGCCACAGCGCCGACGCCCCCGGGCTCCCACGGGTGGAGCGCAATGACGTCGTCTCCCCCATCGTCACGGGCAGCGGCTGGTTTCCCAGGGTCATAACGGAATCGGGGGCGATCCTCGGCCCTCAACTCCTTCTCATCCGCGCCGACCCCGACCGGCTGGACCCTCACTTCCTGGCCGGTTGCCTGCGCGCCGCCAGCGGCTCAAGAGCCCGACCCGGCACGTCAGTGCGGCTCGATCCTCGCCGCACGCAGCTACCCCGGCTCTCCATCGACGAGCAGCGCCGCTATGGAGCTGCCTTCCGCCAACTGCTGGCCTACGAGGACGCTGCCCGTGCTCTTCGCGAGATCGGCGATACTCTTGTGGCGGCCGGTATCGACGGCCTTTTCAACGGCAGCCTGTATCCCGAGTGATCCCCTTCAGGAGGTATGGGTGACTCTCGTTCTTGATCGCTACCGGCTTGACCCCATTCACCTGGGACGGGGTGGAATGGGCGTGGTCTGGGGCGCCCAAGACGAGAGGCTCGGGCGACGCGTAGCGATCAAGTTTATTCGGTTCCCCGATGGGGTGCCCGATCCCGAGCTTGAGGCTCGATTCGCCCGCGAGGCGAAGATCCTGTCAAGGCTCGCCCATCCTGGCACGCCCGTACTACACGACTTCGGCAGCTACCAGGACCCGGCCCTGGGAAGCCGCCTGCTCATGGTGATGCAGTTCGTCGAGGGCACGGGAGTCGACGACGTCGTCGCCGAGCACGGGCCCCTCCCGCTGGGATGGGTCGCGTCCATTGGCGCCCAGACCGCCGCCGTGCTGGCGGCGGCACACGAGCTCGGCATCCTGCACCGCGACCTCACACCGCCCAACCTCATGCTGCGCCGGGATGGTTCCATCCAGGTGGTGGACTTCGGCCTCGCGCTGATGAACGATCCCAAGCTGACCAAGCTGACGGGGACCGGTCAGCAGCTCGGCACCGCCGCCTACATGTCCCCCGAGCAGGTCAGCGCCGGCAAACCCACGGAGAGAAGCGACATCTACTCGCTGGGCGCCGTGCTGCACGAACTCCTCACCGGTCAGCACCTGTTCACCGGACCGTCCGAATACAGCGTGATGAACCAGCACATCAACACACCTCCCACAGCAGCCGGGCAATTTCGGCCGGATGTTCCTAGAGAGCTGGACGAGCTAATTCTGGCCATGCTGGAAAAGCAGCCAGAAGACCGCCCTGCAACTGCGGCCGAGGTGCACGATCGGCTCATGCCGTACCTCGCAGAGACGGGACCGCTCGGCGACATGACAGCTCCCGGCTCAAGCCCTGTTCGGATGTACGCGCACGCGATCAGCCGCACTCTAACCGACGGGACCCGATCAGGAGTTCCCGCCATGAGGAACGCTCCAGCAGACGACGACTTCAGTCGCAGCGACATCGGGCGCGCTCGCAGAGAGGCGATGTCACTGGTCAGAGAGTCGCGCTACGGCGATGCCGCAGGCGTACTCGCTGAAGTCGCCGTCCCGGCAAGCCACAACCTCGGCGCGGCCGACCCGGACGTGATCGGCCTGCGCGGACAGCTCGCGGATGTCCTCTTCGCTAACCAGGACTATCGGCAGGCCGCACGCGAATTCCGGAAAATCGCAGAGGACATGCTCCTTGAGCCGAAGCCTGATCACGAGTACATCTCTCAATGCAGGTTGCAGGAAGCGACCTGCCATGTCCACGCGGACGACCCCGAGCTCGCGCTCCATATTATGCGCGACCTGCTGGCGGATGAGATGAGCCGCTTCCCCGAGGACGACGCGCGGCTCTTGGAGTTGCGTCGCCAGACAGGCGAGTTGGAAGCCGGCGTCGGCGATGTGGACAAGGCTCGTGTCACGCTCACGGGCTTGCGGAATGACCTCATCAAGCTCTACGGCCCAGACCACGGCGCGACGATCCGCGTGTCCGAGTTGCTGGCGAGCCTCTCCTGATGGCGTACGCCGTTTGCCGAGATCGCGCTCCCGCCCAGGGCAGTGAGCGGAGCCAACCTAGGCAACAGGGCAAGGTTGGGCCCAGCCGCAGCGCCGCGCCATCGCCGGCGTCGGCCACCACCACCGCCGGTAGCTACCCCATGCGGCCAGCTCATCGAACATCTCCAGCACGTGGGATGTGTGGGATGGTGCCGCTGAGCATCGGGACGCCGCAGCGCCGCGACGATCCGAGGAGCTCGGCCACCTCCTCCAGAGTGAAGCCGAGCCGCTGCGCGGCCTTGATCACTGTGAGCAGGGTGACGGTCTCGGGCGGGTAGGCACGGTGCTCGCCGGAGCTGCGCGCCGGTTCCGCGATCAGCCCGCAGCGTTCGTAGCAGCGTAGCGTCTGCAGGTTGACCCCGGTCCGCTCGGCGACCTGCCCGCTGCGCAGGTACGGCCGGTCCGAGCCGCTCTGCAACACGATGTCCTGCTTCACGACGACCGTCCCGCTACGGGGCCCGCGGCGCTGGCGGCGCTCGTGGCCATGCTCGTAGGCGCGGGTGCGCGGCCGCTCTCGAAGGCCAGCCCAGCCTGCGTCCGCTTCTCCTTGCCGCCCACGTAAACGCGCACATGGGCGTACCTGAGCCGGGTGAACGCCGTGGCGGCGGTCTTCGAGCGGTTGCAGTACGGGCCTGAGCAGTAGATCACCACCGGGGCAGCTTGATCTGGTGCCAGCTGCCCGGCCGGCTCGACCGACACTTGCTGCAGCACATTGCGCGCGCCGGGAGGATGCTCGGCGGCGCGTGCGCCGCGGGATCGCGCTGGTGCTGATGGGTTCACCCGGCTCGCAGTCGCGCTCGGATGGATTCCACCCGAGTGAGAGATCAACGAGACGGGGGGACTCCCAATTCTGGCCGCCCGGCCAAAAATCGGGGGGCCCGGCCTCCCCCACCGCCCACGCGAAACCCTGGGCGGGGCCGCCGGGGAAGATG
>NZ_JBFANM010000106.1:0-34840 GCF_040674815.1 Nonomuraea sp. NPDC049709
AAACCCCCCCCCCGTATTCGCCCCCGGTGTTGGGGGCGCTGGCTCCCCCGACCCCCCCCCCCCGCCCCCCCGCCGCCCGGGGCCGGGTCCAGCGGCCTCGCAGGCGCCCCTTCACGGATCCGGCGTGGCGGGCCCCACCCCCCGGTCAAGGGCCCGACAAGCCGCGGCGACCTGCGCGTCGCCGGTGAAGCCGGCGCATCAGACCTGTTGTGAGCCTTGCGGCTCGTCCCCCCCGATGCGCCGGAATGGCTTCCGATGCCGAAACACTACGGTTGCGATCTTGTGGGCGAAACCCTGTTTACGGACAGCTCGTCGAACGGTCAGTAGTCATCGTTATACGGAGAGTAGGATCACGACCAACGGTCGCCGTGCGTCGACGAACGGTAGGTCGGGGGGCCCGCAAGATGCTCGGGGAGATGCATCCTGACCATCATCCGGCCTACTTCCCGCGGGATGCGACCCGGTGTGACCAGGGAAATCACTACCATCGCGGCAAAGGCGACGGGCACGGCGACCAGGACGGGGCAGGAAGTCAGCGCGCCCATGTTCACGCCTGCCTGTCCTCCGGCCACAAGCACGGCCGTCACGCCCCCACCGAGCGCGAACCCGGCCGCCACCCCCGCGTCCGTCAGCCGCCACCACCAGATCCCGAGCACGAGCAGCGGGCAGAACGTGGCGGCCGAGAGGCTGAAGCCGAGCAGCACCAGCGCCACCGTCGTCCCCGGGGCGGTGGCCGCCGTCAGGACGAACGCGCCCAGCAGCACCACCACCACGGCGACCCGGAACGAACCCACCCCGGCCCGGCTCACGCACGTCGACACCGCGCCGCCCACGGCCACCAGCACGCCCCCGGCGGTGGCCAGGAAGGCCGCGAACGCCCCCGCCGCCAGCAGCCCCGTGAGCACGTCTCCAACGGCCCCAGGATGCATCCTGGCGGGCAGCAGGAGCACGATCTCGTCCGCCGCCGCGTCGCGGACGTGCGCGTGCCCCATTACCCCGTACAGCGGCGGCACGACGCAGAAGACGGCCAACATGATCTGCGTGGCCACGATCGACCGCCGGGCCCCGCTCCCGTCCCTGTTGGTGTAGACCCGCACGATCACGTGCGGCAGCCCCATCGTGCCCAGCGCGCACGCCAGCAGCACGGCCAGCACCCCCGGCAGCGACGGATCACCCACCCCCGCCAGCCCGGCCCCCGCGGCCCGGTAGGCGCCCTCGAACCGGTCGAGGGGCCACGTCCCGGCCATCCAGCAGCACGCCACGCCGACCCCGAGGAACACGATCAGCTTCAGCAGGAACTGTGAGGCCTGCACGCTCGTCGCGCTCCCCTGCCCGCCGGCGAACGCCACCGCCAGCGCCGCCGCCGCGACGCCCGTCCACCCCAGCCACGGCGGCAGGCCGGTCAGCAGCCGCACCACCACCCCGGCGGCGTGGAGCTGGGCGACCAGGAAGGCCAGCCCGATGACGAGCGCGAAGCAGGTGGCGAAGCGGCGCAGCGGCGCCGAGCGCAGCCGCCATTCGGCGAAGTCGGGCAGCGTGTACGTCCCCGAGCGCCGCAGCGGCGCGACCACCAGGGCCAGGATGACGACGAACCCGGCGGCGGCCCCCGCCGGATACCACAACATCGGCGAGCCCCGGGTGGCGATGAGCCCGGCCGTGCCGAGGCAGGCGGCGGCCGAGGTGAACTCGGAGGAGATCGCGGCGCCGTTCCACCAGGGGGGAACCGCCCTGGCCGCCACGTAGAAGTCGGAGACGCCGCCGGCGCGGCGTGGTCGCGCGGCGCCCACCATGACGCCCAGAACCAGCACGAAGGCGATCCCGGTCAGCACCGCGACGGTCATCTCTCCAGCCGCTCCGCCCGTCTGAGCTGCAGCACGGCCAGACCCACCCACGCCCCCTGGACGGCCAGCGACAGCAACACCCAGGCCCAGGGGGCGGGCACCCACACCGCGATCACCGGAGCGCCCAGCAGCAGGGCGACGACGGCGGCCACGGTGCGCAGCGCCTGCCGTAACTGCAGGCCCACGATGGCGGGCACGTCGGTCACGCCCTCAGCGGGACCCGGCCGGCCGCGGTCCCGCCCGAGCGCGGCGGGCCGTCTCGACACGACGACGCGCCGCTCCGCCATCACCGCTCCCCACCCCTCACGAGATCGCGCCCCGGTGCTGGCGTACGAGCTGCTCCCGCACCTGCCGGCTGTGTCGCCTGCTGACCTGCAGCGTCTCGGTGCCGACGGTGAGCGCGACCCGCCCGCCCTCGAACCTGAGCTCGCTGACGTGCCGGCCCGACACCAGCGTGCTGCGGTGGATGCGGATGAACCCGGCATCCGACCAGCGCCGCTCCAGCGCGGCCAGTGACATGCGCACGAGGTAGCTGCCGTCCACGGTGTGCAGGCGCACGTAGTCGCCCTTGGCCTCGGCGTACCAGACGGCCTGCTGCGGCACGAAGCGGGTGCGCCCGCCCAGCTCCACCGGGATCACGTCGTCCTGGCCGGGCTCGGGGGCGGGGCCGGTGGCCGCCTCCAGCCTGCGCACCGCCTCGGACAGCCGCTCGGCCCTGACGGGTTTGAGCAGGTAGTCGACCGCCTCCAGCTCGAACGCCTGCACCGCGCACTCCTCGTGCGCCGTGACGAAGACCAGCCTGGGCGGGCTGGGGAAGCCGCCGACCAGCCTGGCGAGGTCGAGACCGTCGAGCCCGGGCATCCGGATGTCGAGGAAGACGCCGTCGAGCCGCTCGCCCCCGCCGATCATCTGGACCATGTCCTGCAGGGCCGTGACCCCGTCGGCAGCGGTCGTGACGTGTTCGATTCGGTCGTCCTGGCGCAACAAGTAGGCGAGCTCTTCCAGAGCAGGCACTTCGTCGTCGACGGCCAGCACTCTCAGCATGTCCACCACGCTGTCGTATGAAAGCAGAGGTCACAAGAGACACGCCAGCATAGCGTAAGTATTTGACTACAAGGAGCTAAGTTGTGTCTTGGGAACCCGCAGCCGCACCTTCGTGCCCGCGCCCAGCGCCGTCTCCACGACGAGCCCGTAGCCGTCGCCGTAGATCTGGCGCATGCGCAGGTCGACGTTCGCCAGCCCGATGCCGCTGCCCTCGCGGGCCGGGTCGTCGTCCAGCATGCGCCGGGCGCACTCGGGGTCCATGCCGGCGCCGTCGTCCTCGACCGTGATGTGCGCCTCCGGGCCCGCGTCGCGCACCACGACCCGCACCTCGCCGCCGCCGCCGCGGCCCCGCATGCCGTGCTTGATGGCGTTCTCGACGAGCGGCTGCAGGCACAGGAACGGCACCGGCACCGGCAGCACCTCCGGGGCCACCTGCATGCTGAAGCGCAGCTTGTCGCCGAAGCGGGCTCGTTCGAGCAGCAGGTACCGGTCGACGCAGGTGAGCTCGTCGGCCAGGGTGGTGAAGTCGTGCGCGCGGCGCAGCGCGTACCGGGAGAAGTCGGCGAAGTCGAGCAGCAGCTCGCGGGCGCGCTTGGGGTTCGTGCGGACGAACGAGGCGATCGTGGTGAGCGCGTTGTAGACGAAGTGCGGTGAGATCTGCGCGCGCAGGGCGCGCATCTCGGCCTCCAGGGCGCGCCGCCGGGAGGCGTCGAGCTCGGCCAGCTCCAGCTGCCCGGAGACCCAGCGGCCGACCTCGGTGACGGTACGCACGAGCCCGGCGCTCACCTCGGCGTCGAAGGCCGCCAGCGTGCCCACGACCGTGCCGTCCACGGTCAGCGGCACCACGACCGCCCCGGAGGCCGGGCCCTGCGGTTCGCCCGGGTACACCTGTGCCCGCCCGGCGGCCAGCGTGGCCCGGGCGTAGGTGAGCACGTCGTCGGTGCACGGGCCCTCCCAGGCCAGCGCGGCGTCCATCGAGGTGATCGCGACGGCGTCGGTGCCGAGCAGGATGCGCAGATGCCGTACGGCCTTGCGGGCGGAGTCGCGGTCGAGCCCCGCGCGCAGGGCCGGGGCGGCCATCGCGGCGATGTGCAGCGCGGTGAACGTGGCGTCGTCCGCCCTGCCCTTCTCTGAGCCCCTCTCCGGCGATGCGGGACGGCGCCACGGAGCCCGGGCGACCCCGTAGCCCAGGAGGAGGAAAATCAGAGAGGACAGCGCCACGCACGCGGTGGTCAGCATGCGGAAACCGTAGCCAAAACGGAGCGTGTCCGGGGGAAAACCCGGAGTGAATCTAGGGTGGCCCCTCGCCGGGTTCTTCCTGGTAGGAGTAGCGCTGCTCGCGCCAGGGGTCGGCCACGTTGTGGTAGCCGCGCTCCTCCCAGAAGCCCCGCCGGTCCTCCAGGAGGTATTCGATGCCGCGCACCCACTTCACGCTCTTCCACGCGTAGAGGTGGGGCACCACGATGCGCAGCGGGAAGCCGCGGTCGGGGCTGAGCGGCTTCTCGTCGAGCTCCATGGCGAACAGCGTGCCGGCCGCCGCGAAGTCGGACATGCGCAGGTTGGCGCTGTAGCCGTATTCGGCCCAGATCATCACGTGACGCACGCCCGGGTCGGGCGGGGCGGCCTCCATGATCGTGGCCGGGGTGACACCGCGCCACTCGTTGGCCATGAGCGAGAACTTGGTGACGCAGTGGAAGTCGGCCAGCCGGGTGGCGCGCGGCAGCCGCTCGAACTCGTTCCAGGAGAAACGGTGCTCCTCGCCCGAGGCGGTGGCGCCGAAGACACGGAAGTCCCAGCTCTCCGGCTTGAACGCGGGCACCCTTCCGTAGTGGATCACGGGTCGGCCGCGTGGGACGTACTGGCCTGGAGGCAGGCGCGACTCCTCCACGATCACTCCCCTCACCGGTCTCGCGTCTTGGGCCATCCTGCCATCGGATCGTCCGTGCCTCGGCAGCGGGTGTGGTGCGCTACGATTGGTGGCTATGCGCACCGCGTGGCTGTTTTGGTATGGCGACGGACCCGAGTCCGTTCGCCATCTGACGCTGCGCTAGCAGTCAGGCGAACGAAGGCCCCGGGTCCGACAGGACCCGGGGCCTTCTCGCGTTTCCGGCAGGTTTTCGTAAGGAAGAGGAGACAGCACATGGTGATCGTGATGGGGCCCGAGGCCACCGCGGACGACCTCGCGTCGATCGTGTCCGTCGTCCAGGCGGCCGGGGTCGAGGCTTTCGTGAGCAAGGGCGTGCGGCGCACGATCGTCGGCCTGGTGGGCGACGTGACGCAGCTCGACGCGGCCGGCCTGCGCGGCATGCGCGGGGTGCGCGACGTCATGCGCGTGTCCACGCCGTACAAGCTGGTCAGCCGGGAGAACCATCCGGAACGTTCCACGGTCCACGTGGGCGGCGTGCCGATCGGCCCCGACACCGTGACGCTGATCGCGGGGCCGTGCGCGGTCGAGACGCACCAGCAGACGCTGGACGCCGCCAGGATGGCCCAGGCGGCCGGGGCGGTCCTGCTGCGGGGAGGGGCCTACAAGCCGCGTACGTCCCCGTACGCCTTCCAGGGGCTGGGCGAGAAGGGGCTGCGCATCCTGGCCGACGTGCGCGAGGAGACCGGCCTGCCGATCGTGACGGAGGTCGTGAACGCGCAGGACGTGGAGCTGGTGGCCTCCTACGCCGACATGCTGCAGGTCGGCACGCGCAACATGCAGAACTTCGCGCTCCTGCAGGCGGTCGGCGCGGCGGGACGGCCGGTGATGCTCAAGCGCGGCATGACCGCCACGATCGAGGAGTGGCTCATGGCCGCCGAGTACATCGCCCAGCGCGGCAACCTCGACATCGTGCTGTGCGAGCGGGGGGTCAGGACGTTCGAGACGGCGACCCGCAACACGCTCGACGTCTCGGCCGTGCCGGTGGCGCAGCGGCTGTCGCACCTGCCGGTGATCATCGACCCGTCGCACTCGGGCGGGCGGCGCGAGCTGGTGCTGCCGCTGACCCGCGCGGCCATCGCGGTGGGTGCCGACGGCGTGATCATCGACGTGCACCCGCAGCCCGAGCAGGCGCTCTGTGACGGCCCGCAGGCGCTGGTGGACGCGGATCTGGGCGAGCTGGCGCAGGTCATGACGGACTTCCCGGCGCTGCTCGGCAAGACCTCCGCCGCCACCGTGGCCGCCTGACCGTCCCGCTGTCGCACCGTTCGCGGCCGGCCGCGCCACAAGCCGCCCGCCGGCCATACTCACGAGTAACTTGAGTACGAGACCCCATGTGCCGGGCTTCGCATCGGCAGCACGATGGCCACATGACGAAGCCCATCCAACCCACCCAGACCACCGCGTTCTACGTCCAGGCGCTCCTGTCGTTCGCCATCTCGCTGACCTCCGTGGTGCTCGCCCTGATCTACCTCCCCACCGAGGGGTGGATCAGGGCGTTCCTCGGGCTCGGTCTGCTGTACGTCGTCACCTCCACGGTCACCCTGTGCAAGGTCGTCCGCGACCGGCAGGAGCTCTCGGAGGTCAGCACCCGCGTCGACCAGGCCAGGCTGGACAAGCTGCTGGCCGAGCACGACCCCTTCAAGGTCGACGCCTAGAGGGTGTACTCCTGGATCGAGTCGGCGAGCTGCACGCACAGCTCCTCGGCGTCGAGCCGCTTCTCGATCTGCTTCAGATCCTCGATCTTGGCCCGCGTCTCGGCACGCTTGGGAGCCAGCAGCGAGCAGCAGTCCTCGTCGGGCAGCTCCGAGATCTCCAGCGTGCCGATGCGCCGGGCCTCGGCCATGATCTCGGTCTTGTCCCAGCCCACCAGGGGCCGCAGGATCGGCAGCTCGACGGCGTTGTCCTGGGCGGTGATGTTGGCCAGCGTCTGCGAGGACACCTGGCCGAGCGCGTCACCGGTGATCAGCGCCGAGGAGCGGATGCGGTGGGCGACCTCCTCGGCCGTCTTGAGCATGAGCCGCCGCTGAGCGATCACGGCCAGCCGGTCCTGACCCGAGGTGCGGATCGACTGCTGCGCCTTGCCGAACGGCACCACCCACAGCCGCGACCGGCCCTGGAACCTGTCGAGCTTCCTGACCAGCGCGTACGCCTTGTAGATCGACTCGGACGTGGTGAACGGGATGCCGGAGAAGTGCAGGAAGTCGACGTGCAGGCCGCGCCGCATCATCCGGTACGCCGCCACCGGCGAGTCGATGCCGCCCGACATGAGCACCAGTGCCCGGCCGCTGCTGCCGACGGGCAGGCCGCCCTGACCGGGGATGCCGCCGGTGAAGACGAACACCTCGTCCCGGTCGACCTCGATGAACACCGTCAGCTCGGGGTTCTTCAGATCGACCGGCAGGCCGTACTCGTCGTTGATCGCGCCGCCCACGAGCCGGTCGAGCTCGTTGGAGCGCAGGGGGAAGCGCTTGTCGCGGCGGCGGGAGCGGACCGCGAAGCGGGCGCCCCGCTTGACCTCCTCGCTCTCGCCGACCAGCTCCAGCCCGGCCTTCAGCACGGCGTCAGGGTCCTTGGCGACCCGCCACGCCCGGTGGATCCAGACCAGCCCCGGCACGTCGGCGACCCGCTGTGCCACGGCGTCGGCCTGCTCGGCGGTGCCGCCCTGGGGCAGGAAGATCGCGATCACGCCGTGCCGCTTGCGCACGTCGACCTTGATGTCGAGGCTCTGGAGCGCGTCGCGGATGTTGCTGATCAGGCGGCGTTCGAACAGCTCGCGGTTCTTGCCCTTGAGGACGATCTCGCCCAGCTTGAGCAGAACGCACGGCTCGCCCAGGGCGGACATCGTCATGGTGGAACCTCCGGGATGATGGGGAAAGACGGCGTTGTTGGAAACGTCGCGACCCATCGAGTTTAGTCCGCGTCGAGCCCCCGCTCGATCGCATATCGCACCAGCTCCACCCGGTTGTGCAACTGGAGCTTGCCGAGCGTGTTCTGCACGTGGTTCTGCACCGTGCGGTGGGAGAGCACCAGCCGCTCGGCGATCTGCTTGTACGACAGGCCCTTGGCGACCAGCCTGAGCACCTCCGTCTCGCGCTCGGTCAGCCGCGGCCCCCGGTCTCCCGGCCCGCCGGGCTCCGGCTGCGCGGCCAGCCTGCGGTATTCGCCGAGCACCAGCCCGGCCAGACCCGGGGTGAACACGGCGTCGCCGTCGGCGGTGCGGCGGACCGCGTCGAGGAACTCCTCCCGGCCGGCCGACTTCACCAGGTAGCCGGACGCGCCCGCCTTGACGGCCTGGAGCACGTCGTCCTGCTCGGCGCTGGCCGACAGCACCAGCACCCGGGGCGGCGGCTCCATCCCCGCCAGCCGCGCGGCGACCTCGGGGCCTGACATGTCAGGCAGCCGCAGATCCAGCACGACGACGTCCGGCAGCACCGCCGCGGCCACGCGCACCGCCTGCCGCCCTTCGCCCACGGCGGCGACGACCTCGTAACCGGCCTCCGCGAGGTCTCTGGCGACCCCGTCCCGCCACATGGGATGGTCGTCCACCACCATGACCCGCACCATGCCGCAACTCTAACGCCGCCCCGGGCCCCTGACCCCTGGTGTGCATCCCCCACCGGACCAGGGCGGAGCCGCCCTACGCGCCCGAGATCGGGCGAACGCGACAGGGCCGCCGGCGCGCACAGTCGTGGCCGGCCGGACAAACACCCGGCCACCCGAGGAAGCGGCGGCCGGCGAACAGGGTGACGGCGGGTCAGGCGGGGAGGGTGATCTCGACCTCGGTGCCCTGGCCGGGGGTGCTCATGATGGTTACCGTGCCGCCCAGTTCGCTCACCCGGCCGCGGATCGAGCGGGTCACCCCCATGCGCCCGGCCGCGGCCGCGGCCTCCAGGCGGCCCGGTGGGATGCCCGGGCCGTCGTCCCGGACGGTGACGGTCACCGTGCCGTCGGCCGACTCCACCAGGACCCAGGCGCGTGCCCCCGCCCCGCAGTGGGCGCGCACGTTGTCCAGGGCCGCCCCCACCGCGGCCGCCGCGCCCTGGGCCGTCTCCGTGGGCAGGACGAGCGGCGTGGCCGGGGTCGCGACCGTCACCTCCGGGGAGCCGTCCGGGGAAGCGTACGGGGAGCCGTAGCGGGTGAGGAGGGTGCGCAGGTCGGTGGTGCCCCGGGGCGGCGGCGGACCGGCCGCGACGAGGTCGCGCAGCGCGGCCTCCTGCTCCCCCGCCAGCCGTCCCAGCTCGGCCGCCTCGCCGCCGATCTGCCGCCCGCGCCGCTGCACCAGCGCCAGAACTTGCAGGACCGAGTCGTGGAGGTCACGAGCCAGGCGCTCCCGCTCGCGCTGGGCGGCCTCCATCTCGGCGGCGCGCTGCTCCCTCTCGGCCGCGCGCTGCATGCGCTCCTCGGCCCGCCGGGCCAGCTGCGCCACGTGTCCGACCACGACTCCTGACAGGAACAGCAACACCGCGCCGTTGACGAGGATCGGCACCTCGTCGGTACGCAGCCGCAACCACAGGTCCCCGGCCGCCACGACGGCCGCCGCCAGGGCCCCGGCGCGCCGCCCCGCGTGCACGGCCCAGGCGAGCACGGGCCCGGCCACCCAGGTCGCGGGCACGGGCATGGTGCCGGCCACGCCCTGCTGGGCACCCTCCACGTACGGGCTGGCCAGCAGGCAGGCCATCGTCACGAGCAGGTCGAGCGCCAGCAGCGGCCACCGGCGCAGCGCCTCGGCGGAGTAGGCGTACGTCGCCCCCGCCGTCCACAGCGCCATCACCCCGATGACCAGCCAGCCCAGCACCGGCTGCTCGTAGCCGCCGTGCTGGGCCATGAGCACGGCCGCGTACAGCAGCGACGCGGCGCGGAAGACCGCGATCGCGCGCCAGAACGGCCCCTCGATAGCCATGAGACCTTCTCATGTTTCCGACACGACAGGTTGACAGATAGTTGCGATATCCATGCGAAAGGGACAACCGGGATGGCAGAATCCGACAACCCCTAATGCAAGGAACCGATAGATGACCTCCGCCGTGAATCATTTCACCTACGGATTGCTCACGCCGTTGCTCGCATACGTGATGTCCTGCATCGGCTCGATGCTCGGGCTGCGGCTCACCGCGCAGGCGCACGCCTCGCGCGGCGGCGCCCGCGTGCGCTGGTTGCTGGGCGCGGCCATTTCGATCGGCGGCACGGGCATCTGGGTCATGCACTTCATCGCGATGATGGGCTTCGAGGTGGAGGGGACCCAGATCAAGTACGACGTCTGGCTCACCGTGGCCTCCGCGGTGGTGGCCATCGTGGTGGTCGGCACCGGCCTGTTCCTGGTCTCGTACGGCGGCGGCCGGGCCCTGTCACTGCTCGGCGGCGGCCTGCTCACCGGGCTCGGCGTGGCCTCCATGCACTACCTCGGCATGTACGCGATGAACATGTCGGCCCACGTCTCCTACGACCGCGTCACCGTGGCGCTCTCCGTGGGCATCGCCGTGGTGGCCGCGACGGTGGCGCTGTGGTTCACGCTGCGGGTCAAGCGGCCCATCTTGATCACCGGCGCCGCCCTGGTCATGGGCGTGGCCGTGGCCGGCATGCACTACACCGGCATGTACGCCATGCACGTCACGGTCGACGCCGAGCCCGGCCTGGTCGCCGGCGCCGACGCGCTCGACTTCCTCGTCCCCCTCATGACCGTGATCAGCCTCATCACCCTGACCATGCTCCTGATGGTCATCCTGTCCCCCTCGGAGGAGGAACTGCACGAGGACGCGGAACTCGTGGCCAAGCTCGAACTGCGCCGTCGCACCACCCAGCAGCAACAACTCCGGTACCCCACGCCAATTCCGCGCCAACAGCCGATGCAGGCTCGCCGAAGGTAGTTGCGAAGGTTACGACTCCCTGTTCATACTCCCTTATCGGTGCGTAAGGGATGTGGGTGGGGCATGTCGCCGATCGATCATTTTTCTTTTGGGCTCTTGACGCCGTTATTCGCGTACATCATGTCCAGCGTGGGGTCCATGCTCGGGCTCCTGCTGACGTCGCGAGCGCGGCTCATGGGCGGCCGTGAGGCCAAGTTCTGGCTCGTCGGCGCGGCTTTCGCGATCGGCGGCACGGGCATCTGGACGATGCACTTCATCGCCATGCTCGGCTTCTCCGTGTCGGGCTCGGTGATCCGGTACGACGTGCCGCTCACCGTGGCCTCGGCGCTCATCGCGGTCGCCGTCGTGGGGATGGGGCTGTTCCTCGCCGCGTACGGCGGTGAACGGCTGGGATACCTGCTCGGCGGCGGCGTCCTGACCGGCTGCGGCGTGGCGAGCATGCACTATCTCGGCATGGCCGCGATGAACATGTCCGGCCACGTCTCCTACGATCCGGTGGTCGTCACGCTGTCCGTGCTGATCGCGGTCGCGGCGGCCACGGTGGCGCTCTGGTTCACGCTGCGGGTCAGCGGCGCGCTCAGGATCGGCGGCGCGGCGCTGGTGATGGGCGTGGCCGTCTCGGGGATGCACTACACCGGGATGTACTCGATGTCGGTCGCGACGCACTCCGAGGCGGTGCCGGTGCCCGGCGCCAAGGCCATCGACTTCCTGCTGCCCCTCATCGTCGGCATCAGTTTGATCACGGTGGGGCTGCTGCTCACCGTCATCCTGTCGCCGTCGGAGAAGGAGCTGCGCAGCGAGGCGGAGTTCAGGGAGCGGCTGCGCAACCGCGACGAGGGCGCGCCGGAGGTGGATCTCTTCGGCACGCCCCGCGGTTGAGCTATGTACCAGGGGTACGGCTTGCGACGCGTAGTGGGCCGCCGACTCGCTGCGGCGCAAGCCGTACCCTGAGGGGGTTGTAGCGGTAACCCCGCTGCCCAGAAAGTACGGCCGCCCGCTTGCAAGCCGCTTTCAGTCAGCCGAAGAACACCTCGGCCTCGGAGTAACGCGACTCCGGCACGGTCTTCAGCTCGGCCGTGGCCTCGTCGAGCCCCACGCGCACGATGTCGGTGCCGCGCAGCGCGACCATCTTGCCGTAGTCGCCCTCGTGGACGGCGTCGATGGCCTGGAGCCCGAACCTGGTGGCCAACACCCGGTCATAGGAGGTCGGGGTGCCGCCGCGCTGGATGTGGCCGAGCACCGTGGTGCGGGCCTCCTTGCCGGTGCGCTTCTCGATCTCCTTGGCCAGCACCTCGCCGATGCCGCCCAGCCGTACGTGGCCGAACGCGTCGAGCTCGCCCGCCTGCAACTCCATCTGGCCCTCGATCGGGTGCGCGCCCTCGGCGACCACGATGATCGGCGAGTAGCGCGTGCGGAAGCGCGACTCGACGTATTCGCAGACCCGGTCGATGTCGAACGGCTTCTCCGGGATGAGGATGACGTTCGCGCCGCCCGCCATGCCCGCGTGCAGGGCGATCCAGCCCGCGTGCCGGCCCATGACCTCGCAGATGAGCGCCCGGTGGTGGGACTCGGCGGTGGTGTGCAGGCGGTCGATGGCCTCGGTCGCGATGTTGACCGCGGTGTCGAAGCCGAAGGTGTAGTCGGTGCCCGACAGGTCGTTGTCAATGGTCTTGGGCACGCCCACGACGTTGACGTTGCGGTCGTAGAGCTGCTTGGCGACGCCCAGTGTGTCCTCACCGCCGATGGCGATCAGGGCGTCCACGCCGGTCGCCGACAGGTTCTCCCTGATCCGGTCGACCCCGCCCTCGATCTTGATGGGGTTGGTGCGGGACGAGCCCAGGATGGTCCCGCCGCGCGGCAGGATGCCCCGCACGGCCTGGATGTCGAGCGGCATCGTGTCGCCTTCGAGGGGGCCGCGCCAACCATCACGGAAGCCGACGAACTCATGACCGTAGACGCTCACCCCCTTACGCACCACTGCCCTGATCACGGCGTTGAGTCCGGGGCAATCGCCGCCGCCGGTCAGCACTCCAATACGCATGGCGGGTTCCTCCCGATGGGGGTCACGAACCAGTCCTTGATGACAGACTCGCATTGTGCCCGCCCTCACAGGCAGTGGTCTAGACCAAACGCCAGGCTTCGAAACTAAACCCTTGCAGGGAGGAAATTTCGTGACTGTGTTGGCCATCGATGCCGGGACAACTGGGGTGACGGCCCTCGTTGTCTCGGAAAACGGGCAGATCGCGTCAAAGGGATACGAGGAATTCGCCCAGCATTTTCCCGAGCCGGGCCAGGTCGAGCACAATCCCGAGGACATCTGGCAGGCCACGCTGTCGGCCTGCGCCTCCGCCCTGCGCGGCACGGACACCACACCCACCTGCGTGGGCATCACCAACCAGCGCGAGACGGCGGTGCTGTGGGACCGGCGCACGCTGGCCGCGCCGCGCCGGGCCATCGTCTGGCAGGACCGCCGCACCGCCGCCATCTGCGGGCGGCTGCGCGAGGCGGGGCACGAGCCGCGCGTGTCGGAGCTGACCGGGCTGCGCCTCGACCCCTACTTCACCGCCACCAAGCTCACCTGGCTGGCCGAGCACGACCCGGCGACGTGGGCGGGCGTCGAGTCCGGAAATGTGGCCGTGGGGACGGTGGACTCGTACCTGATCGCCAGGCTGACGGCGGGCGCGCGGTACGTGACCGACCCGTCCAACGCCTCCCGCACGCTCCTGTACGGCCTGTCGTCCGGCGCCTGGGAGCCGGAGCTGTGCGAGCTGTTCGGGGTGCCAGAGGAGGCGCTGCCGGAGATCGTGCCCAACTACGGGCCGCTGGGGCGTACCGACCCGGCGGCCTTCCTCGGGCTGGAGCTGCCGATCACCGGGGTGGCGGGCGACCAGCAGGCGGCGCTGTTCGGGCAGACGTGCTTCGACGTGGGCGACGTGAAGTGCACCTACGGCACGGGCTCGTTCGTGCTGGCCAACCTCGGCGGGGAGATCGTCCGGTCGGAGTCCGGGCTGCTGACCACCGTGGCCTGGCAGACGCCGTCCGGCGAGCGCACGTTCGCGCTGGAGGGGTCGATCTTCGTGACCGGGGCGGCGGTGCAGTGGCTGCGCGACGGGCTGGGGCTGATCGGGACGGCCCCGGAGTCGGAGGCCGTGGCGCGTACGGTGCCCGACAGCGGCGGGGTGGTGTTCGTGCCCGCGCTGACCGGGCTGGGGGCGCCGCACTGGGATCCCCGGGCGCGCGGGCTGATCACCGGCCTCACGCGCGGCACGACGCGGGCGCACCTGGTCAGGGCCACGCTGGAGGCGATCGCGTTCGAGGTGCGCGACGTGGTGGAGTCGATGACCGGCGGGTCGGTGCCGGTGCTCAAGGCCGACGGCGGGGCCAGCGCCAACGACCTGCTCATGCAGTTCCAGGCCGACCAGCTCGGCGCGGCGGTGGAGCGGCCGGCGATCCAGGAGACGACGGCGCTGGGTGCGGCGTTCCTGGCCGGGCTGGGCGCGGGCGTGTGGGCGTCGCGGGCCGAGCTGCGCAAGACGTGGCAGCTCGACCGGCGCTTCGAGCCGGGCGAGCGCGACGACGCGGCGTACGAGCGCTGGCGGGCGGCCGTCCGGCTGGCCGTCGAGGGCGCTCACGGCTCCTGAACCGGCCCCTTCGCGAACCGGGTGAGCAGGTTGATCGTGGCGCGGCGGGTGAAGGCGGCGGCCGGCTCGGTGACCCCGTGGCCGCACCGCCTGCCGCGCAGCGCGCACACCCAGCGCATGGTGCCGGAGGCGAACACCCCGGCCCCGCTCGGCGCGACGTAATAGGTGCTGTGGGTGACGCTCGACCGGCCGCCGCACGAGAACGGCGACTCGGCCAGCACCTTGACGTTGTCCGGCGAGCCGCGCGACACGCGGTCGGTCTCCACGCCGACCATCCCGGGGAAGCGCCGCCCCTCGGTACCGGCGAAGATCCAGTGGCCCGGCCGGCTCACCCGGTAGACGCCTTCCGCCGGGAAGCAGTCGTACATCTGGCCCACCAGCGTGCTCTCCGGCTCCGACGCGCGCCACAGGTCGCAGACGCGCTCCTTGTCGCAGACGACCTTCCTGCCGTTCATGGCGATGCGCCAGTAGACGGCGTTGGCGCCGAGGAAGGCGAGGTTGGTGCCGTGGTCCCTGGCCTGGGTGACGACCTTGCGCATGCCGGGCGACCAGTACTCGTCGTGGCCGAGCGACACCACCGCCCGCGCGCCGTCCAGCGCGCCGGGCCGCAGGTCGAGGTTGGTCAGGTAGGCCAGCGGGACGCCGCTCTGCTCGGCCACCGACAGGGCCTCCTTCTCGAAGTCGAGGAAGAGGCGGGCGCCGGTCCCGTCGTACGGGCGGTCGAAGGTGACCGCGCGGGAGCGGCCGGCGAACCCGCCGGGGCCCTGGTAGAGGCTGCGGCCGCCCCACAGGTTGTACGCCTGCCAGGTGGTGACCGCGTTCACGATCACCACGCGCCCGGCGGTGGAGGCCGAGCGCACGGTGATCGGGACGTAGCGCTGGGCCCCGGTCGAGGCGTCGAGCCTGACGAGGTACGCGCCCTCCGGCCAGCCGGCCGTGTCCGCGGTCAGCGACGGGGTCCAGTGGGCGGCGGTGACCGTGCCGTCCTCGACCCTCATCGGCGCCTGCCGCACACCCCGGACCTGCGCGGACTCCCACACCCTGGCCGGGTTCGCGCCCATGCGGAAGGCGCGCGCGGAGAAGCGCGGCGCGGTCGTCGAGACGTGCAGCCGGAACCGCTCGCCCGGCAGGACGCTCACCCGGTCGGCGTAGCCCTCGATCTCGTGCTCGGCGCCCTGCCGGGTGATCCGCCAGGACTCCTGCACGTCCGCCTCGGGTGCGTGGGCCCGCGCGACGGGTGCGGTCACCGGGGGCGTGACGGGAGGCGGTCCGCCGCAGGCGGAGGTCAGCAGGACGAGAACGAGCAGGATCTTGCGCACGTGCCCATGGTCATGACCGAACTGCCCTGTGGGCCGTGACTTGGCGAACTCCTTACATGATCAGCACGCAGGCCGGACTTTCCACCTCGTACGCCTCGCCGGCCGGCTCGGGGACGCCGTCGCGCAGCGCGAGGACGGTCACGTCGTTCGAGTACTGGTTGGCCACGTACATGCGCTCGCCGTCGATGGCGAAGTGCCTGGGCCAGTGGCCGCCGGAGGCCACCTCGGCCACCGGGGACAGGTCGGCGGCGCGCAGCACCGAGATCGTGTCGGGGCCGCGGTTGGCGACGTAGACGAAGTCGCCCTCGACCTGCAGGTGGGAGGGGTCGTTCGGGCCCTCGTGGCCGGAGGCGGGGACGACCGTGCGGCGCTCGCCCTCGATCAGGGTGACGGTGCCGTCGAGCTCGCCCGCCACGTAGAGGCGGCCGCCGGAGAAGGCGAAGTGGCGCGGGCCGGTGCCCGGGCTCATCCGGATCGGCTCCAGCGGGGTGCCGTCGAGGCGGTAGCGGCGGATCTCGTCGGTGCCGAGGTCGGAGACGTGCAGCAGGCCGTCGTGGAAGACGGCCTGGTGGGCGTGCGGGCCCTCCTGGCGCTCGGCGTTCGGGCCCGAGCCCTCGTGGCGCAGCACGATCGGCTCGCCCGCGAACGCGCCCCGCTCGTCGATCCGCTGGAGGAGGGCCGTGCCGTCGCCGTAGTTGGCCGCCGCGAGCAGGGTGCCCCCGGGGTCGACGGCGACGTGGCAGGGGCTGTGGCCCTCGCTGGGCCGCTCGTCCAGCGGGGACAGCTCCGCCCCCACCTCGTACGCGGTGAGCCAGCCGCGTTCGAGCTCGCCCGCCGCGTACAGCACCGGGAGGGTGGGGTGGGCGACCAGGAACGAGGGCGCCGCCACCCTGGTGAGGTCGCCGCCGATCGTGACGATGCCGGGGCCGTATCCGCCTATGCGCACGTGCTTCACAGCGGGGATCCTCCTATGGTTGACTATGGCAATGAGTTCGTTGACAGAAGCAAGGATCTCTGAGGTCCGAGCCTTCAACCGGTTCTATACGAAGGTGATCGGCGCGCTCCAGGCGGGGATGCTCGACTCGCCGTACTCGCTGACCGAGGTGAGGGTGCTGTTCGAGCTGGCGCACGCCGAGCGGATGGAGACCGGCGAGCTGCGCGGGCTGCTCGACCTGGACGCGGGCTACCTCAGCCGGATCCTGGCGCGCTTCGAGGGCGACGGGCTGATCGGCCGCGAGCGGTCCGCCTCCGACGCGCGCAAGCAGCTGGTGCGGCTCACCCCGGAGGGGGCCGAGATCTTCGCCGGGCTCGACCGGCGCTCCGCCGAGGAGATCGGGCGGCTGCTGTCCGGGCTGCCGGAGGCGGACCAGGAGCGGCTGGTCGCCGGCATGGCGACGATCAGAGCGCTGCTCGGGCCGGCGCGGGAGCGCGAGCCGTACGTGATCAGGCCCCCGCGCACCGGCGACCTGGGCTGGGTCGTCTACCGGCACGGCGTGCTCTACAGCGAGGAGTACGGCTGGGGCACGGAGTTCGAGCAGCTCGTCGCCAGGATCGTCGGCGAGCTGGACTTCTCGCGCGACGCCGGGTGGATCGCCGAGGTCGGCGGGGAGCGGGCCGGCTGCGTGTTCTGCGTGCGGCAGGACGACACCACGGCCAAGCTGCGGATGCTGCTGGTCGAGCCGTCCGCCCGGGGCCTGGGCATCGGGCGGCGGCTGGTGGACGAGTGCCTGCGGCACGCGCGCGCCGAGGGCTACAAGCGGATCACGCTGTGGACCCGCGACAGCCTGGTGAGCGCGCGGCGCATCTACCAGGCGGCCGGGTTCGAGCTGGAGTCGGAGGAGACGGGGACGGAGAACGGCGTCGAGGTCAACGAGCAGGTGTGGTCGCGCGACCTCTGAGCCCGCCCCCGGTCACCGGCCCCTGGGCCACCAGTTGAGCGGGCCCGCCAGGCGCATCAGGCTCGGCACCAGCACCGCCCTGATGACGGTCGCGTCCACCAGCACGGCCACCGCCATGCCGATGCCCAGCATCTGTACGAACGTCACCTGCGCCGTGGCGTAGGCGGCGAACGTGAGCGCCAGGATCCCCCCGGCCGCGGTGATCAGCGGCGCCCCCCGCTGCAGCCCCGTGGCCACGGCCTCCTGCGTGTCGCCGGTCCGGTCGTACTCCTCCTTGATGCGGGAAAGGAGGAAGACCTCGTAGTCCATCGACAGGCCGTAGGCGACGCAGAGCATCAGGATCGGGATGCTCGGGTCGAGCGTGCCCGTGGGGGTGAAGCCGAGCAGGCCCGACAGGTTGCCGTCCTGGAAGATCCAGACGACGGCGCCGAACATGACGCCGAGGCTGAGGATGTTCAGGAGGGTCGCCTTGATCGGGATGATCAGGCTCCTGGTCATGAGGAACAGGACCACGAACGTCACCCCGAGCATGAGCGCCAGCACCAGCGGCAGCCGGTCCACGACGGAGGAGCGGTAGTCGGACAGCTCGGCCGGGTAGCCGCCGACCAGGACCTCGAAGGGGGGCTCGACCGCGCGTACGGCCTCGACCAGGCGTACGGGGTCGTCCGCCAGGGCCGCGGCCGACGGGACCACGGACAGCCAGGTGCCCTCGCCCTGGAACCTGCCGGTGTCCCCGTCGCCGACGCGGGCGCCCCCGGCGTACGAGCCGGCCGGCGAGTCCACCTGGGCGACGCCGGGCAGGCGGGACAGGGCCGTGGCGTACTGCCGGACGTCTCCCCCTGCGCCCGTGGAGACCAGCTGGATGGCGTCCGTCTCCTCGGCCGGGAAGGTCTGGCGGATGACCTCCTGGGTCTGCCGGGACGACGCCTCCGGGGGCAGGATGCGGTCGTCGGCCACGCCGAAGCGCAGGCCGAGGAAGGGCGAGGCGAGCACCAGCAGCAGGGCGGTGGCCAGCCCGCCGAACACCAGCGGGCGGCGCATCACCCGGGCGGCCAGGCCGTGCCAGAACCCGTCGGCGCGCTCGGGCCCGGCCCGCTTCGGCAGGAGTGCGCCGCCGATCGTGGCGAGCACGGCGGGCAGCACGATGATCGCCGCGACCAGGCCGCCCGCGACGACGGCGATGCCGGCGTAGGCGAACGAGCGCAGGAAGTCGAACGGCAGCACGAACAGCACCGCCAGGGACGAGGCCACGGTCAGGCCGCTGAACAGCACGGTCCTGCCCGCGTGCTCGACCGCCCCGGCGACCGCCGCCGCCCGGTCGGCGCCGTCGCGCGTCTCCTCGCGGAAGCGCTGGATGACGAACAGGCAGTAGTCGATGCCGAGGCCGAGGCCCATGGCCAGGGTCAGGTTGAGGGCGAAGGTCGAGATCTCGGTGAACAGCAGGACGCCGCTGAGCAGTGCGAGGCCGACCACCATGGCGTACACCCCGGCCAGGATCGGCACCAGGGCCGCCATGGCACGCCGCTGGTAGAGCCAGAGCAGCACGAACGCCAGCGGGAAGATGACCAGCTCGGCCCGGACGAAGTCCTGCCGGGCCAGCGGCACGGTCTCGCGGAACACCTCCTCCCCGCCCCCGGCCCGCACCTGGAGCAGGTCCGTGCCCTTGGTGATCTCGGGGACGAGCCTGGGGAGCACCCGGGCGCGCACGTGGTCGGCGTCGCCCGGGATGCGCACCACGACGAGGGCGTGCCTGCCGTCCTCGCTGCGCAGGGTGGCGGGCTTGCCGCGGGTCCAGTAGGACGCCGACTCGGCCACGCCCTCCTCGCGGCCGACGCGCGCGGTCAGGTCCCTGCCCGCCGCCTCCACCGCGGGGTCGTCCACGGTGCCGTTCCTGGCCGTCACCAGGAAGATCATGTCGGGGCTGCCCGTGTCGAACCGCTCGATCAGCTCGGACTGCGCCCGGTCGGACTCCGAGCCCGGCGCCTCGAACCTGGCCAGCGACAGCCCCGACACCGCCCCCGCGGCCAGCACCCCGGCGCCGATCAGCAGGGCCAGGGCCAGGGAGAGGACGAGCCTGCGGCGGCGTACGAGGAGGAATCCGAGCCTGCGCAGCGGCGGCCCGCCGGTGGCCGCGCGGGCCGGGCGGGGACGCGTGTTCACCGCCATGCCGGCACCGCCCTCGCGCGCGCCGTCCCGGCCTTCATCGCTCGAGTCCCAGGGTCTCGGCGACCAGGCGCTCGAAGTCCTCCTGGGACGTCCGTCGGTGCAGGTCGTACAGGAACTCGGCGTCCTTGCCCACCAGCCGGTGGTAGGCCCCCTCGGGGGCCTCGACAGCCGCGGCGACGGCGTCGGCCACCTCCTGCGGGTCGCCCCGGCCGGCCAGGGAGCGGTCGAACGCCGACCAGAACCGGTCGTGGGCCGCGCGGTCGCGGTGGTCCTCGGTGAACGCCTCGGCCCAGCGGGCGCGGGCGCGGATGGAGGTGCCGTAGTTGCCGGGGGCGATCACGACGACGTGCAGCCCGTACGGGGTGAGCTCGAAGCGGAGCGCGGCCGACAGCGACTCCAGGGCGGCCTTGGCCGCCGAGTAGGCGCCCTCGAAGGGCACGCCGACCGAGCCGGCGATGGACGAGACGTTGACGATCACGCCGCCCGGCCTCATGTGGGGCGCGAGGGCGCGGATCAGGCGGACGGGGCCGAGGACGTTCACCTCGAACTGGGCGCGCAGCTCCTCGTCGGACAGGGTCACGACGGGGCCGCGCAGGATGTATCCGGCGTTGTTGACCAGCGCGTCCAGCTCGACGGGGGCGCCTCCGAAGGGCTCTGTGACGTCCAGCCGCCGCACCTCGAGGGGCAGACCCTCGTCCGCGGCGGCGCGGCGCAGGCGCTCGGCGCCCTCCGACCGGGGGTCGCGGACGGTGGCGAGCACGCGGTCGCCCCTCCTGGCCAGCGTGAGCGCCGTCAGCAGGCCGAACCCGCTGCCGCACCCTGTTACGAGCACGGTTCTCATGAGGCCTCCCGGAAAAGTCGGTAAACTACTCGTGTTTGCTTCCGGGACCAGGAATACAAGTAAATGCTCGCATTTGTCAACGAGGAGACCCATGGCTGAACGCACGGTCCGTCGGCAGGCGCGCGGCCTGAAGCGCATGGCCGAGATCCTCGACGCCGCCGAGCTGGTGATCGCCGAGGTCGGTTACCCGGACCTGACCACGAACCAGGTCGCCGCGCGGGCGGGGGTGTCGCCGGGGTCGCTGTACCAGTTCTTCAGGAACAAGGAGGAGGTCCTGGACGCGCTCGTGGCCCGCTACACCGTCGACCGGCAGGAGTTCTGGGCCGCCCGGCTGGCCGCGGTCACGCCGGAGATCCCGCTGGAGGCACTGGTGGGGCAGCTCGTGGACGAGAGCGTCAAGTTCAAGAGCGAGTCGCCGGCGTACTGGTCGCTGCTGTACGGGACGGCGACCGGCGACCAGTTCGCCGCGGCCTCGCAGCGGCTGCACGAGGACATCGCGCGGCAGCTCGCGGCCATGCTGCGGCGCCGCGCCCCAGAGCTGCCGGAGGAGCGCGCCCAGCTCATGGGGACCATGGGGCTGGCCATGGTGAAGGCGGTGATGCCGATGGTCACCTCATCGCCGCCGGAGCGGTCGGCCGAGCTGGTGGACGAGCTCAAGCACATGCTGGTCCGCTACCTGGCCTGAGCCCGCGGGGGTCAGGCGTTCACCCGGGCCAGGCGCGTTCAGGCGGATCGGGCGCGTTCAGGCCGGGGTCAGGCGCGTCCACGCGAGTCAGGTGCGGAAGGGGCCCGCCACCTCGAACGTGTGGCCCTCCGTGCGGCCGCGCCGGGCCGAGAAGTAGAGGCGCTCGCCGTCCGGCGAGAACGCCAGCCCGGTCAGCTCGGCCCCGTCGTGGCCCTCGAGCCGCAGGAACGGGGTCACCGCCCGGTCCGGCGCGATGACGTCGACCTCCGGGCGCTCCCTGGCGACGTAGAGGTCGCCGGAGGGGGCGGCGGTGATGGCGCGCACGCCCTCGCAGAGGCGGTCGAGCGTCGAGGTCTGCGCGTCGTACGCCCACAGGCCGGTGTCGCCCTTGGTCGTGAAGTAGCACACCCCGCCGGCGTAGTGACAGCCGTCGCCGCCGTCGAAGTGGCGGGCGTCCTCGACCTGGTGGCGGGCCTCCTTGAGCAGGGCGGCCGGCGAGGGCACCGCCTGCCAGTGGCCCGAGGCGCACAGCACCTCAAGCGTGCCCTCCGTCAGGTCGCCCCAGTCGCCCGGCCGGAACCGGTAGAAGCAGCCGTCGGGCTCGTCCTCGGTCATGTAGATCACGCGCCGCTCCGGGTCGCACGCGGCGGCCTCGTGCTTGAAGCGGCCCATGGACAGGCGGGGGCGCGCGGCGCGCGTGCCGTAGGGGTCGCACTCGAAGACGCGGCCCCGGTGGCCGAGCTCGCACGACAGCCAGGTGTGCCACGGCGTGGCCCCGCCCGCGCAGTTGAGGTCGGTGCCCGACAGGATGCGATAGGCGTCGCCGATGCTGCCGTCGGCCCGGAAGCGCAGCGCCGAGGCCCCGCCGAGCAGCGGGAGCTCGGAGTTGGACACGTAGATCCAGCCGGCGCCGTCGGGGAAGCAGGCGCCGCCGTCGGGCGCCGCGTGCCAGGTCAGGCCGGCCACCTTGTGACCGGAGCGGGCCACGACCCTGCCGGTGAACTCGTGGGGCAGCGCCAGCCCGCCCGGCCCGGGCAGGCCGAGCGGTCCATACGGGCTTACCCCGCCAGGCAAGAGCGGGCCCGTGCGGAGGAGAGTCTTGTGGGACATCGTGGGGCCTCCCTCTAGGTGCCACGCTAGTCGACCGCACCGACATGAATGGCAGGGACTCGCGACATCAAACTCTGCGCAAACCCCGCCGCCGCTCCGCCCGACCGGACGCGGGCGGTGACGTTCCGTACGCCTGGCGGAGGTACGCGAAGCGGCGACCGCCCACCCCGTGACGTTGCGTGACGGCGAAACCGCTTTCCCGGGCGAGCGAGGCGACGTCCGAGACCGAGGCGTCCGCCCAAACGGAACCGGGTCCCGGTGACAGCACCGTGGCGGGGCCGGGCGCGTCCGGTCCGGCTGGGGACGATCACCTCTTACCTCGCCGCATGCGAAAGCCCGGGCCGAACGCCCGGGCTCTTCGCAGATCTGTCAGCGCTGGGCCTGGAACATCCAGTGCTGCTTGTCGATGTCCTGCGCCACCGCGATCAGCAGGTCCTGGCTGACGGGGTCGGGCTCGTCGGTGGCCTGGATGCGCTCGTACATGCGCTTGCTGATGCCGTCCAGGATGTCGGTGAAGGTCGCCACGACCTTGCCGTCCTCGATCCAGCCGCCCTCCGGCTGCGGGAGCTTCGTGGAGCGGGAGATCGTCGCGGAGCGCCCGTCCGGGTTGATCCCGAGGGCTACGGCCCGCTCGGCGATGGTGTCCATGTGCGTTCTGGCCAACTCGGTCACCTCGTCGAGCTGGAGGTGGATCGGGCGGAAGTGGGAGCCGATGAGGTTCCAGTGGGCCTGCTTGGCGACCAGTGAGAGATCTATGAGGTCGACCAGGGCGCCCTGGAGAGCTTCAGCGACGGTGTTCCTGGCTTCGCCTGAGATGGGACCGGTGATCGTAGCCATGTCGTCATTCCTCCCCGACGGTCGGACTTTACACATTTAGAACGAAATCGGGCCTGTAGTTCTTCCGATCGCCGACGTTGTTGACAGTGTAATAGTGACAGTGTCATTGTGAGGGTATGAGCGAGACCTGGACGATCGGCGAGCTGGCCGAGCACGCGGCGCGCCTGCTGCGCGACGGCGCGCCGCCCCCTGCCAACGGCCGGGTCCGGGACGTGCCCGGGGAGCGGCTGATCCGGTGGTACACGACCATCGGGCTGGTGGACCCGCCGCTGACCCGGCGCGGCCGGATCGCGCGGTACGGGCGGCGGCACCTGCTGCAGCTGGTGGCCGTGAAGCGGTTGCAGGCGGCCGGCCGGTCGATCGCCGAGATCCAGGCGGCGCTGGCCGGGGCGACGGACCGGATGCTGGAGGCGGCGGCCCGGGTGGAGGCCACGCCGGTGACGGACGCGGGCCAGGCGGGCGGTGCTGCCAGTGGGCGTGCCGGTGGCGGCCCGGGGTCGCGGGTGGGCTCGTTCGATGGGGAGACGGCACGCGGGCGTTTCTGGGCCGAGCGGCCGGGTGCCGAGACCGCGCGTGCCCAGGGAGCGGCGCCGGACACCGTCCCGCCGAAGCCTGGAGGGGGCGGTGCAGAGGACGCCGGTGTCGCGCCCGGCCGTCCGGCCGCGGGGAACGGCAAGACCTCCGGACCGGGGCCGGCGGCCGGTCGCCCGCATGGCGCACCCGCTGGGCCGGAGCCCCCGGCGGGCCACCCGCGAAGCACACCCGCAGGACCGCAGCCCCCGGCGGGCCACCCGCGAAGCACACCCGCTGGGCCGCAGCCCGCGGCGGGTCACACCCGAAGTGGAACGGCTGGGGCGCAGCCCGCGGCGGGTCACGCGCGGGGCGCGAGCGCCCTGCCCGGCCGTCCGGCCGGACCCGGGGGCGCGTCCGACGAGAGCGCCGGGGCAGGCCCGCGAGGCGCGAGTGACGTGCGCGGCCGGCCGGCTGACGCGGGGGGCGGGCCCAGCGGGAGCGTCGCGCCTGCCCAGGCAGGGGGCGGCGAGACCGGTGGAGCCGGCGTGTCACCTCATTCCGGGCAGGCGGGCCGTGGAACGACCGCTTCCGCGAAGTCGGGGGCCGGGCATGGCGGTGTGGCGTCGCGGGCGAGCGTGGTCAGCGGGGTCAGGCTGGGAGACGGGGTGCGGCTGGTGCTGGACGCGGGCCGGGTTCCGTCCGAGGAGGACGTACAGGCGGTGCTGGCGGCGGCGGGGCCGTTGCTCGCGGTGCTCGAAGAGAGGGAGCTGACATGAAGATCACTTCGCTGGAGCCCGCACGGTGCCTGCCGGTGCCGGACGCCGGGATCGGCGCGCTGCTGACCGAGCGCGGCAACCTGCCGCTGGAGAGCGTGGACGTGGCCGCGGACATCTCCGGGCTCGTCGCCGGGGTCGAGGTCACGCAGGGGTTCAGGAACCCGTTCGATGTCACGCTGGAGGCCACGTACGTCTTCCCGCTGCCCGACCGGGCGGCCGTGACGGGGTTCCGGATGGAGGCCGACGACCGGGTGATCGAGGGCGTGCTGAAGGAGCGCGGGCAGGCCAGGGCGGACTACGACCAGGCGCTGCGCGAGGGCCGGCGGGCGGCGATCGCCGAGGAGGACCGGCCGGACGTGTTCACGATCAGGGTGGGGAACATCCTGCCCGGCGAGCGCGTCTCTGTCCGGCTGACCATGAGCCAGCCGCTGCCGTACGAGGACGGCGCGGCCACGTTCAGGTTCCCGCTGGTCGTGGCCCCGCGCTACATCCCCGGCAGCCCCGTCGACGGGCAGCCGGCCGGTGACGGCACGGCGCCCGACACCGACGCCGTCCCCGACGCCTCCCGGATCAGCCCGCCCGTCCTGCTGCCCGGCTTCCCCAATCCCGTGCGGCTCTCGCTGGCCGCCACCGTGGACGCCGCCGGTCTGGAGCTGCGCGAGCTGGCCTCCAGCCTGCACGTGGTGGAAGAAGGCCATGAGGGACCCCCCAAGGGACCGGCCAAGGGACAGGGCCGCACCGTACGCCTGCGCCCCGGCGAGCGCCTCGACCGGGACTTCGTGCTGCGGCTGTCGTTCGACGCCTCCACGTCGTTGCAGCTCGACGGCCGGGGGACGTTCGCGCTCACCGTGCTGCCTCCGCCGCTGCAGGCCACCCGGGCTCCGCGCGACCTGGTGCTGCTGCTCGACCGTTCCGGCAGCATGAGCGGCTGGAAGATGGTCTGCGCCCGGCGGGCGGCCGCGCGCATCGTGGACACGCTGACGCCGCAGGACCGGTTCGCGGTGCTGACCTTCGACTCGGTGGTGGAGCAGGCGTTCGAGGGGCTGGTGGAGGCCTCCGACCGCAACCGCTACCGGGCGGTCGAGCACCTGGCCCGGGTGGACGCCCGGGGCGGCACCGAGCTGCTCGAACCGCTGCGCCAGGCCATCGCCCTGCTGGGCGGCCAGGCCGGGCGGGAACGCGTCGTGGTGCTGGTCACCGACGGTCAGGTGGGCAACGAGGACCAGATCCTGGAGCAGGCGGGCGGCGCGCTGTCGGCCATGCGCGTGCACACCGTGGGCATCGACCGGGCCGTGAACGCCGGCTTCCTCGGCCGCCTGGCCGGGCTCGGCGCGGGGCGGTGCGAGCTGGTGGAGTCGGAGGACCGGCTCGACGCGGCCATGGAGCACATCCACCGCAGGATCGGCGCTCCCCTGGTCACCGACCTGTCGATCAAGGATCTCGAGGTCGAGCCGGACACGGTCACCCACCTCGGCTCGATCTTCCCGGGCGTGCCGCTGCGCGCGTACGGACGTCACCGCGAGGGCACCTCGGCCACCGTACGCGGGCTGGCGGAGGGGGCGCCGTGGGAGGAGCGGGTCGCCGGCGTGACGGTGGACAACCCGGCCATCCGCGCCGTCTGGGCCCGGGCCCACCTGCGGGAGCTGGAGGACCGGTACGCCATGGGCGAGCACGACCTGGAGACCCGCATCGTGCGTACGTCGCTCGAATACGGCGTGCTGTGCCGCTTCACCGCGTACGTGGCCATCGACACCAGGCAGGTCGCCGGCGAAGGGCCGGAGCACCGGGTCATCCAGCCGGTCGAGCCGCCGAGCGGCTGGGAGATGCCGCCGGCGGCCCCGATGATGGGCGGCTTCGCTGCCAACGCGATGCTGGCCGCCGCCCCCATGAGCGTTTCCCGGATGTCCGGGCCCGGCCTCGACGCGGCGGACATGGAGCAGGGCTTCGTGGCCGGTGGGCCGCAGGCCGGCGGGTTCGGCGGGCCGGCGGGCCGGGGGTCGGGCGGGCCGGAGGCGGCCATGCCGAAGGGGCCGAAGCGTGCTCCGGCGGCGCCCGGTCGTGGGCGGTCCGGCATGTACGCGGGGCGGCCCACGCACCGGCCGGAGTCGGTACGGCCGCAGCTGGTGGCCGAGCTCGACCGGCTGAGGGCTCTTCCGGTGCCGGATCTGGCGTACCTGGCGGACCTGGGCACGCGGCTGGCGGCACTGGCGGCGTACCTCGGGGGGAACGAGGAGCTGGAGGCGCTGGCCCGGGAGCTGGAGGCGGCCGAGCGGCCGGGCGCGGCCGACGCCCAGGCGCTGCACGATCGGGCCGTCGAGGTGCTGACCGCGCTGGTCGGCGGCGGCTCACCGCCCCCGGGATCGGGACCGGGGCCGATGCCGGGACCGGGGTCCGGGCCGGGGTCCGGGACTTCCGGTGAGGGGCGGCGCGGCCCCTTCTGGAAGCGCGCCTGACCGGCTGGATCCCGCGTGCCGTCGCCGCGCGGGCGCGCCGCCTCCCCGAGGCGGCGCGCCCGCTCCGGGGAGGTCACATGATGGGCGTCCATTCCCGCAGCAGCACGATCTCGTAGCCGTTCACGGCCGTGTACGGGTCCTCCTGGAGGATCTGCCGGAGTTCGGCCTCGTCCGCCACCTCGTAGACGTGCAGCGCGCCGCTGTCGTCCGCCCAGGGCCCGGCGGTCACCAGGCGCCCCCGCTCCTGGAGCCGCCGCAGGTGTTCCCGGTGCGCGGGGCGGGCCGCGAGCCGCCGGGGGTCGCCGTCGAAGGCCAGTTGCAACACGTATCTCGCCATGCCCGCACGCTAGGGCCCGGCGGTCCCGGTGCTCAGCATCGCTGGGCACGGGGGTGGTGTATCAACGGATACATGGCGTACACACTGGCGGACCTGCCCATGTTCGAGGAGCTCGGGGAGGAGCGGCTGCGCGGGGCGGCGGCGGTGGCCCGGCTGCGGCGCTACGCGGCCGGGCAGGTCCTGTGCACCGAGGGCGATCCGGCCGATCACCTGATCGTGCTGCTGGCCGGGCGGGTGAAGGCGGGGAGGGTGAGCGCCGAGGGCAGGGAGGTGGTGCTCGCGGTGGAGGCCGCGCCGGTGGCGTTCGACAAGACGGCCCTCCTGGTGGACGGGCCGCACCGGGCCACGCGCACGGCCCTGACGGAGGTGGAGGTGGCCTACCTGCCGCGTGCCGCCGTGCTGGAGCTCGTGGACGCCGAGCCGTCGGTGGCGGCGCGGCTGCTGCGCACGCTGGCCGCCACGGTGCGGGACCTGGACGAGCGGCTGCTGGACGCGGCGGTGCGCGACGTGCCGTCGCGGGTGGCCGCCTGGCTGGTACGCCGCTGCGCCGCCGCCCGCGTACCGGACACGCCGCCGGACGGGCAGGTGGACGCCGGGCCGGTACCGCCGCACGACCGGCACGCGGACGCCGGGCGGGTGGCGCTGCACGGCGGGCAGGCGGGGCTGGGGGCCGAGATCGGGGCGAGCAGGGTGAGCGTCAACCGTGCCCTTCGCCGGTTCGAGCGACGGGGGTTGATCGCGATCGGCTCCGGGGAGGTGGTGGTGCTGGACCGCCCGGCCCTCGCCCGCCTCGCCGCCGTTCCCGCCCCCTCCGCGTAGGCCCCATGCTCCCGTGATCGCCCAGCCTCAGGGGGTGCGCCGGGGGGGCCGGCGCAATTACCCGCGGGCGTCTATCCGAGCCGGTCAGGCTGTTCTATCGTCACTGAGCATGGCGACCTCTCGCGCCCCTCTCCGCTTCGTCGAGGCGGTGTCCGCCACCGTCTCGGAGCATCGGAGGTCAGGTTTCTTCTTCGACTTCGACGGCACGATCGCCCCGATCATGCGAGATCCCGCCGCCGTGTTCCCGGTGGCCGGCGCGGTGGAGCGGTTGCGGGTGCTGGCGGGGCTCGTGAGCAGGGTCGCCGTCGTCTCGGCCCGGCCGGCCGCGTTCCTGTCCGACCGGTTCGCCGGCGCCCCCGAGGTGCGCCTGTTCGGCCTGTACGGCATGCAGACCGTCGTCGACGGCCGCGTACGCACCGACGCCGCCGCCCAGCCCTGGGCCCCCGTCATGGGCCGCCTGGTCGCCGACGCCGCCCGCGAGCTGCCCGGCGAGGTGCTGGTGGAGGACAAGGCGCTGCTGGTGGCGCTGCACTACCGGGCCGTCCCCTCGCTGCGCGGCGCGGTGGAGCGCTGGGCTTCGGAGAAGGCGGCCGAGCTGGGACTGCGCGAGCAGTACGGGCGCATGGTCGTCGAGCTCAGGCCCCCGGTCGAGCTGGACAAGGGCACGGTCATCGAGCGCGAGACCGAGACGCTCACCCGCGCCTGGTACTTCGGCGACGACCTGTCCGACGGCCGGGCGTTCGACGCGCTGCGCGGCCGGGAGGAGCGCGACCCGGCGTTCCTGGGCGTCAAGGTCGCGGTGGCGAACGGGGAGACCGGCGACGAGCTGGCGCGCCGGGCGGACTTCACGGTCGAGTCCCCCGAGGCCACGCCTGACCTGCTCGACCACGTCATCGGCGCGTTCCCGGGGCACCCGTCGGCTCGTACCCTGGATAAGTGACGACACTTGTCCTGGACGGAGGGCTGGCCACCCAGCTCGAGCGGCTCGGCGCCGATCTGCGCGACGACCTGTGGTCGGCGCGGCTGCTGCTGGAGGAGCCCGAGCTGATCCGGGCCGCCCACGCCGCCTTCTTCGCGGCGGGGGCCGACGTGGCCACCACCGCCAGCTACCAGGCCACGATCCCCGGCTTCGCGCGCCGCGGGCTGGACGTGGCCGCGGCCGAGCGGCTGATCCGGCTGTCGGTGGAGCTGGCCGGGCAGGCCCGGGACGAGGCCGGGCACGGGCTGGTGGCGGCCTCGGTGGGCCCGTACGGCGCCTACCTGGCCAACGGCGCCGAATACACCGGCGACTACGACCTCGACGAGGACGGCCTGTACGCCTGGCACCTGCCGCGCTGGGAGATCCTCGCCGCGGCCGGGGCCGACCTGCTGGCCTGCGAGACCATCCCGTCCTACCCGGAGGCGCGGGCGCTGGCCCGGCTGCTGGCCGGCACGACCGGCGTGAAGGCGTGGGTGAGCTTCTCCTGCCGCGACGGCGAGCGGCTCAACGACGGCACGCCGATCCGCGAGGTCGCCGCCCTGTTCGCGGGGAACCCGAAGGTGGTGGCCGTCGGCGCGAACTGCACCGCGCCCCGCCACATCCCCGGGCTGATCTCGTGCCTGTCCGGCGGCCTGCCCGTGGTCGTCTACCCGAACTCGGGCGAGACGTGGGACGCCGCCGGCCGCCGCTGGCTGGGCCTGGCCGACCCGGTGGAATACGGTCAGGCCGCCATGGAATGGCAGCGGGCGGGGGCGTCGCTGATCGGCGGCTGCTGCCGTACGACGCCCGAGCACATCAGGCAGATCCGCGCGCACCTGGCCTGAGCCGCCGGCAGACCGGCAGGCGAACGGCCCCGCCGTGTTCACGGCGGGGCCGTTCGCGGGGTCCTCGGGCGTCTGGACCGGCAGAACCAGGCGGCCGGTCGGTCAGGCGGTCGGTCAGGCGGTCGGGCGGTCGGTCAGGCGGTCGCGGGAGCCGTGCTGCGCCGGCGGCCCAGCACGCGGTCGAGCGCGAGCGCGCCGCCGCCGGTGAACCCGACGGCCAGGCTGGCCGCGGCCAGCGCCAGGACGAACTCGTAGCCGCCCTCGCCGCTGAGGCCGTTCGCGCCGTGCACGAAGGCGATCGCGCCCAGCATGTCGAGGGCCAGCAGCGTGCCCACGATCGGCAGCGCCGCGCCCACGATCAGCGCCAGGCCGCCCACCACCTCCAACGTGGCCACGGCCGGCGCGGCCACACCGGCCAGCGGGATGCCGGCGGATTCGAAGAACTTGGTCGTGCCCGCGATCCCCATGGTCGCGAACTTCTGGTAGCCGTGCACCAGGAAGATCACCCCGATGGCGATCCTGGCGAGCAGCAGGACGACGGGACGCGCCTGGTCCACCATGCGGCCTCCTTGATTGTTGTTCAGATTTGAACGACAACTCTAGCAGTGAATGTTCAAATCTGAACGAGCCGTACACTGAGGCGGTGACGGACCCCCGATGGCTTGACGCGACGGAGATGGCGGCGTGGCGCGCCTTCCTGTCCACCTCCCACCTGCTCGAGCGGCGCATCGAGGAGCAGCTCAAGGCCGAGGCCGGGCTCACCCACCCGCAGTACGAGATCCTGGTGCGGCTCGCCGACGCCCCGGGGCGCCAGATGCGCATGACCGAGCTGGCCAGGGGCGTGGTGGTGTCGAAGAGCGCGCTGACGTATCAGGTCAGCCAGCTCGAGAAGGCCGGCCTGGTGGAGCGGACGACGTGCCCGTCGGACGACCGCGGCGTGCTGGCGGTGCTCACGGAGGCGGGCCGGCGCTGCCTGGAGCGGGTGGCGCCGGGTCACCTGGAGGTCGTGCGGGCGTACCTGATCGACCGGCTCAGCCGCGAGGAACTGCACGCGATGACGAGCGCCATGCGGAAGACGGAAGAGGCCTTACGGTCCTCCGTGTGACCCGTCTCCGGCGGACGCACGGAGGTCACCCCCCAGGCCGCGGCTATCCCTTGGCCGCGGTGGCGCGTGCCGCGCGCTCCATCTCGACCCGGGCGCTGGCGGCGTATTTGTCGACGTATTCCTGCCCGGACAGCTCCATCAGCGCGTACATGATCTCGTCGGTCACCGCGCGCAGCACCAGCCGGTCGTCCTCCATCCCGTAATAGCGGGAGAAGTCGAGCGGCTTGCCGAACTTCACGCCCGGCCGGATGCCGACCTTGGGCAGCGGGCGTCCCGGCGGCATCATCTCGTACGTGTTGACCATCGCCCACGGGATCACCGGCACCCGGGACTCCAGGGCGAGCCGGGCCACGCCGGTCTTGCCCTTGTAGAGGCGGCCGTCGGGCGAGCGGGTGCCCTCGGGGTAGATGCCCAGGATGTTGCCCTCGCGCAGGATGCGCAGCCCGGTGCGCAGGGCCGCCTCGCTCGCCTTGCCGCCCGAGCGGTCGATCGGCACGGTGCCGACCCCGCTGAAGAACAGCCGGGTGAAGAAGCCCTTGATGCCGCGCCCGGTGAAGTAGTCGGCCTTGCCCAGCGAGATCACCTTGCGGCGGATCTGCAGCGGGCCGAAGAAGTGATCGGCGAAGGACAGGTGGTTGCCGGCCAGGATCGCGGGGCCCTGCCTGGGCACGTTTTCCGCGCCCTCGGTCCACGGCCTGAACACGAGGTGGAGGAACGGCCCCAAGATGGCCTTGACCACCCAGTAGAACACCCTGGCACCTCTTCCCTGCGCCGCTTCGTCGGCGAGCATTGGCGAGCAACGTTGGCGAGCAGAGTCATCTTCCCATCTCGAAGGCCATGCTCCTACATCAGCTCTCGCACAAACACCCCGGAACATGCGACGATCGGGCCGTTCTGGAGGAAATCGCCGGAATGAAACAGCACAGAGGAGCTGTTATGCCGCTCATGCCAGGCGCGGAGCCTTACCACCACGAAGCAGGCCAGGTCGGCGTGCTGCTGTGCCACGGGTTCACCGGCACGCCGCAATCGTTGCGACCGTGGGGTGAGTATCTGGCCGGGCACGGGATCAGCGTCTCGCTGCCCCGCCAGCCCGGACACGGCACCAGATGGCAGGAGATGAACAGGACGCGCTGGGAGGACTGGTACGCCGAGGTGGAGAAGGCGTTCGCCGACCTCCAGGGCCGCTGCGCGGAGGTGTTCGTGGCGGGGCTGTCGCTGGGCGGCTGCCTGGCGCTGCGGCTCGCCGAGGTGCACGGCGCGGCCATCCGCGGCGTGGTGGTGGTCAACCCGTCGATCGCGAACGACGTTCCCCTGCTGAAGCTGGCTCCGTTGCTCAAATGGTTCGTGCCGTCGGTGCCCGGCGTCGCCAACGACGTCAAGAAACCCGGCGTGACCGAGCTGGCCTACACCCGCACCCCGGTGAAGGCCGCGGCCTCGCTGCCGGGGCTGTGGTCGCTGGTGCAGGCCGACCTGGCGAAGGTGACACAGCCGCTGCTGGTCTTCCACAGCGCGGAGGACCACGTGGTGAAGCCGACGAGTGTCGCGATCATCCGTGAGAAGGTCTCCCAGGCCACGATCGAGGAGCTTACCGATAGCTACCATGTTGCGACACTGGACAACGATGCCGACAGGATCTTTGCCGGGAGCCTCGACTTCATCCGGACACATGCCTCGGTACCCTTGCAGAGGGACTGATCGCACCCAGGGGGAAGTCGCGATCGCTGCGGAGAGGCCCATCTAGGTGACGCCCCAGAGTGACGAGGACGAGGTCTGGCGGCAGATCGTCGCGTCCTTCAACGACACAGCCGAGCACGACTCGGCCGACCAGCCCTGGCCGGACAGCGAGAACGTCCCCGCCGAGCCCACCCGCCGGGTCGTCAAACCTCCGGAGGGGGAACCCGAGGAACCCGGGGATCCCGGAGAGGACGACGACGAGCCGCGGGACGAGGGGGACGACGAGGAAGAGGGGCACTTCACGCCCCCGCCGCCGCCTCCCCTGCCCAAGCTGGACCTGACGACCAAGCTCGCGTGGGTGGCGCTGTTCGGCGGCCCCGCCTACTTGCTGGTCGCGGCGATGGCGAGCTGGCACATGGAGGGGTGGGCGCTGTTCACGGCCGTGGCGGCGTTCATCGGCGGGTTCGTGGCGCTGGTGGTGCGCATGGGCGACGGCCCGCCCAACGACTCCGGCTGGGACGACGGCGCCGTCCTCTAGGACGCGCCCAGCACTCCTACGACTTCTGCGTGGTCGTCCGGGGTGCGAACGACTCCACGACGTCGGTGTAGCGGTCGGCGGTGTCGACCGCGTGCCCGACCGCCCAGACCGTGCCCTTGCCCGCGAGATAGGTCACGGCCTGCAGGCGTACGCTGCTCCTGCCCTGCTTGACGGCGCCCCGGATGGTCTCGCAGTCGCTCTTCTCGCAGCGCATCATGAACGGCTCCGCCGCCCGCGCGGGGTCGTAGCCGGTCATCCAGTAGCGGCCCTTGCCGTCGCCCGTCACGCCGTAGAGCCTGGCCTCCGAGCCGGGCAGCGGCAGCTCGCGCCAGCGCTTGCCGTTCCAGGCCAGCGCCAGCGGCGTGATGTCGCCCGGCCCGCGGTAGACGCCGCCCACCGCCACCGCCCGCTTCGAGCTGTCCACCTGCACGTCGCGCAGGTAGCCGCCGGGGATGGCGGGCAGCGGCATGGACTTCCACGAGCCGCCGGAGTTGTGCACGATCAGCGGCTCGGTGCCGGTGTCGCCGACGGCGAACCCGCCCGCCACCGCGTAGAGCGCGCCCTTCTCCTTGGTCTCCTGCACGGTCCAGGAGTTGCCCTGGCCGGTGAGGATGAGCCCGTTCTTCTCGCGGCTGCCGACCGCCACGACCCGGCCGGACTTCGCGTCGACGCCGCCGAGCCAGTCTCCGGCCCGCAGCCCCTGCGGCCTGACCCGGTCGAACCCGGCCGCGTCGCCGTGCACGATGTACGGCAGCCCGTCGTGCCCGTCGCCGACCGCCCAGACGTCGGAGGACGAGGCGGCGGCCAGCCCGCGCAGGTTGCCCGCGGCCGTGCCGTCGCGCACGCCCACCTCGGCCCACCTGCGGCCGTCCCAGTGGCGGATGGTGCCGCGGTTCTTCCAGACGTCCCAGATCTCCTGCTGACCCACCGCCCACACGTCGCTCGGGGAAACGGCGAGCACGTCGGAGAGCGAGCCGTCGGCCTGGAGGCGCACGCTGGTCGACTGCTGCCACGCCTCGGCGGCGGGCCGTGGATCGGCATGCGCGGCGGGCGTGACCTGCGTCAAGGCCACGGACGTCGCCAAGAACAAGGAGAGCGCACGCCGCTGAGAGCGACGGGTCATGAGGAAATGCTACGGGCTGGAGAGCCGGTCTTGCCCGTTAGTGCCCAACTCGCAACTCGGCGACAACGGGCAGGTGGTCGCTGGCCCCGGCCAGATCGGCGATCGGGGCGTCCACTCCCCCGCACGACACGACACGCGCCTCGCGCGCGGCGAACACCCCGTCGATGCGTACGGAGGGTCCGGCGGCCGGGAAGGTCGGCCCGTCGCCCTTGGGAGCCACCGCGTAGCAGTCGGCCAGCCGCCCGGCGAGATAGCGCCAGGCCGGCTGGTGCGCCTGCTCGTTGAGGTCGCCGGCGAGCACGATCGCCGCGCCGTACGCCGCCGCCACGCGCTCCATCAGCGCCACCGCCTCGGCGGCGTGGTGCACCCTGGCCGGGTCGTTGAGGTCGAGGTGGAGCGAGCCGACGGCCAGCCGCGCCCCCTCGGCCTGCACCACGGCGACGGCCAGCCCCCGCCGCTCCAGCCCGAGGAAGGCCCGCAGCCGGTGGCTCTCGGCGTGCAGCACGCGGGCCCGCCGGCCGGTGAG
>NZ_JBFANM010000107.1:0-34464 GCF_040674815.1 Nonomuraea sp. NPDC049709
CTGGCGGTGTGGGCGGCGCGGTGGGCGCTGCGCTCGGCGCCCGCTCCCGCGCCGGCCGGTGGCGGGCGGGCCAGGCTGCCGAAGGGGGTCGTGTTCCTGGGCGTGCTGGCGTTCTGCTGCCTGGTGGGCGAGGGGGCCGCGGCCGATTGGAGCTCGGTCTACCTGCGCGAGGATCTGGCGGCCTCGCCGGGGTTCGCCGCCGCCGGGTACGCGGCCTTCTCCATCATGATGACGGCGGGCCGGCTGGCGGGAGACCGGCTGGCCGCCCGGTTCGGGCCGGTGCCGCTGGTGCGCTGCTGCGGGCTGCTGGCGGCGGCCGGGCTGGGGCTGGCGCTGCTGGGCGGGCACCCGGTGGCGGGGGTGGCCGGGTTCGGCTGCTTCGGGGCGGGGTTGTCGTGCATCGTGCCCCAGGTGTTCTCGGCCGCCGGTCACCGCGACCCGGCCTTCGCCGGACGGGCGCTGGCACGGGTGGCCTCGATCGGCTACCTGGGCTTCCTGTCAGGCCCGGTGTTCATCGGCGCCGCCGCCGAGCTGACGGGCCTGCCGCGGGCACTGGCCATCCCGGCCCTGCTGGCCGCATTCGTCGCCCTGGCAGCCACGGCCCTCCGGGTGCGCGGCGAGACCCTCGACCCAGCCGAACCCCGACCCCGCGAAAAGGCCCGCCCGGAGCAGAACTCACCCGAACCCCGGCCCCACAGAGAAGCCCGCCTGGAGCAGAACTGACCCGAACTCTGGACCCACGGAGAGGCCCGCCCGGAGCAGAACTGACCCGAACTCTGGACCCACGGAGAGGCCCGCCCGGAGCAGGGCTCAGCCGAACTGCTGCCAGCCGAGCCTGATCACCATCGCCACCACCACACATAGCAGGACGATCCGCACGAATGCCGCGCCACGCTTGAGCGCCATCCGCGCCCCGAACTGGGCGCCGGCCACGTTGCACACGGCCATGCTGAGCCCCAGCGCCCAGTTCACGTGCCCCTGCAGCCCGAACACCACGAGCGCCCCGACGTTCGTCCCGATGTTGATGATCTTCGCGGAAGCCGACGCGGAAACGAAGTCCAGCCCGAGGATGGTGGTGAAGGCGATGATGAGGAACGTTCCCGTCCCCGGCCCCATGATGCCGTCGTAGAAGGCGATCCCCACCCCCGCCGTCGCCACCGCCGCGAACACCCGCGGCCTGGTACGCAGGTGCGGGACCGGCACGGCGCCCATCGCCGGCCGCAGCGTCACGAACGCGGCCACGGCCAGCAGCACCACCATGACGGCGGGCCGCAGCACCTCGGCCGAGATCGCCGCCGCCGCCCACGCCCCCAGCCCGGCGCACACCACGGCCATCACCGCACCCGGGATCGCCACCTGCCGGTCCACCTTGGTGGAGCGCGCGTACGCCACGGCGGCCGAGGTGGTGCCGAACACCGACGACAGCTTGTTGGTGGCCATCGCCTCGACCGTCGGTATGCCGGTCACCAGGATCGCGGGAAGCTGCAGCAGGCCGCCGCCGCCCACGACGGCATCGACCCACCCCGCCCCGGCCGCTGCGATCAGCAAGACCACGATCTGCTCCAGCGGCACGCGCCACTCCCCCGATTCCCCCAAGAAACGTCAAGAGTGTACAAGTCGGAAATCTGTTACTTGTCACCCCCTCACCTCAGGGGACACAGCTCAGGCCGGGCACGACGGAGGCCGGGAGCGGCGCCCCACGGGAGGGCGAAGGCGGGGAGTGCCCGGCTGCTGGTCGTCGCCACGACGCGCACCGGCGAGGACGGGGCCGCCGACCCCCTGGCCCCCCGTGGCAGGACGAATGCCGGAAGCCGCGCACCCCACATGACAGAGCGAAAGCCGGAAGGGGCGCACCCCTGACAGAGTGAAAGCCGGGAGCGGTGCGCCTGTGGCAGGACGAAAGCCGAGGGCGGCGCGCCCCGCGACACGACACGCCGTCACCCGAGTCTCCGAGCCTCCTGGAACCTCCCTCTACCTCCGAGACCTCCGTGGGCATCCGCGGCCCCGCGCCCCTTCATCGATCAGCGAGCCGCCGCAGCGATCAGCGAGTCGTCGCCAGGGTCCGCTTCCTCGAGGCGTAGATGTCGTCGATCAGCCCGTAGGTCCGCGCCTGCTCGGCCGTGAAGATGCGATCCCGCTCGATGTCCTTCCTGATCTCCAGCACGCCCCTGCCGGAGTGCCGGGCGAGGATCTCCTCCTGCTGGTCCCGCATCCGCAGGATCTCCCTGGCGTGGATCTCCAGGTCGCTGCCCTGCCCGCGCCCGCCCTCAGCGTGCGGCTGGTGCAGCAGCACGCGGGAGTGCGGCAGCGCCGCACGCTTGCCCGGCGCGCCCGCCGCCAGCAGCACGGCCGCCGCCGAGGCCGCCTCACCGATGCAGACCGTGTGGATCTCGGGCCGGACGAACTGCATCGTGTCGTAGATGGCCGTCATCGCCGTGAACGAACCGCCAGGCGAGTTGATGTAGATGTTGATGTCCTGGTCGGGATCGAGCGATTCCAGCGTCAGCAACTGCGCCATCACGTCGTTGGCGACGGTGTCGTCGATCGGCGCCGCCAGGAACACCACCCGGTCCTCGAACAGCTTGTTGTACGGGTTCATCTCCTTGATGCCGTAGGAGGTGCGCTCCGTGAACGACGGCAGCACGTATCGGCCGGACATGTCAGTTCATCCCTTCTGCGATGTGGTCGACGATCCCGTATTCCAGGGCCTGCTGGGCGGTGAACCAGCGGTCGCGGTCGGAGTCTTCCTGGATGCGCTCCAGCGGCTGGCCCGTGTGGTGCGCGATGATCTCGGCCATCCGCCGCTTGGTGTAGAGCATGTTCTCCGCCTGGATCTGGATGTCGGTGGCCGAGCCGCCGATGCCGCCCAGCGGCTGGTGCATGACGACGCGGGCGTTGGGCAGGGCGAAGCGCTTGCCCTTCGCGCCCGCCGACAGCAGCACCTGACCCATCGAGGCGGCGAATCCCATCGCCACCGTCTGCACGTCGCACGGAATGAACTGCATCATGTCGTAGAGCGCCATCCCCGCTTGCACGGAACCGCCCGGTGAATTGATGTAAAGCGTTATGTCGCGCCTGGGGTCCTCGGCCGCCAGCAAAAGCAGCTCCCCGCAGAGCCGGTTGCAAATCTCGTCGTCGACCTCCTGGCCGAGCACGACGATGCGCTCCTTCAGCAGGCGGTGGCTGAGCTGGTCAGGCCAGGGTGCGCGCTGTGTCTCCGTCATGACGGACGCCTTTCTGAGCGGGTATTTCTGCGAAAAACGCTAGCCCCGGAGGCCGTGAATTATGGAATCTTTCGCTGGCGGCGCATTTCTCTCAGGGCGCATTACTCCGTCAGCGAATTTTTATCGACATACAATCGCGGATGTGAGAAGGAACCTTCCGCGCCGGTGGGCGTGCCTCATCCTCGGCGGGGCGCTGCTGATGCCGTACATGATGGTCGGCGTGCTGATCTCGGGCATGGTGCGCGGCGAGTCGGCCAACCTGCTGCTGCCGGCCCAGGTGGGCGTGTTCGCCGCGGTGCTGCCCGTGGTGGCGGTGACCGGGCTGTTCCTGCCGGTGCGGGGGCTGGTGGTGAGCGCGGCGCAGGGCCTGCTCGGGGCGCGCGTCGAGACCCCGCCGCGGCAGGCCGGACGGTCCTGGCAGGAGCGGCGGCGCACCGCCGCCTGGTTCACGCTGCACCTGGGCATCGGCGGCGTGGTCAGCGGCTGCACGCTGGCGATCGTGCCGTTCACGCTGTTCACGCTCGTACTGCCGTTCACAGGGCGGGCGACCCCGGTGCTCGGGTTCCTGATCACGCCGGGGTGGATCGCGGTGTGGTGGGCGGTGGGCGGGGTGGCGCTGCTCGGCGCGCTGGTCGCCACGGCGGCCGGGGCGGGCGAGCTGCTGGCCCGGCTGGCCCCGGTCCTGCTCGGCCCCACTCCCGGTGAGCGGCTGGCCGCCGCCGAGGAGCACGCCCGCGCGCTGGCCGAGCGCAACCGGCTGGCCCGCGAGCTGCACGACTCGGTCGGGCACGCGCTCAGCGTCGTCACCCTGCAGGCCGCCGCGGCCAGCCGGGTCCTCGACCGCGACCCGGCCACCGCCAGAACCGCGCTGGCCGCCATCGAACAGTCGGCCCGCGCCGCCCTTGACGACCTCGACCACGTCCTCGGCGTCCTGCGCGCCGATGAGAACGACCCGGGCTCAGCAGATGGTCAGGCCATCGCCCCCGGCCCGAACACCGCACGCGACTCCGACCAGCGCGGCACGACCGAGACCCGCCAGCGCGGCACGACCGAGGGCGACCAGCGCGGTGCAACCGACCACCGCCCAGACGGTCACCCCGCCCGCACAACGAGCGGCGCGGCCGGCCACCAACCAAAGGGCCACCCGGCCCGCGCGACGTGCGGCACGGCAGGGGGCGCGACGGGCGGCGCGACGGGCGGCACTGCGGACGGCACGGCGGACGGCACTGCGGACGGCACGGCGGACGGCACTGCGGGCGGCCACGACGCGGCGGGCGCGGGTCGCTGGGCGAGTGAGGAGGGCCGTGATGCCCGCCGGGTGCCGCAGGCGACGCTGGCCGATCTCGGCGGGCTTGTCGCGGCCTCCGGCGCCCAGGTGCGGCAGGAGGTGGGCGATCTGTCCGGGGTGCCCGCCGTGGTGTCCCGGGAGGCGTACCGCATCCTGCAGGAGGCGCTCACCAACGCCATCAGGCACGGCCACGGCCCCGTACGCCTGACCGCCGCCGTCCATGGCGCCGACCTGCGGCTGGAGGTGAGCAACCCGCACGATGGCACCCGAACCCGCAGGGAGAGCGCGCGGGTCGGGGGCAGGGGGGTGGCGGGGATGCGGGAGCGGGTCCGGCTGCTGCGCGGCGAGCTGGAGGCCGGGCCCACCGAGGCCGGGTGGCGGGTGGCCGTACGGCTGCCGCTACGGTCGAGCCCATGACACTCAGAGTCGTGATCGCCGACGACGAGGACCTCATCCGCGCCGGCCTGCGCATCATCCTCGACGCCGAGCCGGACCTGAGCGTCGTCGGGGAGGCCGCCGACGGCGCCGCCGTCGTCCCCGTGGTGCGCCGCGAGCGGCCCGACGTCGTTCTCATGGACGTGCGCATGCCCACCCTCGACGGCATCCGCGCCACCGAGCTGCTGCTCACCCTGGACGAGCCGCCCAAGGTGCTGGTGGTGACCACGTTCGAGAACGACGACCACGTCTACGACGCCCTGCGCGCCGGCGCCAGCGGCTTCCTGCTCAAGCGCACCCGCCCGGACGACCTGGTCCAGGCGGTACGGCTGGTCGCGGCGGGCGAGTCGCTGCTGTTCCCCGCCGCGATCCGGACGCTGGCCGGCCGCCGCCCCCAGGGCACCGCCCGTGTGCCCGGCATCGACCGGCTGACCGGGCGCGAGGGCGACGTCCTGCGCCTGATGACCAGGGGCCTGTCGAACCAGGAGATCGCCGCCGAGCTGGTCGTCAGCCAGGAGACGGTCAAGACGCACGTCGGCAACGTGCTGGCCAAGCTCGGCGCGCGCGACCGCACCCAGGCGGTGATCGCCGCGTACGAATCCGGCTTCGTCTCCCCCACCGCCTAAGGACGCACGCCCCCGCGCCGCAAGAGCTCGGCGGCGGGCAGCAGGGTCGCCTCCGCCGCGCTCAGCCCGGTGGCGGCCAGGGCCCGGTCGACCAGGCTCAGCCCCACCGCATATCCCGCCATGTCGGGAATGCCGCGCGGCTCCTGCCCGAAGTTGCGCACGGCGCTGTCGCCCAGCACGTACGCCGGCGTGTTCTGCATCCCCTGCAGATCGAAGTCGGCCATGATCCGCTCGTGGGCCCGCTCGAACGCCTCCCCCGTCACCATCGACGACCACGGCCCCATCGCCTCGGCCCCTGACAGCTCCCGGACGAACGCCTCCGCCAGCCCCTCGGCCACCACGTGCTCCCCGACGGTCACGGTCACCGGGTTCCACTCCACGTTGGTGTAACGCACGTTGTGGTGGAACTCGTGCACCGCGAGATGCCCGATCCGGCCGATCACCTCCGGCGAGGGCCAGGCCAGCAGGTAGAGCCAGCCGGGCGCGCCGCCCATGCCGTAGTAACCGCCCGTGGTCGTCATCAGGTGCTCGTCGTCGGGATTGCCCATCACGAACATGACCTGCAGCGAATCGGCCTGCTTGGCCCCGCTCAGCCGCTCGGAGGCGCGGGTCAGCTCGCGCCGCACCTGCCCGAGCACGTCGGCCTCGATCATGCGGCGCACGGCCGGCAGGTAGCGGGGATCGTCGGCGTCGACGCGGAAGCCGCCGCCCTGGTGGTGGATGTCGACGATGTCGCCGGGCACCGGGATGGCCTCGCGCATGGGCGCCAGGAGCTCCCGCAGCGCGTCGGGCCGGCGCTCGATCGGCTGCTCCAGCAGCCCGGCCATCGCCGTGAGGGTGTCGTGAACGATGAATTCCATGCCGCGGACGCTAAAGCCTCCCGTTACGTGAGGCTCAACCGGTTATCGTCACAGCGGCGATTCGTCGCCCGGATCCTCCCCCGGCGACCGGCCGGGCGTGCTCTGCCCGCTGTCGGTCGGCGACGGCGACTGCGACGGCGAGGGCTGCGGCACGGGCGTCTCCGGCGTCGGCGGCGGCGTCGGCACGAACACCGTCGGCGGCAGCTGCCTGGGCTGCGGCTCGCTGTCCTGCCGCCCGAGCAGCAGCAACAGCAGGATCGTCGTCACCATCAGGAGCAGCAGCACCAGCACCAGCGCCGCCAGCAGCACCCGCTTGCGCGTCTCGGTCGGCGGCCGGCGCCGCCTCGTCGGCCCCGGCAGCGCGGGCGCGCGATCGGTCAGCCAGTACGGTACGAAGTCCGGCCCGTGCGCCTCCCCGATGAACGTCCCGCCCACCATGACCGGCTCCAGGAACCACTCGGCCCCCGTCCGCCCCGGCGCGTACGGCACCGCCACCCACGGCGCGGGCCCGGCATGGAAGTCCAGCACCTCCGGCACGCCGTCCAGCACCGCGCCCCGCGGCCGGCCCGGACGCCCCAGCCAGGCGCGCATCCCGGACCGCTCCCGCCCGCCGGCCTCCCTGACGGCGGTGATGAACCGGTCGCGCGCCGCGGCGTCGTAGGCGGCGCCTCTCGTCAGCACGGCCAGCGACACGGCGCGCCCGTCCGGCGCCTGGCCCAGGTACACGAATCCGGCCGGCGCCGTGTGCAGGCGGGCCTGGACCGCGTAGGGCCCCAGCCGGGGTGGATCACCGTACTGCAGGGGACTTGCCACGTTTGCCATGAAAGCACAGACGTGGCGTCGTGCACGTTTGCGGCGCGTTTGGTGGAATGGCGTCATGAGCGTCGCCGAAGAGTTGCCAGGCGGAAACGATGCGGCTCTGCTGCGTCAGAGTCTCGACGAGGTCCGGCGTGTCATCGTCGGGCAGGACCACATGGTCGAAAGGCTCGTCGTGGCCCTGCTGGCGCGCGGGCACTGCCTGCTCGAAGGAGTGCCCGGCGTCGCCAAGACCCTCGCCGCCTCCACCCTGGCCACCGTCGTGGGCGGCACGTTCGCCCGGATCCAGTTCACCCCCGACCTCGTGCCGAGCGACATCGTCGGCACCCGCGTCTTCCACCCCTCCAACGAGAAGTTCGACGTCGAGCTCGGCCCCGTGTTCGTCAATTTCCTGCTGGCCGACGAGATCAACCGCGCCCCCGCCAAGGTCCAGTCCGCGCTGCTGGAGGTGATGGCCGAGCGCCAGGTCACGCTGGCCGGCGTCACCCACCCGCTGCCCAAGCCGTTCATCGTGCTGGCCACCCAGAACCCCATCGAGTCCGAGGGCGTCTACCCCCTGCCCGAGGTGCAGCGCGACCGGTTCCTGTTCCGCGTGCGGGTGCCGCACCCCAGCGCCCACGAGGAGCTGGAGATCCTGCACCGCATGAGCGTCACCCCGCCCGTCGCCGATCGCGTGCTCGACCCCGCCAAGCTGCTGGCCCTGCAGGAGGCGGCCGAGCAGGTCTCGGTGCACCAGCTCGTCGCCGACTACGTGGTACGGCTGGTCATGTCCACCCGCACCCCCGCCGAGTACGGCCTGACCGAGCTCGGCGAGACGATCGAGATCGGCGTCAGCCCCCGCGCCACCCTGGGCCTGGTCTCGGCCGGCCGGGCGCTGGCCCTGCTGCGCGGCCGCGACTACCTGCTGCCCGACGACGTACGCGACGTCGCCGTGGACGTCATGTCCCACCGGCTGATGCTCACCTTCGACGCCCTGGCCGACGGCGTCGACCCCGAGCAGGTCGTCAAGCAGATCCTGCAGGCGGTCCCCCCGCCCCTCGTCGTCTGGAACCAGAGCCGTTGACGACCCGGGAACGAACCCGACGCGCGAGGGACGAGTGCGGCCAAGTAGCGAATAAGGAGCTGGTGAGCGACCGATGAGCACAGCTGAGCAGGCCTTGCGGCGGCTGGAGCTCACCGTCACCCGCCGCCTCGACGGGCTGCTGCACGGCGCTCACCAGGGCCTGCTGCCCGGCACCGGCAGCGAGGCCGGCGACAGCCGCGTCTACGTGCCCGGCGAGGACGACGTGCGCCGCATGGACTGGGCGGTGACCGCCCGCACGACCATCCCCCACGTACGCGACCTCATCGCCGACCGCGAGCTGGAGACCTGGGCGCTGGCCGACCTGTCGCCCAGCATGGACTTCGGCACCGCCGACACCGACAAGCGCGACCTGGTGGTGGCCGCCATCGGCGCGATCGGTTTCCTGTCCAGCCGCATGGGCGACCGGTTCGGCGCGCTGGTCCTGCACGACGAGTACGTGCACCGCATGCCCGCCCGCACCGGCCGCCCCGCCCTGTACGGCCTGCTGCACTCCCTCATGGACGCCCCCCGCGGCCGGATCGTGGACGACCCGCCCGACCTGGCCGAGGGCATCGAGGTGCTGTCGGCCACCCGCAGGCGGCGCGGCATGCGGCTGATCGTCTCCGACTTCCTCGACGCCGAGCCCGACCTCGACCCCGACGCCGAACGCCCCTGGGAGCGCCCCATCAGGCGCCTGGCGGCCCGCCACCAGGTGCTGGCCGTCGAGGTCATCGACCCCCGCGAGCTCGAGCTGCCCGACGTGGGCCGCGTCGCGTTCGCCGACCCCGAGACCGGGAAAGTACGCGAAGTGCACCTTTCGCCCAAGATTCGGCATGCGTACGCGGAGGCAGCCGCCCTGCAGCGCGAGGGCACCCGCCTGGCCCTCCGCCGCGCCGGCATCGCCCACCTCGTCCTGCGCACCGACCGCGACTGGGTGTTCGACGTCGCGCAGTTCGTCCTGCGCCAGCGTCGAATGAGCCACCTCGCCCACAGGAGACCCACCCCATGACATTCCTGGCCCCCGGCTGGTTGTGGCTGTTCACCCTGGTGCTGTTGCTGGTGGCCGGCTACATCGTGGCCATGTTCGCCCGCCGCCGCTACACCGTGCGCTTCACCAACCTGGCCCTGCTCAACCTGGTCGCCCCCGCCGGCCCCGGCTGGCGCCGCCACGTCGCGCCCGCGCTGTTCCTGGTCATGATGTCGCTGCTGGTCATCGGCGCCGCCAAGCCCGCCGACGAGGTACGCGTGCCACGCGACCGCGCCACCATCATGATCGCCCTGGACGTGTCGCTGTCCATGGACGCCGACGACGTCCAGCCCGACCGCATCAGCGCCGCCAAGGCCGCCGCCCAGGCCTTCGCCCGCGAGCTGCCCGACCGCTTCAACGTGGGCGTGGTCACCTTCGCCCGCTCGGCCAACGTCGTCATCTCCCCCACCACCGACCACCAGGCCGTGATCACCGCCATCGGCAACCTCACCACCCGCCCCGGCACCGCGATCGGCGAGGCCGTCTTCAACTCGCTCGACTCGCTGCGCTCGTTCGACCAGCAGGCCGCCACCGACCCGCCGCCGGCCGCCATCGTGCTGCTGTCCGACGGCGACAACACCTCCGGCCGCTCGGTCAACGAGGCCATCGAGGCCGCCCAGCAGGCGCGCGTGCCGGTCTCCACGATCGCGTACGGCACCCAGGAGGGCACCGTCAGCATCGACGGCAGGCCCGTGAACGTGCCGGTCAACAAGCAGACGCTGCAGTCGCTGTCCGACGGCACCAGCGGGCGGGCCTACACCGCCGAGTCCGGCAGCGAGCTGCGGGAGGTCTACGAGCAGATCGGCACCTCGCTCGGCTACAAGCTGGTCAACCAGGAGGTCACCCAGTGGTTCATCGTGGCCGCGATCCTGGCCGGGCTGCTGGTGTCCGGTGCCGCGGTCCTGTTCGGTTCCCGGATCCCGTAACGTTTGGCGACGTGGCGCACTACTTCTCCGAGCGGCCGGACACCGCGAGCAGGCCGGGGTCGGTCGATCTCGTCCTGCCCGACCTGCACCTGCGGCTGGAGACCGACAGCGGCGTGTTCTCCCCCGAGCGGGTGGACGTCGGCACGCGCGTGCTGCTGGAGAGCGTCCCGCCACCGCCGCAGGAGGGCGACCTGCTCGACCTCGGCTGCGGCTACGGGCCGATCGCGCTGACCATGGCCTCGCGGGCGCCCAGGGCGACCGTGTGGGCCGTCGATGTGAACCGGCGCAGCCTGGAGCTCACCGAGCGGAACGCCCAGGCCGCGCGCCTTTACAAAGTAAGGTCAGTTCATGTCGATGATGTGCCAGATGAAGTGAAATTTCGGGCCATCTGGTCTAATCCTGCGATCCGAATCGGGAAGCAGGCCCTGCACGACATGCTCACCAGGTGGCTCACCCGGCTGACGCCCGACGGCGTGGCCTACCTGGTCGTCCAGAAACACCTCGGCTCGGACTCCCTGCAGCGCTGGCTCGGCGAGCAGGGCTGGCAGGCCTCCCGCGAGGCCAGCCGGGCCGCCTACCGCATCCTGAAGGTGACCCGATGAGAAGGCAGCTGCGCCCCACCGACGTCAAGCGGCTCAACCGCACCTGGCGCAGGAACACCGGAAACCGCCTCGGCCTGATCATCGAGTCGGTCACCGGCCCGTTCAACATCGGCTCGATCTTCCGCAGCGCCGCCGCGTTCGGCGTGGACGAGGTCTGGCTGGCGGGCAACGCCACCCCGCCCACCAACCCCAAGGCGGGCAAGACCGCGCTGGGCACCGAGCGGCTGGTCACCTGGCACGAGGCGATCCCGGCCACCGAGGCGGTCAAGGCGGCCAGGGAGAGCGGCTTCACGGTGCTGGCCATCGAGCTGACCGCCGAGGCCGTGCCGCTGCACCGCGCCGACCTCGGCCGCGACGTGTGCCTGGTGGTCGGCAGCGAGGACCACGGCTGCTCCCCCGCCCTGCTCGACGCCGTGGACGGCGCCTGCTACATCCCGCAGGTCGGCCGGGTGGGCTCGTTCAACGTCGCCGTCGCCGCGGCCATCGCGCTGGCCGAGGCCCGCCGCCAGGAGTGGGAGAATCTCCCCGATTCGTAACCGAACCGTTTACCAGGGAAGGGCATACTTCAGGACGTGCTGAGCCGCCGATTCGCCTTCCTCGACCACCCCGGCCCGCTCGCCTTCGCCCACCGCGGAGGCGCGTCGGAGGGCGCGGAGAACTCCGCCGCGGCCTTCGAGCGGGCGGTGGCGCTCGGCTACACCCACCTGGAGACCGACGCGCACGCCACCGCCGACGGCGTGCTGCTGGCCTTCCACGACCACACGCTCGACCGCGTGACCGACCGGCGTGGCCGCATCTCCGAGCTGCCCTACCGGGCGGTCAGGCGGGCCCGCATCGGCGGGGTGCACGAGATCCCGCTGCTGGAGGACCTGCTCGGCACCTGGCCGGAGGTCCGCTTCAACATCGACGTCAAGGAGGCGGCCGCCATCGCGCCGCTGGCCGAGGCGATCAGGCGGACCAACTCCTACGACCGGATCTGCCTGACCTCCTTCTCCGACGAGCGCCTGGTGCTGGCCAGGGCGGCGCTGGGCAAGGAGGTGTGCTCGGCACTGGGGCCGCGCGGGGTCGCCGCGCTGCGGGCCGCCGCGGCCACCTCCGGCTACGGCCGCCTGCTGGCCCGCCTGTCGCGGGCCGGGGTGCCGTGCGCGCAGGTGCCGGTGGGCTTCCGCGGGCTGCGCGTCACCACCGGGCGCCTGATCCGCACCGCGCACGCCATCGGCATGCAGGTGCACGTGTGGACGATCAACGACACCGCCCGCATGGAGCAGCTGCTCGACCTGGGCGTGGACGGCATCATGACCGACAACGTCACCGGCCTGCGCGACGTGCTCGATCGCCGCGGCCTGTGGCATCCCGGCCGCATGGCGGCCTGACGGCCGTACCGGCCCGTACAAGAGCATCCCCCGACGCCCCCGCCGCATAGGAGCGACAGCACATCATGCCCGTACCCGCACCCCCCGCGGCCCTCGACGACTCCCCCGGCGCGCGCCGGCGCGAGCAGCGTGGCTGGTACTTCTACGACTGGGCCAACTCCGCCTTCTACACCACGGTCATCTCGGTCTTCCTCGGCCCGTACCTCATCCCGGTCGCCAAGACCGCGGCCTGCGCCAAGGACTTCGCGAACGTGGCCTCCGCCACGTGCGTCGACACCTTCGACCAGCTGGCCGCCGCCAACCCGGGCCTGGGGTACGTCGACGTGCTGGGCGCCGACATCAGGCCGGCCGCGTACTTCGGGCTGATCACGACCGTCGCGGTGTTCCTGCAGATCCTCTTCCTGCCGATCGTGGGCGCCCTGGCCGACCACACCGGCCGCAAGCGGGAGATGCTCGGCGGCTTCGCCTACGTCGGCGCGCTGGCCACCATGGGCCTGTTCTTCGTCGAGGGCGACCGCTACCTGCTGGGCGGGGTGCTGTTCGTCCTGGCCAACCTGGCCTACGGCTCGTCGGTCGTGGTCTACGACTCGTTCCTCCCGCAGATCTCCACCTCCGCCGAGCGCGACGGGGTGTCCTCGCGCGGCTGGGCCGTCGGCTACCTGGGCGGCGGGCTGCTGCTGACCCTCAACCTGGTGCTCTTCCTCCAGCACGACAGCCTGGGCCTGACCGAGGGCATGGCGGTGCGGATCTGCATGATGTCGGCGGGCCTGTGGTGGGCCACGTTCACGATCATCCCGCTGCTGCGGCTGCGCAACCGGCCCGTGCCGGCGCACGAGAGCACGGCGCTGCGCTCGGTCGGGGGCAGCTTCCGCCAGCTCGGCCGCACTCTGTCCGAGCTGCGCCGCTACCCGCTGACGCTGCTGTTCCTGGTGGCGTACCTGGTCTACAACGACGGCGTGCAGACGGTCATCGGCAACAGCGCCGCCTTCGCCTCCGAGGCGCTTAAGCTGGACCAGACCGTGCAGATCACGGCGATCCTCATGGTGCAGTTCGTGGCGTTCTTCGGCGCGCTGCTGCTCGGGTGGCTGGCGCGCGGCTTCGGGACCAAGCGGACGGTGCTGGCCAGCCTGGTGGTGTGGACGGCGATCGTGTCCATGGCCATGTTCGTCGCCGAGGGGCAGGCGCTGCAGTTCTACCTGATGGCGTTCGCGATCGCGATCGTGCTGGGCGGCACGCAGGCGCTGTCGCGGTCGCTGTTCTCGCAGGTGATCCCGAAGGGGCGGGAGGCCGAGTACTTCAGCCTGCTGCAGATCAGCGACAAGGGCTCGGCGTTCATCGGCTCGCTGACGATCACGATCACGCTGCAGTTCACCAACAGCTACCGCACCGCGATCCTCTCCATGATCATCTTCTTCGTGATCGGCTTCGTGCTGCTGGCCATGACGAACCTGCCCAAGGCCATCCGCGCGGCCGGCAACGAGGTGCCCGAGCGGGTCTGAGCGCCTGCCCGCCGCCCAGGGCGTCGCGGAGCCGGCCACGCGAGGCCCGGCCTGGGGAAAGCCGGCAGAGCTCGGGGGTCAGAGCTCGGCGGCCAGGAGCATCGTGCCGGGGCCCCGTGCCGCTCCGGGTCCGGGCACGGCCGTCACCGTGTCCGCCGTGGCCTCGCCCCCGCAGTGCGGGCACGTCACGACGGGGGTGAAGCGCTCGCCGCAGGAGTGCACCAGCACCGCGGGCGGCCCGCCGGGCGGCGTGGCCCAGCGGTCGCCCCAGGCCATCAGCGTCATCAGGGCGGGCACGATGTCGCGGCCCGCCTCCGTCAGCACGTATTCGTGGCGGGGCGGCCGCTCCTGGTAGGGCCGCTTCTCGACCACCCCGGCCGCGATCAGGTGCTCCAGGCGGCGGGTCAGCAGGTTGCGCGAGATCCCCAGATCCTCCGCCAGGTCGTCGAACCTGCGCAGCCCCAGGAACAGGTCGCGCAGGATCAGCGGCGTCCACGGCTCGGCGACGACGCCGGCGGCGTGGGCGATGGAGCAGTGCATCTCACCGAACCTGTTCATGGACCCAGAATAGTGGGTTGATAAAGTGAACCCATGTCAGTTCACATTCAGGACTCACCCGCTCTGGCGTACCGGCGGGCCGGCGAGGCGCACGACCTCGACGCTCTCATGGCCACGCTCGCCGACGACGTCGTCTTCCACTCCCCGCTCAGCGCGGGGGCCGAGTTCCGGGGCAAGGAGCAGGCCCGGGAGCTGTTCTCCGTCGTGCTGGACGTGCTGTCCGACATGCGCTACCTGACCGACGTCGGGGACGAGCGGACGCGGGCGCTGACGGCGACCGCCCGGCTGGGCCGGATGGAGCTCCACGAGGCGGCCGTCCTCGAGATGGGCGAGGACGGGCTGATCAAGGAGCTCACCATATGGATCAGGCCCCTTCCGGCCCTGACGACGATGATGGCCGCGCTCGGCCCCGGCCTGGCCAGAGCCACCGGCCGGCCCGCCCTCGCACTGCTGGTCGGTGCCGCCGTCAAGCCGCTGGCGGCGATGACCAGGTTCGGCGACCGGACCCTGGTCCCCCTCGTGGCCCGCAGGCGCCGGTAAGCGGCAATCCGAACCGAGAGCACCGCTCTTGACATCAGTGCACCAAAGCGAGAGCATTGCTCTCACATCGCAGCAATGCCCTCTTCAAGGAGCACTGATGGCCCCCCGACTCACCTCCACGGCCTTCGCCACCGGCGGCGTCCTCTTCTTCCTCTATCCCGCGATCCGCCCGTCGGGCGACGACGCCCTCGCCATGGCCTCCACCGCCTGGGTGACCGGGCACGCCGCCGCGATGCTCGGCTTCGTCCTGCTGGGCCTGGCCGTGCTGGGGCTGCACCAGGAGCTCGGTGACCGGCTGTCGCTGCGGGCGGCGGTGGTGACGTGGGCGGGCGCGGGCCTGACGCTGCCGTACTACGGGGCCGAGGACTTCGGTCTGTACGTGATCGCGCAGCGCTCCCTGCGCGACGGGACGCCGGCGTTGATGGAGCTGGCCGGGGAGTTCAGGTACGGCGTCGTGCCCGTCACCATGTTCGCCGCGGGGCTCGTGCTGCTCGCCGTCGGCCCGGTCATGGCCGCGGTCTCCGTCTGGCGCTCCGGCACCCTGCCCAGGTGGAGTCTCACAGTGCTGGCGCTGGGATTCGTGCTGTTCATCCCGCAGTTCTTCGGGCCGTACCCGCTGCGCGTCGCCCACGGCGCCCTGATCATGATCGGCGGTCTCCGGGCGGCGGCGGCCCTGTGGCGGGCCGGCGATCGGCGAGCCCTTCGGAGCGCATAACCCCAGGCCCCGCGCCTGATCGCCGATCACGTCAATAACCGAGGCCCCAACCGCGATTGGATCACCCCGCGGATGGGAATCCCATCACGGTACCAAGCGTTAGACACCGTGGGAGACAGACCCCCCACGCAAGGGGGCCCTGTAGGAGGCATTTAGACATGGGCGAGCGCGCGCTTCGTGGCACCCGGCTCGGGGCAACCAGCTACGAGAACGACCGTAACACGGATCTGGCCCCGCGCCAGGAGGTGTCCTACACCTGTCCTAAGGGCCATCGCTTCGAGGTTCCGCTTGCCGCCGAGGCCGAGATCCCCGCAACCTGGGAGTGCCGCATGTGCGGCGCTACCGCGGTGCGGGTGGACGGCGAGCAGCCGGAGTCCAAGAAGACGAAGCCCCCGCGGACACACTGGGACATGCTCCTGGAGCGGCGGTCTATCGAGGATCTTGAGGAGGTGCTCAACGAGAGGCTCGCAGTACTGCGGGCCCAACGTCGTAAGAGCGCCTGACCTACTCTCACGGTGAAACCCCCGGGCCAAGGCCCGGGGGTTTTGTCTTGCCCGGAATGGCGCAGGCCCATGAGTGCCGGCACACATGCGTAAGCGCCGGGCCCACATGTCATGTGCCCCGGCGCGCTCACTCACAAGCCTTCAGGAGTCGCGGTCCTCGCGGATGACCTCGCCGTGCACCACCCGGCCGCCACCGCCCTGCGACGCGCCCGCTTCGGGGAAGCCGGAGGACGGCGGGAAGAGGTTCGCGTACGGCGAGGAGGCGGCCAGCTTCTTGACCCGGCGGTCGAAGAACCAGGCGCCCAGCCGGCGCATCAGCGGCCGGGTGAACGGCAGCACGCACAGGAATCCGAACACGTCGGTGAAGAACCCCGGCGTCAGCAGCAGCGCGCCGCCCACCAGGATGAGGCCGCCGTCGGCCAGTTCGCGGTCGGGCATGCGGCCGGACTGCAGCGCCTCCTGCAGCGCCCGCCAGGCCCGGCGGCCCTCCCGCCGCACCAGCCAGGCCCCCAGGAGGCTGTCGGCGATGAGCAGGGCGATGGTGGCGGGTCCGCCGATCACCGACCCGACCTGGATCAGCAGCCAGATCTCCAGGACGGGGACGACCAGGAAGGCCAGGAAGAGCAGGAGCCGCATCGTTTCCCTCGATTCCGCACACGCGCGCTACAGCAGGAACAACGCCCGGAACGCGCCGAGCGTTCCGGCATGCCGCCCAAATCAGGGACATCCCTGAGCTAGTGGCGGGGGGCGCCCTTGAATCGCTTGGGCAGGCCGGTGACGCCCCACAGGCCGATCCGCCACAGCGCCTCGGACATGACCTTGCCGCTCATCTTGCTCTTGCCCACCGTCCGCTCCACGAACGTGATCGGCACCTCCACCACCCGCAGCCCGTTCCTGGAGGTGCGCAGGGTCAGGTCGACCTGGAAGCAGTAGCCCTGCGACTCCACCCCGGCCAGCCCCACCTTCTCCAGCGTGGCGGCCCGGTAGGCGCGGAACCCGGCGGTCGCGTCGCGTACGGGCAGGCCGAGCATCACCCGGGTGTAGATGTTGGCGCCCTTGGACAGCAGCTCCCGCCGCTGCGGCCAGTTGACCACCTTGCCGCCGGGCACGTAGCGCGAGCCGATCGCCAGGTCCGCGCCGTCGGCCAGCGCCTCCAGCAGCTTCGGCAGCTCCTCGGGCTGGTGGGAGCCGTCGGCGTCCATCTCGACCAGGACGTCGAAGCCCTCCTCCAGCCCCCACCGGAACCCGGCGATGTAGGCGGCGCCGAGACCCTGCTTGCCGGGCCGGTGCAGGACGTGCACGTGGTCGTCGTCGGCGGCGAGCCCGTCGGCGACCTCGCCGGTGCCGTCGGGGCTGCTGTCGTCGGCCACGAGCACGTGGGCGTCGGGCACGGCGGCGCGCAACCGCTCGACGATCATGGGCAGGTTGTCGCGCTCGTTGTAGGTCGGTACGACGACGAGCACCCGGCCAAGAGTCTCCATCATCCGTCGTTCCTCATCCGATCGCCTCGCCGCCTGCCACGCCATGCGACGACTCCAACCGCCGCCGCCCCCATCACCATCAATGCCCACTCAGGAAGCGCGCCCACCCTGGTGGCGATCGTTTCCTGGGTGCGCACGGGCACCTTGACCACGTTCATGTCCGCGACAAGTTCGCGGGTCTGCCAGGAGACCTTACCGTCCGGCGTGACGTATGCCGAGATCCCGGTGGTGGCGGCGGTCACGACGGCCCTGTTGTGCTCGACGGCGCGCAGCTTGGACATGGCCAGTTGCTGCGGCGGGAGGTTGGACTCGGCGTAGGAGGCGTTGTTGGTCTGCACGACGAGCGGGGTGCCGCCCGCGCGCACGGTGCCGCGTACGGTGTCGTCGTAGGCGACCTCGTAGCAGTTGACCGCGCCGATCGTGACCGGCCCCAGCTTCAGGTCGCCCGGCTTGTCGCCCGCGACGGACTGCCTGCCGACCAGGCTCGCCCGCTCCCACAGCGCCAGCACGATCTCCTTGAACGGGGTGTACTCCCCGAACGGCACGAGATGCTGCTTGTCGTAGTAGTCGCCCGCGCCCGTCACCGGGTCCCACACGAGGCTCCGGGTGGCGCGGTGCTCGGCGCCGATCGCCACGACCGCCCCGACGAGCGTGGGCACGCCGACGTCCTGGACGGAGTCGTGGATGATCTGCCGGGCGGTCTCGTCGCGGTAGGGGTCGATGTCGGTGGAGTTTTCCGGCAGGACGACCAGGTCGGGCTTGGGGAGCTTGCCGTCGCGTACGGCCTGGGCGAGACGCTTGGTCTCGTTGGCGTGGTTCTTCAGCACGACGGCGGGCTCGTCGCCGAGCGCGTACATGCCCCGGCCGGGGACGTTGCCCTGCACGATGCCGATGTTGACCGTACGGCCCTCGTCGCCGAACCTGGGCACGGCCAGCCCCAGCACGGGCACGGCCAGCGCCAGCCCGACCGGCACGGCCCTGCGCACGACGGCGGCCCGCCTGGCCAGCACGGCCTGGGCGAGCAGGGCGCCGCACAGCGTGACGGCGAACGACACCAGCGGCACGCCGCCGAGCGCGGCGTAGGGCGTGAACAGCGACTCACCCTGGCTGAAGGCGACGCGCGCCCACGGGAACCCGCCGATGGGCACCAGACTGCGGGCCCACTCCATCAGCACCCACAGGCCGCCGAACCACACGGGCCATGCGGGCAGCCTGAACACGAGCGCGGCCAGGGCGGCCATGGCGGCGTAGAAGAGGCTCTCGGTGGCGACCAGCATGAACCAGACGTCGTCGCCGATGGTGCGCACCCAGGCGAGGGTGGGCAGCAGGAAGACGGCCGCCGACAGGTAGCCGAGCCAGGCGGCGCGCTTGGGACGGGTGCGGTAGAGGGAGGCGACGATGAGGCCGATGCCCAGGGGGGCGCACAGCCACCAGTCGAGCGGCGGGAAGGCGGTGTAGAGGGCGAGACCGCCGGCGACGGCCGCCACGACCCTGCCCAGCAGCACCCACCGCGACTCCTGCCCGGCTTCCGATCCGGCGATCGCCCGCTCGCTGTCCCGGGCCCCGCCCCCGCCCTGCGCTCCGGGACCGGAGCGCGCATCGGAGCCGGCCGGCTCCCCGGGCTCGGTGTGAGAGGACGGCTCGCTGTGGGAGGACGCGACGGTCGCCCCGCCAGCCTCGGTTGCGGCCTCGGTTCCGGCTGCGGCTCCGGCGACGGCGCCGGGAGCGGTCGCGGGTTCCGGCTCCGAGGACGCTGCGGCCGCCGTGGCGGCGGTGGGCGGTGAGGTGGCGTCCGCAGGGGTGGCGGCAGGCTCGGATGGCCCGTCCGCGCGACCCGGGTCGGGCCGGGCCGTGGGCGGTAGGCTCGTTCTGTCCTGAACCACTCCGGGGTCTCCTCGCCACCTCGCAAACGCCTGCTTGCGAAAACGCTACCGCCCCACGGCCGCACTCAGGCCTGCACGGCACCCGGAAGATCGAAATATCGCCCCTAGAAGACAGTAGGGGGAACGGGGCGACAGGGTGATCCCGTGACGGAACGGGACCACCCGGCGCAGTGGCGGTCCGGCGCACGAGAGCGGGAAGAGGGCCCGGAAACCCTTCGGACCGGATCCGTCTCGTCGGCGGCGAGCTCGGAATTCCGTTGTCTACTGGGCTCCCGGACCCGTCCCGGGTCCAACCCCCCGCCCGGTTGGGGTGCCCCGACTCGACGGACCGACGGCCCTGCACCTGGCTGTGTGGACGAAGTCACGCTCCGTCACGGACGCAGGATCCGGCGATGTCAGAGACGGCCAACCGGCCAAGTCCCGTGCTGGACTGCGCAGCAAACTACCGACTCCACCTCAGATGTCAACCGTGTCCCGATCAGCAGAAACATCAAGTTTTCGCAGGTAGGACATGTTTGACCGGTGGCGCTAAAGCCGGTCAAAGCCCATTAGCGGGTGCCGGAGAGCGGCTTGGCAAGCCCTGGAGGGCCCGCGAAAGCGGCCGCTCGTGGACGACCCCGAGCCGTTGTGTCGCACGCGTGAGAGCAACATACAGGTCGCTGGGCCCTCGTGGCGACTGGGCGGCGATGAGGTCGGGCTCGGCCACGATGACCGAGTCGAACTCCAGCCCCTTGGCGTCCGTCACGCCCATCACGGCCACGGGCGCGTCCAGGGCCTCGGCTCCCCTGGCCCGGCCGGCCCCCGGCGAGACCACCACGGTGCCGGTCACGACGGCGGCGACCTCCGTGCCGAGGGTGGACAGCAGCGCGTCGGGCACCACCACGGCCACCTTGCCGCCCTCGCCGACCTCCGCCTTGGCCAGCCCGGGCAGGGCCGAAAGGGGCGCCGACCACGGCTCCACGCCGAGCTCGCGGACGGAGGTGGGGGCCTTCAGCGCGGGGTCGATGGTGGCCAGGACCCGGGCGGCCACGGCCATCAGCTCCACCGGGGTGCGGTAGTTGACGGTCAGCCGCTCCTGGCGCCAGCGCCCGGCCACGTACGGGTCGAGCACCTCCTCCCACGAGCGCGCCCCGGCCGCCGAGCCGGTCTGGGCGATGTCGCCGACGATCGTCATCGACCGGGTCGGGCAGCGCCGCATGACCGCCCGCCACGCCATCGGCGACAGCTCCTGCGCCTCGTCCACGATCACGTGCCCGTAGGCCCAGGTGCGGTCGGCGGCGGCGCGTTCGGCGGTGGTGAGGTAGGGGCCCTCGCCGCGCTGGCGCTCGGCCAGGCGCTCGGCGTCCATGACGTCGGACAGGCCCGTCAGCTCCAGGACCTCGCGGGCGTAGGAGAGCTCGGCCTCGCGCTCGCGTTCCTCGGCCTGGCGGGCGGCGGCCAGCTCCTCCTCGGCCTGCAGCGCGCTGGCGCGCAGCACCTGCTCGTCGATCTCGCCGAGCAGTTCGGCGGCCTCGTCGAGCAGGGGGACGTCGGATTCGGTCCACTCCCCTCCGTCGCGGCGCAGGAGCCTGCGCTCCTCGGGCGTCAGGGCGGAGGCGGCGTAGCCGAGGCGGTCGGCGGAGCCGTACAGGCCGAGCAGCAGTCGCTGCGGCGTCAGGTACGGCCACAGCCGGTTGAGCGCGGACTTGACCACCGGTTCGGTACGCAGCTCCTCGCGCAGGTCGGCCAGCTCCTCCTCGTCGATGAGCCCCTTGCCGATCTTGCGGGCCTGCTGCCTGGCCAGCGCGTTGAGCAGCGACCGGACGAACACGGCGCGGGCCTGGTTGTGCGGGCGGCGCGAGCGGGTGGCCTTGTTCCGTGCGGCGTCCAGCATGGAGCGGTCGATGGTGAGCGTGATGCGGCCGATGGTCAGCTCGATCGGCTGACGCGGCACCTTCTGCCGGTCGCGCACGGCCTTGGCGATCACCTCGGCCATACGCGGGTCGCCCTTGAGCGCGGCCACCTCGGACCGCTCCCTGGCACTGGCGGTCACGCCGGGGTAGAGCTCGCCGACCGTGGACAGCAGCACGTCGGTCTCGCCGAGCGAGGGCAGGACCTGCTCGATGTAGCGCAGGAAGGTGAGGTTGGGGCCGATGATGAGCACGCCGCGGCGCTCCAGGCGCTCCCTGTGGGTGTAGAGCAGGTAGGCGGCCCGGTGCAGGGCCACGACCGTCTTGCCGGTGCCGGGGCCGCCCTGGACGACCAGCACGCCGTTGAGGTCGCTGCGGATGACGCGGTCCTGCTCGGACTGGATGGTGGCGACGATGTCGCGCATGCGGCCCGTGCGCCGCTCGTCGAGCGCGGCCAGCAGCGCGGCCTCGCCGTTGAGCGTGGCCCGGTCGTCGTCGGTGAGCGAGTCGAGGTCGAGCAGGTCGTCGTCCACGCCGACCACGGCGCGGCCCTTGGTCTGCAGGTGACGGCGCCTGGTGACGCCCATCGGGGCGGCCGGGGTGGCGCGGTAGAACGGCTGCGCCACGGGGGCCCGCCAGTCGATGAGCAGGCGCCGCTGCTCGTCGTCGGTCAGGCCGAGCTTGCCGATGTACAGCCGCCCCTCGTCGACGTGATCCAGCCGTCCGAAAACCAGGCCGCGCTCGACCGCCCAGAGCCGCGCCAGGCGGGAGGCGTACATGTCGGCGAACGTGTCGCGCTCGGACCTGTTCTGCATCGTGCCGACGGCGCCCGCGGCCAGCACCTCTTTGAGCTGCCGCTGGGTACGCTCGCGCAACGTGTCGAGGCGGTCGTACAGGCCGGTGACGTACGCCTGCTCCCTGGCGAGCTCTGTTTGACGAGTTGCCGCCTGACCATTATTGTGGTTAATGGGACACTCCGGGCCATTCTGCTTGTTGTTACGACAAACGACGACATTAGCACGCCTGTAGAGGCACCTTCATCACTTTCCCTCTTTCCCGCGTACGGTTACGGCTTGGTTTCGACCCTTGACCGCCGGGCGCGGGCCTTTTTATGGTCATCACAAGTTAGGAAAGTTTCCTAACCTTGCTGAAGGAGACGCCGTGAGCGGTCCGGTTCCGGGGACCCCCAGTCTGCTACGCGCGATCAATGATCGCGCCGCCCTGCAGGCCCTCCTCGAACGCGGCCCGCTGACCCGTCCCGAGATCGGCGCGCTCACCGGCCTGTCCAAGCCCACGGCGTCCCAGCTCCTGTCCCGGCTGCAGCAGGCGGGGCTGGTCGTGCTGGACGGCGTCAGGGAGGGCCTGCCGGGCCGTACGGCGGAGGTCTACCGGATCAACCCGGCGGCGGCGTACGTGGCCGCGCTCGACGTCACCCCCGACCGGATCGAGGCCAAGGTGGCCGACATCACCGGCACGGTCGTCGGCGAGCACACGCTGCCGACGCCGCGCCGGCCGCACGGCGAGCTGGTGGACCGGCTCAACGCCGCGCTGCGCGGCGCGGACCCGCCGGACAAGCTGCGCCGGGTCGTGATCGGCGTGCAGGCCGCGATCGACCCGACCACCGGCAGGCTCGGGTACGCCGCGGCCAAGGACGTGCCCGGCTGGCAGATGCCCGACCTGGTGCCGGCGCTCAGCTCGGGCCTCGGTGTCCCGGTGGACGTGGAGAACAACGTCAACCTGGTCGCGATCGCCGAGCAGGCGCACGGCGCCGCGCGCGACCACCGGGACTTCGTGCTGCTGTGGGCGGACGAGGGCATCGGCTCGGCCATCGTGCTGGGCGGGCGGATGCACCGGGGCGCCACCGGCGGCGCGGGCGAGGTGGGCTACATGCCGACCCCGGGCGCGCCGACGGCCCGCGAGGCCGGCCGCTACGCCAACCACGGCTACCAGGCGCTGACGGGCGGGCCGGCGGTGCTCAAGCTGCTGCGCTCGTACGGCGTGCGCGGCACCGACTTCCGTCACGCCGTCGCCAACGCCGTACGCGCGGCGGCCCGGACCGGGCAGAAGGCCGACGACGCCAGGGCCGGGCTGCGCGACATCGCCGCCCGCCTGGCCGTGGGCCTGGCCGCCATCACCTCGGTGATCGACCCCGGGCTGATCGTGCTGACCGGCGGCGTGGTGCTGTCGGGCGGCGAGACGCTGCGCGAGCTGGTCGAGCACGAACTGCACGCCCTGACCATCCCCCGGCCCCAAGTCCGCCTGTCGAGCGTGGACGGCAACCCCGTCCTGGCCGGCGCCCTCGATCTCGCCCTCGACGCCGTACGCGACGAGGTCTTCAGCTCCACCGTTCCGTCATGATCCATGACAGGAGGCACCCCCCGTGCGCTTCGTCCCCCTGGCGGTCGCCGCGGTACTCGCGCTGACCGCGTGCACCGCGAACCGGGAGGCCGGGCCCTCCCTCGGCGCCCAGCCCAAACCCTCAGGATCCGCCTCGCAGGCCCTGCCGGCGGCCACGCTCGAGCTGTGGCACGGCTTCTCCACCGACGCCGAGGTCAAGGCGTTCGAGGCGGCCATCGCCGGCTTCAACAAGAAGTTCCCGCAGATCACCGTCAAGGCCGTGAAAGGCGTCCAGGACGACCAGATCACCCAGGCCATCCGCGGCGGCAAGGCGCCGGACGTGGCGGCCTCGTTCACGACCGACAACGTCGCACAATGGTGCAGGTCGGGATCGTTCCAGGACCTCACGCCCGTGATCGCGCAGGACGGCGTGGACCTGTCGGTGCTGCCGGCGGTGGCGCGCTCCTACTCGGGCTTCGAGGGCAAGCAGTGCACGCTGCCGCTGCTGGCCGACGCGTACGGCCTCTACTACAACAAGGCCCTGATGAAGGGCGAGCAGCCGCCCAGGACGCTGAGCGAGCTGACCGAGCTGGCCAAGAAGCTGACGGTGAGGGACGCCGACGGCGAGATCAAGGTGGCCGGCTTCATCCCGACCGTCCAGTACTACGAGAACAGCCCCAGCCACCTCGGCCCCATGGTCGGCGCGAAGTGGTACAACGACGACGGCACCTCGGCCATCGGCTCCGACCCCGCCTGGAAGCAGCTGCTGACCTGGCAGAAGGAGCTCGTCGACTGGTACGGCCACGACAAGCTGGAGAAGTTCCGCAAGAGCCTGGGCGACGAGTGGAGCGCCGAGCACCCGTTCTTCAAAGGCAAGGTCGCCATGATCCTCGACGGCGAGTGGCGCAACGCCATGATCGCCAATGACGCGAAGGGCCTGGACTACGGCACCGCTCCCCTGCCCGTCGCCGACGACCGCCCCGAGTTGTACGGCAGCGGCTTCACCGCCGGCACCGTGATCGGCGTGCCGAAGGGCGCCCGGCACCCGCAGCACGCCTGGGAGCTGATCAAGCACCTGACCATGGACACCGGCTCTCTGGTGACCCTGTCGAACGCCCTGCGCAACGTCCCCACGACGAAGGCGTCGATGGAGTCCCCCGATCTCTCCAAAGACGCAAATTTCACGACTTTCCTGGAGATCTTCGCTCACCCGAAGACCTCGACCCTGCCCGCCAGCGTCAACAGCGTCTTCAACCAGGAGGCCTTCGCCACCTTCATCGCCAAGTGGGAGAAGGGCGACGTGCCGGACCTGGACGCCGGCCTGAAGGGCGTGGACAAGCAGATCAACGACAAGCTGAAGCTGTCCGGAGGCTGACCGGTGGCCACCCTGACTCCCGCGCCGCCACCTGGTCCGGCCCCCGCGCCGGTATGGCGGCGGCGCGGGGAGGGCCTGCGCGCCCTCCTCTGGCTGTCGCCGTGGCTGGTCGGCGTGTCGATCTTCTTCGTCTACCCGCTGCTGTCCACGGTGTACTTCTCCTTCCACCGCTACGACATGTACACCCTCGAGTTCGTCGGCCTGGACAACTACCGCTATCTCCTCCAGGACCCCAGGGTGCTCACCTCGGCGGGGAACACGCTGTGGCTGGTGCTCATCATGGTCCCGGCCACCGTGCTGTTCTCGCTGGGCCTGGCCCAGCTCGTGATCAGGCTGAAGGCCGGCTCCGGGTTCTTCCGGACGATCTTCTACCTGCCCTCGCTGGTGCCGGTGACCGCGGGCACGATCACGTTCGTGTTCCTGCTGAACCCGTCCACCGGGCCGTGGAACCAGTTCCTGGCCCTGTTCGGGATCGACGGTCCCGACTGGTTCGGCGACCCGGCCTGGTCCAAGCCCAGCCTGACGCTGCTGTCGCTGTGGAGCTGCGGCCAGCTCGCCGTGATCTTCATGGCGGCGCTGCTCGACGTCCCCCGGCACCTGTACGAGGCCGCGGCCATCGACGGCGCGGGCGCCTGGCGGCAGTTCCGCAGCGTGACGCTCCCGGTGATCGCGCCCGTGCTGATGTTCGCCCTGGTCACGAACATCATCTACGCCCTGCAGTACTTCGCGCAGGCGATGATCGCCTCCCGGGTGGCCTCGGGCGTGACCGACTCGCCGGGCAGCTCGTTCTCCCCCGGCTACCCGGACGAGTCGCTGCTCACGCTGCCGCAGTGGCTGTTCCAGGCCGGGTTCCGCGACTACTCCATGGGATACGCGTCCGTGCTCGCGCTGCTCCTGTTCGGCACCGCGATGATCTTCACGCTGATCCTGCTGCGGCAGTTCCGCCGGGCCGAGGAGGGCTCATGAGCGCCACCGTCACCGCGCCGCGCCGCGTCCTCGCGCCGAGCGCCCGCCGCGACGGGACCAGGGCGCGCAGGCGGCGGGTGCTGCTGTGGATCGCCACGCACGCGCTGGCCATCGCGCTGGCGCTGATGTTCCTGGCACCGGTGGTGTTCATCGTGCTGACCGCGCTGATGACCGACGAGCAGGCGCTGACCAGCGACCTGTGGCCGCGCACCTGGAACTGGGAGAACTTCGCCGAGGTGTTCGAGAAGTCCCTGCTGCTGCGGTGGGCGGGCAACACGCTCATGTACGCGGCGCTCGGGACGCTGTTCACCGTGGTGTCGTCGGTGCCGGTGGCCTACGCGCTGGCCAGGTTCCGCTTCCGGGGGCGGCGGGCGGCGTTCCTGCTGGTCATCACCGCCATGATGCTGCCGCCGCAGGTCGTGGCGGTGCCGATCTACCTGGTGTGGGCGCGGCTGGGGCTGACCGACAGCCTGTGGCCGCTGATCCTGCCGATGCTGCTCGGCGACGCGTTCTCGATCTTCCTGTTGCGGCAGTTCCTCGTCACGATCCCGCGCGACTACACCGACGCGGCGAAGGTGGACGGCTGCTCCGACTTCAGGACCCTGGTCAGGGTGATCCTGCCGATGGCCCGCCCGGCGGTGGCGGCGGTGGCCCTGTTCCAGTTCTTCTACTGCTGGAACGACTACTACGGGCCGCTGCTGTACGCCGGGGTCGAGCAGGAGAACCTGACGCTGTCGCTCGGCCTGGCCACGTTCAAGGCGTTCCACAGCGTGCAGTGGAACCTCACCATGGCGGCCACGCTGCTGGTGACCGCACCTGTGATCATCGTGTTCTTCTTCGCCCAGCGGGTCTTCATCGAGGGCGTTACTTTGACGGGAGTGAAGGGTTGAGACTCGCGGTGGTCGGGGGCGGCTCGACGTACACGCCGGAGCTGGTCGACGGGATCGCGCGGCTGCGCGACGAGCTGCCGGTGACGGAGCTGGCCCTGATCGATCCGGACGCCGGGCGGCTGGAGCTGGTGACGGAGGTGTCGCGGCGCATGCTGGCGCACGCGGGGCACCCGGCGCGCGTGCTGGCCACCTCCTCCGTCGCGGAGGGGGTGGCCGGGGCGGCGGCGGTGCTGATCCAGCTCAGGGTCGGCGGGCAGGCGGCCCGCGAGGTCGACGAGACGCTGCCGCTGCGGTGCGGCTGCGTGGGGCAGGAGACGACGGGCGCGGGCGGGCTGGCCAAGGCGCTGCGCACGGTGCCGGTCGTGCTGGAGATCGCCTCGACGGTGCGCGAGGTGGCCCCCGAGGCGTGGATCGTGGACTTCACGAACCCGGTCGGCATCGTCACCAGGGCGCTGCTCGACGCCGGGCACCGCGCCATCGGGCTGTGCAACGTGGCGATCGGCTTCCAGCGCCGCTTCGCCGCGGCCCTGGGCGTCGACCCCGCGCGGGTCTCGCTCGGCCACGTCGGGCTCAACCACCTGACGTGGGAGCGGGCGGTCCACCTCGACGGCGAGGACGTCCTGCCCACGCTGCTGCGCGAGCACGGCGAGGAGATCGCCGGCAGCCTGGGGCTGCGGCCGCAGCTGCTGCGCCGGCTCGGCACGATCCCCTCCTACTACCTGCGCTACTTCTACGCCCACGACGCGGTGGTGCGCGAGCAGCGCTCGAAGCCGTCGCGGGCGGCCGAGGTGGCGGCGATGGAGGCGCGGCTGCTGGAGCTGTACGCCGACCCGGGCGTGGTGACCAAGCCGGAGCTGCTGGCGCAGCGGGGCGGGGCGTTCTACTCGGAGGCGGCGGTGGCGCTGGTCGCCTCGCTGCTCGGCGACCGGGGCGACACGCAGGTGGTGAACGTGCGCAACGCCGGCACGCTGCCGTTCCTCGGCGACGAGGCGGTGATCGAGGTGCCCGCGGCCATCACCGCCGCCGGGGCCGCGCCGCTGCCGGTGCCGCCCGTGGAGCCGCTGTACGCGGGGCTGATCGCGCACGTGTCGGCGTACGAGACGCTCGCCCTGGAGGCGGCCCTGCACGGCGGCGCGGACCGGGTGCGGGACGCGCTGCTCGCCCATCCGCTCGTCGGGCAGGACGAGACCGCAGAGGAGCTGGCGGGGCTGCTGCTGGAGGCCAACCGGGCGCACCTGCCGTGGACGGTGGGCTAGTGGCGCGCACCCGGCTCGTGCTGGCCGTGGACGGCGGCAACAGCAAGACCGACGTGGTGGTGGTGTCGGAGCACGGGGAGGTGCTCGCCACGGGCCGCGCGGGGCCGTTCACGCCGCAGCGGGACGGCGTGGCGGCGGCGGTGGACGTGGTCGCGGCGGCCCTCACCACCCTGCCCGTCAACGGACGGCCCATGGACGGTTTCGACCACATGTCCGCCTGCCTGGCCGGCGCGGACCTGCCGCTCGAGGAGGAGGCGCTGGCCCGGGAGTTCGCCGCCCGGGGGTTCGCGGGGGACGTGGTGGTGCGCAACGACACGTTCGCGCTGCTGCGGGCCGGCGCGTCGGCGCCGTGGGGGGTGGCGGTGGTGTGCGGGGCGGGCATCAACGCGGTCGGCGTCTCCCCCGGCGGCGCGGTGGCCCGCTTCCCGGCGCTGGGTCGCATCAGCGGCGACTGGGGCGGCGGGCAGAGCCTGGCGGAGGAGGCGCTGTGGCACGCCGCGCGCGCCGAGGACGGCCGGGGCGAGCCGACCGCGCTGACCGGCGTGGTCACCGCTCACTTCGGCACGGCGACGGTCGAGGAGCTCGTCCTGGCCCTGCACTTCGGCCGGGTGCCGGAGGACCGCCTGCACGAGCTGTCCCCCGGCGTGCTGGCGGCGGCCGGTGACGGCGACGCGGTGGCCGGGGCGCTGGTGGCGCGGCAGGCGGAGGAGGTGACGGTGATGGCGCAGGTGTGCCTGCGCCGGCTCGGCCTGCTGGAGACGCCGGTGGAGGTGGTGCTGGGCGGCGGCCTGCTGACGGCCCGGGACCCGCTGCTGACCTCGCTGCTGAACGCGGGCTTCGCGCTGCGGGCGCCGCGGGCCAAGGTCGTGGTGGCGGAGCTGCCGCCGGTCATGGGGGCGGCGCTGCTCGGCCTGGAGCGGCTGGGAGCCTCCGAGGCGGCCAAGGCGCGCCTGCGCGGCCACTACGAGCCGCCGCCCCCGCGATGACCAGCGCCGCGGCCAGCGCGTACGCCGGAGTGCCCGCCCCTGGCACCAGGTACGCCGCCGCGCCCGCCAGCGGGACCCCGAGCCACTCCCAGCGGCCGTCGAGGGCCACCAGGGCGACGACCAGCAGCGCGTACCAGGAGTAACCGGGGGTGAGCAGCAGCAGGGCCGAGCCGGTCAGCAGCAGGGCGCCGCGTTCGGGGCGATCGGGGTCGCCGTGCCGCAGGACGTGGAACAGCAGCGCCGCCAGGACGGCCAGGACCGCCGGCAGGGCCCAGGAGTCGGGCAGGAGCCAGCGCACCAGGCCGTACCGGTCGCGGGCGCCGGCCTCGTCGTAGCCCTCCTCGGCCAGGTACCCGGACAGGTAGCCGAGCACGGAGGAGCGGGAGGCGAGCACGTACGTGAGGTAGGCGGCGGCGACGAGCAGGACGGCGGGCAGGAGCGTGCGGAGCGCCCGCCGCGCCCCCTCCCGGCCGGCCAGCGCCCCCGACAGCGCGCCGGGCAGCGCCACGGCGGGGACGAGCTTGATCGCGACCGCCGCCCCGAGCAGCAGACCCCGCCCGGCCACCGTGCTCCGGGGGACGGCGCCGAGGGCGAGGACGACGGCGGCCACGGCGAGCAGGTCCACGTGCGCGTTGTTGACCGCCTCCATCGGCACGGCCGGGCACCATGCCCAGTACGCCGCCCGGTACGCCGCCCGGTCCGCCGCCCGGCGGCGCAGCACGACCAGCACCCCCGCCGCCACCAGCGCGCCCGCGACCTGCAGCGGCGCGTGCCGGGCCCCCTCGGGCGAGAGCCGGTCCACCAGCAGGAAGTACGCCTCCGCCAGCGGCGGGTAGATCGTGTGCACGCTGGGCCGGTTGATACGCGTGCACGTGTCCCCTTCGACCGGGTAGAAGTGGCCCTCGGAGCATGCGGGGAACAGCCAGGGGTCGCGCAGGGCGGCCAGGGCCGGGTCGGCCGGGGCGTGGTCGTAGGGGGACAGGCCGGCCGACTGGACGCGGCCGTCCCAGGCGTACCGGTAGGAGTCGGTGCTGGTCGCGGGCGGCCCGAGGAGCCCGGTGGCGATCACGGCCAGGCCGCCCGCCAGCACCAGCCGGCCGGCCGCCGGGCCGGGCACGCCGCGCAGGGCCCACACGGCGGTCGCGAACAGCGCCCAGGCGGCGCCGTACCACCAGGGCAGGCCGGCCGGGGCCGCGCGGAAGATCGCGGCCAGGACGGCCACCTGAGCGGCGAGCAGGGCGGCGGCGAGGAGCGTACGGCGGCTCATGGTGTGCAGCGTCGCACCGGAGCCGGCCCCCGGGGTGGGGCCGGGGGCATCCGTCCGCATTTCGTAAGGGCTTGGGTGTGGCCGGTCAGGCGCTGTCGGGGCCGGGGGCGGGCTCGCTGGTGACGTCGGGGGCGCGGTGCTCGTAGGGGGTGCTCAGGACGACGGTGGTGCGGGTCGAGACGTTGGCCGAGGCGCGGATCTGCTGCAGGAGGTCCTCCAGCGCCACCGGCGAGGCCACCCGGACCTTGAGGATGTAGCTCTCGTCGCCGGCCACGCTGTGGCACGCCTCGATGGCGGCCAGGTGGGCCAGCCGCTCGGGGGCGTCGTCGGGCGCGGCGGGGTCGATCGGCTTGATCGACACGAACGCGGTCAGCGGCAGCCCCACGGCGTCGTGGTCGATGATCGCGGCGTAGCCGCGGACGACTCCCCGCTTCTCCAGGCGGCGTACGCGCTGGTGCACCGCTGAGACCGAGAGCCCGGTCTCCCTGGCCAGGTCGGTGAAGCTCATGCGGCCGTCATGGGCCAGCAACGTGACGATCCGGCGGTCGATCTCCTCCATCGGTCAAAGGTAGCCGGTGGTGGTCACGACATGGTCCCGACCGGGGTGACCCCTCTGCGCATCGCGTGCTCGACGAGCGTGATGAGCACCTCCCTGCCGGAGTCGCGGCGGCGGGCGTCGCAGCGCACGATGGGGATGTCCGGCTCCAGGCCGATCGCCGAGCGCACCTCGCCGACGGTGAACGGCGTGGTGCCCTCGAAGCAGTTGAGCGCCACGATGAACGGCTGGCCGCGCTTCTCGAAATAGTCGACGGCCGGGAAGCAGTCGTCCAGGCGGCGGGTGTCGGCCAGCACCACGGCGCCCAGCGCGCCCATGGCCAGCTCGTCCCACACGAACCAGAACCGCTCCTGGCCCGGGGTGCCGAACAGGTAGAGCATGTAGTCGTTACGGATGGTGATGCGGCCGAAGTCCATGGCCACGGTGGTGGTGAGCTTGCGCTCCACGCCCGACAGGTCGTCGATGTGCGTGCCCACCTGGGTGAGCGCCTCTTCCGTGCGAAGAGGCCGAGTCTCGGACACGGCGCCGACCATGGTGGTCTTGCCCGCGCCGAATCCACCCGCGATCAAAATCTTGATCGCGGTCGGCAGCCGCCAACGGTCTGTGCGACCGAATTCCATCCAGCACCGCCCGTACATATCCCGCGCATGCGTGACCCCACCCCTGAGGTGCCGTGGTCAGTGGTACCTGTCAAGGCGCGTTGAGGAGATCGATCCACATGCCTGGCAACGAGACACCCTAGCAACGCCACATTTTCCACTCAAGTCGCAAACTTTTACAAGAAACAAAATGTCACGTTTTGTTGCATCGAGCCCCGATATTCGCCGATCTAACAAGTCAAGAGTCAAGATTGTCTGTCATGGAATCAGACGAGGCCGTTACGTTGCCCGATCCTAGCCCGAAATATCGGCGAATCCGGCACTGAAACCGATCTGTCTTCGCAGGTAGGCGGCCGTGCGGGGACTGTGCTCGGCCACCGGCCCGATGAGGTCCTCGGCCTCCCGCTCCAGCTCCGCCATCGCCGCGGCCACCTCGGCGCGGTCCACGCCCAGCGCCAGCACGTTGAGGTCGCCCCAGCTCAGGTCCCGGCGATAGGTGGCCATGTCGCCGAGCAGGTGCAGGTAGCGCTGCACCTGCCGGCTGACGCCCCACAGCTGCTCCAGATGGGCCTTCGCCCAGTCGTCGGCCGTGTAGATCCAGTGCGAGAGGTCCACGAAGCACGAGCCCCGGCTGTCGGCGTTGTCGACGTAGCGGGCCAGCGTCGGCAGGGCGTGCGTCTCCCGCCACACCCAGGCGGTGGTCATGCCCAGCAACATCTTCGCGAGCTGGTCGCGCCAGATCCAGCGCAGGTCGTCGAACTCCTTGACGGTGGCCAGCTCGTCGCGCAGGTCCGCGAGGAACCGGGTGACCGCCGAGCGCGGCACGGCCCCCTCGGCGACGGACAGGCACTCGCGGGTCAGGCGGTTGACCTGCTCGCGGGTGGTCGCGGTGTGGTCGACGAGCCGGTCCACGGCCATCACCCACAGGGCGGCCCGGTTGACGACCTTCAGCCGGGCCGCGCCGGCCCAGGGGGCGCTGAAGGCGTTGGAGAGGGTCAGGCCGTTGACGAGGTCGGCGCCGAAGGCGGCGACGGGGAACAGCCCGGTGTACATCTGGGCGCACCGCCGCAGGTCCCTGCCGCACTCCGCGGCCAGCGCGCACGTCCTGCCGAGCTCGAACGCCTGCTCCAGCTCGTCGTCCCGCACCCTAGGGCCGCTCGATCGGCTCGCGGATCATGGGCGACGACCCCCAATACCCGGATATACACCTGTAGGGGAATTGTTTCATGATCACGAGCTCCCGATCAAGGTATCAGCAGCCTGGCCGATCAGCCTGCTCCGCTGCCCGGGAACGACACCTCCCCGGGCAGCGGGCCCTCACGACGCACGGGCGCACGCGGCGAGCTTGGTGGTCAGCGCCACTCGCGAGCTGATCCCGAGCTTGGTGTAGATCTTGCCGATGTGGTACTCGACGGTCTTGACGCTGATGAGCAGCTCCCTGGCGATCTGCCGGTTCGTCAGGCCCCCGGCCACCAGCGTGGCGGTGCTGAGCTCCTGCGGCGTGAGCCCGAGCCGTACGGTGGCGGGCGGCTCCAGCCCGCACGCCTCCAGCTCGTGGGCGCACCGCTCGGCCGGCGGGCGCGCCCCCAGTCGCTCGAAGATGGCGCGCGCCGCCCCGAGGCGCTCGGCCGCCGCCCGGCGCCGCCCGGTGCGGCGCAGCAGCCTGCCGAGGTCGAGCAGCACCCGCGCCTCCTCCAGGGGGCACGCCCCCGACTCCACCAGCGCCAGCGCGCCGGCGAACCGCTCCTCGGCCTGGGTTGGAACGTTCCTCGCGGCCATCAGCAGCCCCGCCAGCCGCATCCGCTCGGCCCGGGCGCGCACCCCGGACCCGCCCTCGCCGTACGCCGCCAGCGCCAGCTCGGCCTCCTCCAGCCGCCCGTCGGCGACCAGTGCCTCGATCCTGGCGGGCCCCGGGTCCGGCACGAACGGGTCCCCTTCCCCGGCCGGCACCTCGCCCGCGCCCAGCAGCGCCAGGGCCAGCCCGGCCTGCCGCTCCCCCATGGCGTGCCGCATCCCCCGGGCGGCGGTCCCGGCGGCCATGGCGTGCGCCAGGGCCCGTTCGTGATCCCCGCGGGCGGCCAGGGGCGCCACGCACGCCGCCTCCAGGCACGGCAGCAGCCACCGCTGCCCCAGCGCCGTCGCCTCGGCCAGGGCGCCCTCCGCGTGCGCCACGGCCTCGTCCCAGCGCGCCAGGGCGTGCTCGGCCGCGGCCAGCAGCGCGGTGGCCAGCAGCCGCTGCTGCGGCAGCCCCGCGGCGGCCACGGCCCGCTTGAGCACGGCACACGCCTGGCCCGCCTCGTCGCATGCCAGGTGCCCCACGGCCGCGGCGAGACCGCCGGCCGGCGTGCCGGCGCCGGGTGCCCCGCCCAGCGCCAGCACGTCCCACGGCCTGGCGACCGCGCCCTGGATGGGCTGCTCGATCGCCAGCCGGGCCCAGTGCGCCGCCGCCGTACGGTCCCCCGTGACCAGGTGCAGCCAGGCCAGCTGTTCGGCCACGTCGGCGGCTGATCCGGGCTCGGTGTGCCGCCACGCCTCGGCCAGCAGCTCGGACGCCTCCTCGAAGCGCCCGGCGGCCAGCGCGAGCCGTCCCAGCACATACCGGCGCACCGGGCGCGGGTCGGCGTTGCGTGCCGCGGCGAGCCTGGTCGCGCGGAGCACGTCGCCCCCGATGAGGACGTGTTCCAGCACGGCCGTACGCAGCTCGTCGCGGCGCGCCGTCGACTCGGTGAGCCCGGCGGCCAGGTCCAGATGGGCGGCGGCCTCCTGCCACAGCCCGTGTTGCGCGGCCTTGGCGGCGAACCTGGCCAGCTCCTCCGCCAGCGGCTCGTCCGGCCCGCCCGCCGCGGCTACGAGGATCTGCCAGGCCTCAAGCAGTCATACACGCTGCTGAGCAGCCCCTGCCGACCAGGTCGCTACCGCGCGAG
>NZ_JBFANM010000108.1:0-34232 GCF_040674815.1 Nonomuraea sp. NPDC049709
CGCCCGCCCCCACGCTGCGGGTCACGCCGCTCTACCTGCACGACGGGCAGGAGCTGGTCGAGCTCACCGCGCCCCTGCCCGCCCGCCGGGCGGAGCCGCGCCAGAGTCCGCGCCCGCGCCCGGGACGGCCCGCGACGTGGTCATCACCGCCCCCGCCCGCACGCTCATGGACGAGCTGGGCATCGGCGAGGACCGGGTCCGCGCCCTGGGGAAGCGGCTGATCCGCCGAGCCGACGTGGCCGCCCTGCAAGAGGGGGCCGCCCCGCAACCGGCCGCCCCCGCAGCCCTCGGTGGCGCGGACGCGGCGGAGCTGGTCCTGCCCAGGACCCAGCGGCGCATCGCCGACGTGGTGAGCCGGACCCACCGCGAGGTGCCCGCCGCCTACACCGTCGTCAAGGTCGACGTCGAGGACGCGCTGCGGCTGGCCCGCGAGCTCACCCCCAGGGAACGCATCCTGGTCGGCCTGCCCGAGCTGCTGGTCAAGGCCGTGGCCGGGCTGGTCGGGCGGTTCGAGGTCGCGTACGCCACCCCGATCGCCCCCGGCCGCCTGCGCCGCGCCGCCACCGCGCACGTCGGTGTCACCATGGACGCCGGGAAGGGGCTGTTCGTCCCCGTGGTGCACGACGCCACGAACCGCTCGCTGGGCGAGATCTCCCGGACGCTCATGAAACACCGGCTGGCCGCGATGCGCGGCGCCTTCCGCGAGGAGGACCTGTCGGGCGCGAACATCGTGGTGACCCTGCACAACGAGGGCGCGGTCACGCTGGCGATCCCGATCGTCTTCCCCGGCCAGGTCTGCGCCCTGTCGCTGGCGGCGCCGCAGAGGGAGGCGGTGCCGGTCGGGGACGGGTTCGAGGCGCGGCACACCGTGCACCTCGGGCTGGCCTACGACCACCGCTACGCCAACGGGCACGACGCCGTCCAGTTCCTGGAGGCGATCAGGGCGGCGCTCGAATCACCGGCCGCGCTCGTCGAGGACACCCCATGACAGCCGACCGAGCGGTGAGGAAGCCCTTGAAGCCCACCGAGCGGCGAGGAACCCGATGACGGAGCTCACCGACCGGCGGCGCGAGCTGCTGACCAGGCTGCTCGCCCGGAAGGCGGCGGCCACCGCCATCCCGCCCGTGCCCAGGACCGGCGAGCCGCTGGAGTGCTCCCACGAGCAGCGCAGGATCTGGCTGGCCGCCCAGGCCACCCCGGACGCGGCCCCGCCGAACGTCACCCTCGGCCTGGTCCTCACCGGCGAGCTGGACCTGCACCGGCTGTCGGCGGCCCGCACCGCGCTGGTGTCCAGGCACGAGGCGCTGCGCACCCGCTACACCGCCGTCGACGGCCTGCCGCACCAGGTGATCCGGCCCGTGCAGCCGGTGCCGCTGGAGCTGCTCGACCTGACCGGCCTGCCCGAGGAGGAGGCGCTGCGGCTGGCCCGGCTGGCGGCGGGGGAGCGGTTCGACCTCGAACGTGGCCCGCTCCTGCGGCTGACCGTCTACCGGCTCGGCCCGCGCGAGCACCGCCTGTTCCTGGCCTGCCACCACATCGCGGGAGACGGCGGCTCGGTGGCGCTGATGGCGGCCGAGCTGGCGGCGCTGTACTCGGGCGCGGACCTCCCGCCGCCCTCGTCCGTCCAGTACGCCGACTACGCCGCCTGGTCCCTGGCCAAGGCCGCGGAGCGGGTGCCCCGGCGGCTGCCGTACTGGCGGGACCGGCTGGCCGGGATCGAGCCGCTGTTCCCGCGCGTCCCGCCCGCGCGGGGCGGCAGCGCGACCGCCGTGGTGCGGGCCGGGCGGGAGGTGGTGGACGGGCTCCGCGGGGGCGGGCCGGTCACGCCGTTCGCCGTGCTGCTGGCGGCGTACCTGGTGCTGCTGCGCCGGCTGAGCGGGCGCGGCGACCTGGTGGTGGGCACGGTGACGAGCGGGCGCGCCCGCCGCGAGCTGGAGCCGGTCGCGGGCTGCTTCATCAACCTCGTGCCGCTGCGCGTGCAGGTGCCGGACGGCTTCCCGGCGCTGCTCGCCCGCGTCAGGGAGGCCGTCGCCGGGGCGCTGGCCGCGGAGATCCCGTTCGACGCCCTCGTCTCCGGCCTCGGCGGCCACCGGCTGCCCGGGGTGCACCCGTCCTTCCAGGCCGCGTTCGTCCACCGCGACGACCCCGAGCCGCCGCCCGTCTGGGCCGGCCTGTCGGCCCGCGTCTGGGAGCACGAGGTGGACGACGCGAGCTTCGACCTCGGCCTGACCGCCACGCCGAGGGGCGGCGAGTACGAGCTGGCGCTCACCGGCAGGCTCGCCCGCTTCACCCCCGCCGAGCTCGCGGACCACGCCAGGACCCTCCTCGCCATCCTGCACGCCCCGGACGCGTGACAAGATTTCCGCCCGCGGAGGGCGGGCGTTATCGCCCGCGGCACCACCGCGCCACGTACGACGATCACGGTGCTGGCGGCACCCTGAAACGGAGTACGACACATGTCCCACCCCTCCCTCGGCCGCCGGGCCCTGCTGACGGCGGCACTCGCGGCCCCCGCCGCCGGGACCCTCGCCGGCATGACGGCCCCGGCCCACGCGGCGACCGCCAACGCGGCGACCGGCGGCAGGTTCGACCGCCGGAGCCCGCGCTTCACCATCGGCGTGCTGCCCGACACGCAGTACCTCTTCGACGAGGACCGCTCCGACCCGGCCCCCGTGCGCCAGACGTTCCGCTTCCTCACCGGCGAGCGCGAGAGCCGGAACATCGCCTTCATGACCCACCTCGGCGACGTCACCGAGCACGGCTCGGAGCAGGAGCTCGGCCTGGCCGCCGACGCGTTCCGGGCCCTGGACGGCCGCCTGTCCTACAGCGTCCTGGCCGGCAACCACGACGTGAGCTCCGGGACCGACGACCAGCGCGGCGACAGCGCCTACCTCAAGGCGTTCGGCCCCGCCCGGTACGCCAGGATGCCCACGTTCCGCGGGGCGTCGCCCGACGGGTACAACAGCTACCACGTGCTCGACGCGGGCGGCCGGCAGTGGCTCGTGCTCGCGCTCGACTGGCGGATCTCCGCCAAGGGCCTGGAGTGGGCGCAGGGCGTCATCGACGCCAACCGGACGCTGCCCGTCATCCTCACCACCCACGACCTGGCCTGGGCGGGCGAGGACGGGGTGGCGGCGCTGTCGCAGTTCGGGCAGCGGTTGTGGGACGGGCTCATCAGGCGCAACGACCAGATCTTCCTGACGCTCAACGGCCACTACTGGCCGCCCGGCCGCACGGTGCTCAAGAACGACGCCGGCCACGACGTGCACGTGCACATCGCCAACTATCAGGACCGCTACTACGGCGGCGCGGGCATGGTCCGGCTCTACGCCTTCGACCTCGTCCGCAACGTGATCGACGTCGAGACGCTGTCGCCGTGGCTGCTGGAGCGTGACCCGGACGAGCGCACGCCGCTGGAGGCCGAGCACCTCGAGCTGACCGGCCCCGTGGACCGCTTCAGCATCGAGATCGACTTCGACGAGCGCTTCGCCGGGTTCGCCCCGCGTACCCCGGTCCCGCCCCGGCCGGCGCGGGAGGTGATGCCGAAGGGCACGGTGGCGTACTGGCGGTTCGACGGGGAGGGCCTGGCGGGGGCGGGCACGGACGGCGCGGTCGTCCCGGCTGGCACCGTCGCCCGCGACCTGACCGGCGGCGGCAACGACCTGACCATGGAGCTGCTGCACGCCAGCGCCCCCGAGACGCTGAAGTGGTCGGCCGAGCACCACGAGGGCCAGCCCGCCCACGCCAGCCTCCGCTTCGACGGCGGCAAGAACCCCGATCGGGGCGCGGTGCTCAGGTCGGCGGCGAACGCGCCGATCAACGCCATGACGTTCGAGTCCGGGTACACGATCGAGGCGTTCGTCAAGCTGCCGGAGCCGTTCGAGGGCGACCACGCGTGGATGGGCATCCTGAGCTGGGAGGGCCGCAGCGGCGACGCCGGCAAGTCCAGCGGCTGGTCACCCGACGAGCCCACGTGCAGCCTGAACCTGTCGCCCGAGCGCTTCCTGCAGTACGTCGTCTACCCGACGGACCGCGACGCCGACCCCACCTCGTGGAGCCACGCACTGCCGGTGGGCCGCTGGATGCACCTGGCGGTGGTCAACGACGCGCGGCGGACGGTGGTGTACGTGGACGGCTCGAGGATCGCCCGCAACCCGTCGCAGCCGTCGAAGGGCATCTCGACGCTGGGCCGGCCGTTCGCGATCGGCGGGACGCAGTTCGCGCTGAAGTACGGGCAGGGCTACTACGGCTGGATCGGCGACGTGCGGATCGTCGCGCGGGCCCTGCGGCCCGGGGAGTTCCTCGCCCCGTACGCGTGACCGCCGTGGGCTCGCGGGGCTGCCGGGTGATGACGATCCCGGGCCTGGTGGCCGAGATCGATCTGGGACGGGCGCCGCGTACCGGGTAGGTTGGCCGTCCATGGAGGCACGCCAGAAGCAGCTACGACGCCCGGCCCGCGGGACTGCCGCAGCCGTCGCGGTCGCCGCGCTCGCCGGGACGGCGGCCTGCGGAGCGCCCGGCGGGAGCGGCTCCGCGGCGCCGCTCCCGTCGTCGGCCCCATCGTCGGCCCCATGGTCGGCACAGTCGTCAGCGCCGTCGTCAGCGCCCAGCGCGACGGCGGGCGCCCCGGAGAAGGCGCTTCCCGAGCCCGGCGAGAAGGTGCCGGCGAGCGCCGCCAAGATGGCCGCGGCCCTGAAGGAGACCACCGCCGCGCTCAACGACGCCATCGACGCCTGGACCGGGGACGGCGCGGCGGCGCGGGGCGCGCCGCCCGAGGACGTCGAGCTGCTGGCCCTGTACCAGCAGCGCATCTACCGCCATGCCGCCCGCCACCCCGAGGTCGCCTCCCGGGCCTTCGCCCGACTGCCCTCCGCCCTGGCGGCCCAGGCCAGGGACAACACCGGGGCGATCCGCGAGCTGCTCGCCCTGGCCCGCCCCATCAAGCCCACCGCCGTGTTCCGGACCCAACCGGCCCGGCCGGCCGCAGAGCTGCTCGGATTCTTCAAGAAGGCCGAGCGCCGGTTCGGGGTGGAGTGGGAGGTGCTGGCGGCGGTGATGTTCGCCGAGACGAAGTTCGGCCGGGTGAAGTCCGACAGCCACGCCGGGGCCCAGGGGCCGATGCAGTTCATGCCCGCGACCTGGAAGGCGTACGGGCTGGGTGGTGACGTGCAGGACCCGCGTGACGCGATCATGGGCGCGGCCAACTACCTCAGGGCCACCGGCGCCCCTCGCGACTACCAGCGGGCGCTGCACGCCTACAACCCGTCGCAGGCGTACGTGAACGCGATCCTGCTGCACGCCCGCCAGATCAAGCGGGACCCGCGCGCGTTCTACGCCTACTACAACTGGCAGGTGTTCGTGCTCACCACCGAGGGCGAGCGCCGCCTCACCGGCCCGTAGAAGGCTCAGGTGTGGTCGGCGCAGCAGGGAGTCGGGTTCGGCACCTCGGCGGGGGCGAGCCGGCCACCGGCGGCCGGCATGGTGAGCAGGGTCATGAGCCCGTCCCGCCAGACCGGCCTGACGTGCTCGTTCGTCACGATGAGCACGTCGTCGGCGGGCGGGTCGGGTGAGGCTAGCACCAACACCCGGTCGATGGCCGAGCCACTGCGGAGCTCACCAGCGCTGAGGGTGCCCGTGAGCAGGTCACGGCCGGGGAAGGTGACGATGCGGCCGCCGCGCCGGTCGGCGTGCTCGGCCGCCGCCAGCGCCGCCCCCGCCGCCAGCGGTCCGGTACGCGCGTCGCCGAGCGCCCACGACGTGGCCGCCGGGGGAGGGGTCACCGGGCCCGGCACGGCCAGCGAGCAGGCCACGTGCGGCTCCTCGCCCGCCGGCCCCGCCGGGACGAAATGGGTACAGCCGACGGCGTCGCCCGGCAGGCCGAGCTCCCGCGCCACGGTGTGGAGCAGGTGCTCGGCCTCGGGGAGCGTACGCGCGCCCGTGTCGAAACCGAGGATCATCGGCGCGGCAGGACCCAGATGGGGTTGCTGTAGAACCACAGGTCGTTCCACGGGTCGGCGTCGCCGTACACGTCGATCTGCGGGCCGTTCGGGTCCACCGCGGCGCCCAGCAGGCCGGGGGCGCCGCGCTTGCCGTCGGTGCCGCGCAGCCGCACGTACACCGGGCGGTCGACGGCGCCCAGCTGGTACGTGAAGGTGACGGTGCCGCTGTTCCTGCCCACCTCGAACGACTTCACGACCTTCGTGCTCGGCGTGGTGAAGGCGTCCTTGTCGGCGGCGGGGCCGGTGACGTCGCCCTGGATGACGTCCACCCGGGCCAGCGCGGGCACGAACTGCGCCCAGTTGGGCCGCCCGGCCAGGGTGATCTCGATGGCCAGCTCGACGCGGGCGCCCCTGCGTACGTGGAGGGTGTCGCCGAGGGTCACCCCGCGCTGACCGGCGCCGGCCGCGCGGGCTCGCACCACCAGGGCGCTGATCAGGCCGCCGTGGTCCACCCAGACGCGCCCGGCGCGCAGGCCGTCCATGACCGCGCGGTAGGAGAAGTCCTCCGCGCCGACGTGGGTCCTGCTGTAGTAGCCGGGCCAGAAGTCGCCGGAGCCGAAGTTGGCCACGCCCTTGTAGATGGGGTCCTCGTAGCGGCCGTTGGCGTTGAAGTCGCTGTTCGGGCCGCGGTCGCTGGTGTCGGCGTGCACCCAGTGGGCGTCGGAGTTCGCCGTGATCCACCACGGCTTGCCCTCGGCCAGCAGGCTGTCCCAGAGCCCGCCCACGGTGGCGGTCATCCAGTCGAACCCGCCGAAGGTCTTGTAGCTCTCGGCCGGGTAGCCGGGGAAGGAGTCAGGGCCGGGGTTGCTGTCGTAGATGCCCCGCCCGCCGCCGGGGCCGTTCGGCTTGGGGATGCCGGCGGCCTGGTGGCCGGGCGCGCCCTCCATGCCGACCGCGATCGACGGCTGGGCGTCGCGCCAGCCGCGGATCTCGTGCGGGGAGTCGATGCCCTTCCTGGAGGGGTGGTTGGCGAGGAACAGCGCGTCGGGGATCCGGCGCTTCCTGACGGCGTCGGCCAGGAAGTTCAGGCCGGCGATGGCCAGCGCCTCGTTCTGCGGCGTGTTGGAGCTCGCGCCCTTCACCGAGCCGTCGAAGGAGTTCTCGAACTCCTTGAGCGTCTCGACCTCGCCCCGGCCGGGGGCGACGAACACGGTGCCGTGCTCGGCGGCCGGGATGTTCCACTCCAGGCCCTGGAAGACCAGCGTGTCCTTGACGGACTCGCGCGCCGCCACGATGTCGGGGTTGACCTTGTCCACGCCGATCTTGGCGTGCGTGGCGCCTCCGTGGTCGGTGATGACCATCCAGCCCAGGCCGTACGCGTTGCCGTGGCGGACCTGGTCGATGACCCGGTAGATGCCGTCGGAGCTGTACTGGGTGTGGATGTGGTGGTCGCCGGCCAGCCACTGGTAGCCGTCCCTGGGCTCCCGGCCGCGTCCCTCGTTCCCGGGGGTGGTGGCCGCCGCTGCCTGGCCCTGACCCCCCAGGACGCCGGCGGCGGTCAGCCCGGCTCCCAGCAGGCCCGCCCGGCGGAACATCCGCCGCCGGGAGAGCTGCCCGGGCGGCAGCTCGCCGTCCGGGATCGAAAGGTCCCGCGCCGGTGCCGCCTCGTTGTCTCCGAGGTCCTCGTGCACATGGTCGTGCCCGTGCTCGTGCCCGTGCTCGTGATGATGGTGATGGCCGTGACTCATGAAGGTGCTTTTCTCCGTCCCGCCGAAAGGGTGCTCCGGCTACGGCGGGAGCGTGGCGGAACCGGATGAATCGGACATGAACGGCAGAAGATCAGCGAATGCCGGGCAGATGCCGGGCCGTCTCGCGCGGGGGACGGCCCGGTTCAGGCCGGTGATCTGCTACGACAGGGCGCGGGCGGCGTGCACCAGAGGCACGTGGCTGAAGGCCTGCGGGAAGTTGCCGACCAGGCGGCCGTATCTCGGGTCGAACTCCTCCGCCAGCAGGCCCACGTCGTTGCGCAGCGCCAGCAGCCGCTCGAACAGATCCTTCGCCTCCTCTTTGCGGCCCTGCATCGCCATCACCTCCACCAGCCAGAAGCTGCACGCCAGGAACGCGCCCTCGCCACCCGGCAGGCCGTCCACGTCGTTGTCGGCGGCCAGCGGGTAGCGCAGGACGAAGCCGTCGGACATGAGCTCCTTCTCGATCGCCGCGACCGTCCCCGCCACGCGGGGGTCGTCGACGGGCAGGAAGCCCACCACGGGGATCATCAGCAGGGCCGCGTCCAGCTCGGCGGAGCCGTACGACTGGGTGAAGGTGTTGCGCTGCCGGTCGTAGCCCTTCTCGCAGATCTCCGCGTGGATGACGTCGCGCAGCGCCCGCCACTTCTCCACCGGCCCGGTACGCCCGAAGCCCTCGACGTATTTGACCGCCCGGTCGAGCGCCACCCAGCACATCACCTTCGAGTGCACGAAGTGCCGGCGCGGCCCCCGAACCTCCCACAGGCCCTCGTCCGGCTCGTCCCAGTGGTCCTCCACGTAGTCGAGCAGCTGCCGCTGGATGCTCCAGGCCCGGTCGTCGGGCGACAGGCCGCGCGAGCGCGAGACGTAGAGGCAGTTCATGACCTCGCCGTACACGTCGAGCTGGAGCTGCTTGACCGCCTCGTTGCCGATCCGGACGGGGCGGGAGTCCTCGTAGCCGTCGAGCCAGTCCAGGCGCAGCTCGGGCAGGCGGCGCTCGCCCGCGACGCCGTACATGATCTGCAGGTCCTGCGGGCGGCCGGCGATCGCGCGCAGCAGCCACGCCCGCCAGTCGGCCGCCTCCTCCAGGTAGCCCGAGCTGATCAGCGCGTCGAGCGTCAGCGTCGCGTCGCGCAGCCAGCAGAAGCGGTAGTCCCAGTTGCGCACCCCGCCGATGTCCTCGGGCAGGGACGTGGTGGCCGCGGCCACGATGCCGCCGGTCGGCGCGTACGTCAGCCCCTTCAGCGTGATCAGCGACCGGACCACGGCCTCCCGGTAGGGCCCCGAGTAGGTGCATTTGGCCACCCACTCCGCCCAGAACGCCTCGGTCTCCGCGAGCTGCTCATGGCAGTCGATCTGCGGCGGCATCGGCTCGTGCGAGGGGTGCCAGGTGAACACGAACGGCAGCCGGTCGCCCTCCTTGACGGTGAAGGTCGCCCGGTGGGCGTAGTCGCCGCCCTTGAGCGGCACGGGGGAGTGCAGCCACACCGAGTCGGGCCCGCCGATGGCCTGCATGTGCCCGTTGGTCCGGCGCACCCACGGCACGATCCGGCCGTAGTCGAAGCGCACCCGGAGCTGGGTGGAGACCTCCACGGTCCCGGAGACGCCCTCGACGATGCGGACGACGTCGGGGTTGCGGTCGCGCGGCGGCATGAAGTCGATCACACGGACGGTGCCCGTCGGGGTGTCCCACTCGCTCTCCAGGATGAGCGTGTCGGGGCGGTACCGGCGCCTGGTGGCCGGCTTCCTTCCGGTGGGCCCGAGCCACCAGTTGCCGTTGCGCTCGGTGCCGAGCAGCGCCGAGAAACACGACGGCGAGTCGAACCTGGGCAGGCAGAGCCAGTCGATCGAACCGTCCCTCCCCACCAGCGCGGCCGACTGCATGTCTCCGATCAGGGCGTAATCCTCGATCCGCATGCCTAGACGCTACTGCGAGGAGGGGTGATCCCGTGGCCGGGCCGATCATGTCGCGTCATGATCGGCCCGGCCACGAGGATCACGTCAGAGGGAACCAGCGGGTGAACAGCTGCGTCAACGGCCCGATGGCCAGCGCGAACGCCAGCGTCCCCAGGCCCACCGTCCCGCCCAGCAGCCAGCCGGCGATCAGCACGGTGACCTCGATGAGCAGGCGCGCGAGCCGTACCGACAGGCCGAGGCGCATCAGGCCGGTCATGACGCCGTCGCGGGGGCCCGGGCCCATGCCGGCGCCGATGTACAGGACCGTGGCCAGGGCGATGGAGGTGACGCCGAGCGCCACGTACAGGGCCTGCAGCACGAGGTTGCCCGGGGCCGGGAGCAGGAAGATCGCGGCGTCGGCGAACAGGCCGAGGAACACCACGTTGCTGATCGTCCCGAGACCCGGCTTCTGCTTCAGCGGGATCCACAGCAGCATCACCAGGGCGCCCACCGCGATGATCACGGTTCCGATGGACAGCCCGAGCCTGAGGCCGAGGCCCTGGTGGAAGACGTCCCAGGGGTCGTTGCCCAGCCCGGACTCGACCTGGAGGCCGATGCCGGCCCCGTACAGGGCCAGGCCGCCGTAGAGGCGGAAGAGGCGGGCGGGCAGGGAACTCCGCTGGGGGACGGTGGTGGTCTCGCTCATAGTGGACCCAGATTGGCATCTTGCCACTTGCCAAAACAGGGCCAATCACGAAAAGTGGCCTTATGAGGCATGTCTCAGCGACGCAGGTGGCCCGGCTGGTCGGCATCGGCCCGGACGCGCGGCCGTACTACCGCGCCCTCGCCGACGGCGTCCGCGGCCTGATCATGGACGGCCGGCTCCCGGTCCGCGTCCGCATGCCCGCCGAGCGCCACCTGGCCGAGGTCCTCCAGGTCAGCCGCACCACCGTGACCTCGGCCTACGACCTGCTGCGCGAGCGCGGCTACCTGGAGAGCCGGCAGGGCTCGGGCAGCTGGACCGCCCTGCCCGACCCGGCCACGACGGCCGAGAACCCGTGGCTCAGCACCGACGGCGACAGCCTCGTCCAGCTCCACTGCGCCGCCCCGCCCGGCCCGACGGCGCTCACCACCGCCATGGCGGAGGCGGTCGAGGACATTCCCCGGTACGGCATGGGCAACGGATACGACCCCATGGGCCTGCCCGTGCTCAGGGAGCGGATCGCCGCCCGGTACACCGCCAGGGGAGTGGCCACCAGGCCCGAGCAGATCATCGTCACCACCGGCTCCCAGCACGCCATCCAGCTCGTCATGGGCCTGCTCGTCGGCGCCGGCGACGCGGTGCTGGTGGAGTCGCCGACGTACCCGCACGCCATCGACGCGGCCCGGCACCGCGGCGCCCGCATCGTCCCGGTCGGGATCTCCCACGAGGGCTGGCAGCAGGACCTGGTCGCCGGGGCCATGCGCCAGTCGGGCGCCCGCCTGGCCTACCTCATGCCCGACTTCCAGAACCCGACGGGCGCCCTCATGGAGGACCCCGTCCGCGCCGCCGTCGCGGGCGCCGCCCGGCGGAACGACACGATGGTGCTGGTGGACGAGACCTGGTCGGAGCTGGCGCTGGACGAGGTGCCCCGCACCTCGCCGATGGCGGCGTTCGACACCGACAGCCGGATGATCAGCATCGGGTCGGCGTCCAAGTTGTGGTGGGGCGGGCTGCGCATCGGCTGGATCCGCACCACCGCCGCGCTCGCCCGCCGCCTGGCCACCTTCCGCTCGTCGGTGGACATCGCCAGCCCGGTGCTGGAACAACTCGTGGTGGCGCGGCTGTTCGACCGGCTGGAGGAGACCCGCGCCGAACGCCGCCGCACCCTGCGCGCCTCACGCGACGCGCTGGTCGCGGGCCTGCGCGAGCACCTGCCGGAATGGACGTTCGAGCTGCCGCGCGGCGGCGGCACCCTGTGGGTGCGCCTGGACGCCGGCGGCTCGACCCCGCTCGCCGAGGCGGCCGCCTCCCACGGCGTACGCCTGGCGCCCGGCCCCTGGTTCGGCCTGGAGGGCACCCACGAGGGCTACCTCCGCCTCCCCTTCACCCAGCCGCCCCAGACCCTGACGGACGCGGTCGTCCGCCTGCGCGCCGCCCGCGACCACGGCCCCACCGGCACCCCCCGCCCCCCGGACTCGCTCATCGCGATGGTGTGACCTCACTCGTTGAGGCCCCTGGCCAGCGGTGCTTGCCACTTGCGGCGCATGGCCGCGATCCGCAGGCCGAACGCCAGCACCGCCGCCGCCAGCACCGCCGGCCACCCGTACAGCCCGTACGACGACAACCCCGCCATCACCCCCGACCCCAGCATGGCCGGCACCGCGTAGAACTGCCGGTCGTACAGGAGCGCGGGGATCTGCCCGGCCAGCACGTCGCGGAGCATCCCCCCGCCCACCCCCGTCGTGACGCCCAGCAGCGCCGCGTGCAGGGGGCTGAGGCCGTACTCCATGGCCTTCTCCGTCCCGACCGCGCAGAACAGCCCGAGCCCGGCCGCGTCCAGGACCAGGATGGCCGGCATCACCCGGGCCACGTGCGGGTGCCAGAAGAAGACGATCACCGTCGCCACGACCGGCACCAGCACGTAGCCGACGCTCTGGAAGGCGATCGGCCGGACGTTGAGGATGAGGTCGCGGACGACGCCCCCGCCCAGCGCGGTCATCTCGGCCAGCACCCCCATCCCGACCACGTCGAGCCGCTTGCGTACGCCCATGAGCGCGCCGGACAACGCGAAGACGAAAATGCCGGCGAGATCCAGAATTTCGGACACGATCGAAATGTCTACCGCATGGCGGGTTCATGATGCTCGGCCATCATCACCCGCAGCCTCCGCGTGAACATGAACAGCGCGATCCCCGCCACGACCGCCATCGCCGCCAGCACCAGGTAGTACATCGGCTCGGACAGCACCCGGTTGAGCCGCCCCGTCTGCCCGCCGACCGCGTCGCCCACCGACACCGCGATGAACCAGATCCCCAGCATCTGCCCCTTGAACGCCTCGGGCGCCAGCTTCGTCGTCACCGACAGCCCGACCGGGCTCAGCGACAGCTCCCCGAACACCTGGATCAGGTAGACCAGCACCAGCCACCACACCGAGACCCGCCCGGCCCCGGCCAGCCCCGCCGCCACCGCCATGACCACGAAGCTCACCCCCACCATGACCAGCGCGAACCCGAACTTCTGCGGCGTGCTCACCCGCGTGCCCAGCTTCACCCACAGCGCCGCGAACACCGGCACGAAGATCATGATGAACAGCGGGTTGAACGACTGCGTCGTGGCCGCCTGGATCGGGATGCCGAACAGCGACAGGTCGGTGTGGTCCGCGGCGAAGAACAGCAGCTTGCTCGGCGCCAGGTCGTAGAGCATCCAGAAGACGGCCGCCGCCACGAACAGCCAGATGTAGGCCTTCATCCGGATGCGCTCGTCCTCGGTCAGGTCGTGGCTGCCGAGCATGATGTACGCGAAGTAGGCGATGGGCACGATCAGGATGACCACCGTGATCGCCACGGTGAGCCGGTCGATCGTGAGCGTGCCGGTCGCCGCCCAGGCCGCCAGCGCGATCGCCACCGCCGCCGTGCCGAGGGTCACGACGCGGCCGAAGCGCAGGCGCTCGCGGCGGGTCAGGCGCAGGCCCGGGCGCTCGCCGACGCCGCGCAGGTTGCGGCCGCCCCAGACGTACTGGACCAGGCCCAGCGCCATGCCGACCGCCGCCGCGCCGAACCCCAGGTGCCACCGGTCGCCGGCGGCCAGCCAGCCCACCACGATGGGCGCGAAGAAGGCGCCCAGGTTGATGCCCAAGTAGAACAGCGAGAACCCGGCGTCCCTGCGCGCGTCGTCCTCGTCCGGGTAGAGCCGGCCGACCATGACGGAGATGTTCGGCTTGAGCAGGCCCGTGCCGGCGATGATCAGGAGCAGCCCCAGCCAGACGAAGAACGGCGACGTCACCGGGATCGCCATGCTGATGTGCCCGAGCATGATGACGAACCCGCCCCAGAGCACCGACCGGCGCGCCCCGAGGATGCGGTCCGCGATCCACCCGCCCGGCAGCGCCACCAGATAGATGAGCGCGCCGTAGACGCCGACGACCGCCTGGGACGTCTCCTGCGACAGGCCCAGGCCCTGGTGCGCGGGCGACGCGGCCATGAACGTGGCCAGGATCGCCCGCAGGCCGTACCAGGAGAACCGCTCCCACATCTCGGTGCCGAACAGCGTGGCCAGGCCCCAGGGATGCCCGAAGAACGTCCTGTCGCGACCGTCGCTCATACGACCCCCCGTCGAGCACTTTACGTATGCAATTGATCACTCTACGTGAAGCTTGCGGATCTCTCTCCGCAAGCACTTGCCGCTACCTCGGGGGTGTGGTGCGATGCATCCCATTCATGCAAGTGAATACTGACTGGAGGCGGGTGCCATGGCCGAAGTCCTCGAAGTCCGGGCCGAGATCGAGCGTCAGATCGCCGGCCGTACCGTCTGTGAGCAACTCAGGCAGGCGGCCGAGCAGCACGGTGACGCGCCCGCCTACTCCGATCCGGACGGGGACGGCTGGAAAACGCTGACCTACGGCCAGGCCCGCCGGCGGATCCTGGAGATCGCGGCCGCGTTCGCCGCCCTCGGGCTCCAGCCCGGCGAGGCGGTGGCCCTCATGATGGTCAACCGCAGTGAGCACGTGCTGGCCGATCTCGGCGCCGTGCACGCGGGCGGGGTCGGCTGCACGATCTACTCGACGTTCGCGCCCGACCAGATCGCCTTCGTGGCCGGCGACGTGGACGCCCGGTACGCCGTCCTCGGCGGCCCGGCCGAACTGGCCCGCTGGGAGCCGGTGCTCGACGGGCTGGACGGCCTCCGCAAGATCATCATGCTGGACGGGGCGCCCGCCGGCGACCGGTTCATGACCTGGGCCGACTTCCTCGACCTGGGCCGGGAGCGGCTGGCCGCGGACCCGGACACGGTCGAGGCCCGCTGGCGCGCGGTCACCCCCGACGACGTGGCCACCGTCCTCTACACCTCGGGCACGACCGGCACCCCCAAGGGCGTGCCGCTCACCCACGCCAACATCTTCTACGAGGTCGCCGCCACCGACCGCCTCACCTCGCTGCCCGTGCGCGGCACGCAGATCTCCTACCTCACCTACGCCCACATCGCCGAGCGGATCCTCAGCCTCTACCTGCCCCTGGTCAAGGTCTCCCACGTGCACTTCTGCACCGACCTGGCCAACCTCGGGGCGACGTTAGGCCAGGTCAGGCCGATGATGTTCTTCGGCGTGCCGCGCGTGTGGGAGAAGATGATGGCCCGCCTGCTGGCCGTGCTCGCCACCCAGCCGGAGGAGCAGCAGGCCGCCGTGCGCAAGGCGATGGAGGCGGGCGCCGCGTACGTCGAGGCCGGCCAGTACGGCCGCACGATCACCCCCGAGATCCAGGCCGCCTTCGACCAGGCCGACGCCTCGCTCCTGTCCGTCATCCGCGGCATGATCGGGTTCGACCGCGCCGAGTGGACCGCCACCGGTGCCGCGCCGCTGGCCCCCGAGGTGCAGCACTTCTACGCCGGTCTCGGGCTGAAGGTCATCGACGTGTACGGCATGACGGAGACCACCGGCGCCTTCACCGGCAACAGCCCTGCCTGCTACCGCCTGGGCACCGTCGGCAGGGCCGAGCCCGGCGTCGAGATCCGCATCGCCGAGGACGGCGAGATCCTCACCCGCAGCCCGCTCAACACCGGCGGCTACCTCCACCGTGCCCAGGCCACCGCCGAGCTGCTGGACGCCGACGGCTGGCTGCACACCGGCGACATCGGCACGGTCGACGAGGGCGGTTTCTACCGCGTCGTGGACCGCAAGAAGGAGCTGATCATCACGGCGGGCGGCGAGAACATCTCCCCGGCCGAGATCGAGAACCACCTCAAGGAGCACAGCCTCATCGGCCAGGCCCTCGCCTACGGCGACAACCGGCCGCACCCGGTGGCCGTGCTGACGCTGGACGCCGAGGTGGCGCCCGGCTGGGCACAGGCGCGCGGCATCACGTTCGACTCGCTCGCCGAGCTGGCCGAGCACCCGGAGGTCCTCAAGGAGGTGGAGTCGGCGGTGATGGCCGCCAACGCCAAGCTGGCCAGGGTGCAGCAGGTCAAGAAGTGGGCGCTGCTGGGCGTGGAGTGGACGGCCGAGACCGAGGAGCTCACCCCGAGCCTGAAGCTGAAGCGGCGCATCATCCACACGAAATACGCCGACATCATCGAAGGGCTTTACGGGTAACCGCATCCGGCCGGCCGGATGCGCGTCTCTTCGGGTTGAGCCGGTTTTGCCATTCGGGGCGTGTGTTGTGGTCCTGGTCATTACCGGACGGTTCCTACCGTCTCGATCATGACCAGAAGCTTTCTTCTCGTCTCGCTCGCGGCGGGGTCGCTCACGGTGCCCGCACCCGCCCTCTCCGCCGCGAGTGAGCTCGACATCAGCGCCATCACCGTACGCCCCGCGGATCCCGTCGTAGGGGCGCAGGGTTCCGTCCGCCTGGTGATCGACGTGATCGCCAAGGGGGCGCGGGGCAAGGACGGCGTCACCGTCAAGGTCGAGCCCGGCGCCCCGCCGGCCCACGTACCGGACCTGTCGAAGACGCCCCCGTCCGCGCCTTCACCCGTGGACCCACCGGCCCGGCCCCCTGTCCAATCACCGGTACGGCCTCCTGTCCAGCAGCCCGACCAGCCGCCCGCCCAAGCGCCACCTCAGACACCTGCTCAGTCGCCGGCCCAAGTACCGGCCCAAGTACCGGCCCAAGTACCGGCTCAGGCCCCCGCTCAGGCCCCGGCCCAGGCTCAGGCGCCGGTCCTGGCCCCGGGCCAGGAGCCGGCCCAGGCCTCGCCGCTCACCCCGGCCCGGGCGTCGGGCCGGACCGACGGGACGGACCCGGTTCACGGGTCGGGCCAGTCCCGCGGGTCGGCTCAGGCTCCCGCCGCGGACCCGTCACCGGGTCTCGCCCCGGCCGAGGACTCGGCCCCGTCGCCGGGCCTCGCTCCAGCCCCTGCGCCCAATCCGGGCACAGGCACAGGCACAGACCCGGGCACGGGTGCCGCGCCGTCGCCCGCCGCGCCGGGCGCGGCCGACCCCGTTGCCGACCCCGTTGCCGACCCCGTTGCCGATCCGGTGGCGGATCCCGCTCTGGAGCCGCGGCCCGTCCCGGCCGGCGCGACGAACCCCAAGGACGGAGTCCCCGCGCAGTCGCATCCGCAGATCCCGCCGCGCCTGGTGTGGCGCCTGGCCCCGCCCCCGCCGGCCCGGATGGCCGACGGCTGGCAGACCTGGCGGTTCCTGCCGGACAAGAAGCTGAACCGCTTCTACCCGGCGGGCACCTGGACGATCACCGCCACCGCCAAGGGCGCGGGCGGGGCGACGATCACGGAGTACGCGTCGTTCGAGCTCAGGCGCGAGACCAGGCTCTCGGAGGTGCGGGCGGAGAAGTCGGCCCGTACGGACGGCGTACGCATGCGTGGCTCGCTGACCCGCGTGGACCCGCGCGGCCTCACCGACTACGGCCCGTTCGCCAAGCAGCGGCTGGAGATCCTCTGGCGTCCGGACCAGGCCGCGGCCTGGGAGACGGTGGGGGAGACGACCACGGACGCGGCCGGCGCGTTCATGAGCACGGTGCAGGGTCGTACGGGCGGCTACTGGCGGGTCCGCTACCCCGGAACGGGACACTACGCCTCAGATGTCTCTAAATCACGACAAATCGCGCAATAGTGTCTAAACCAAAAAGCGCATCAAACGCCACACGAAACGCCGTTGCCGAATCGTGATCAACTTTGTCGCAACTTTTCCTTACCCTTACGCGTCATTGGCGGTGACGTGCCCCGGCTTGGGGTGCGTTTTCCAGACGGGGAAGGAAATCTGATTTTGATGATGCGACGCCTAGCCGCCGGTCTGGCGGCTGCTGCCCTGGGCGCCACGATGGTGGCCACCGCCGCCTCGCCCGCGCTCGCGGACCCGGACCCGGGCCTGGACCCCGACGTCGCGGGCGGCTACACGACCCTGCAGTTCGACGCGAACCCGGAGCCCGCGTGGCGGGGCAAGCCCCTCACCCTTGAGGGCAAGCTCTCCGTGCAGTGCGACGAGGACTACATCAGCGGCTTCGTCTCGGTGCACCACGCCGACACCTGCAAGAAGTCGGAGCGCTGGCACCGCCTGGCGTACAAGCGGATCGTGATCCTCTTCCAGCCTGACGGCAGCGGCCGCTGGGAGCACGTGGACACCGTCCGCACCGGCGGCAAGGGCTACTTCGGCCTGAGGGTGCCGGCCCGCACGTCGGGCACGTGGCGCGCGGTCTTCGAGGGGAGCCGCTACCTGGCGCCCTCGGAGGGCAAGGACTGGGTCAAGGTCGTCGGCCACCGCCACTAGTCACACCCGGACGCCCGGCCGACCCCGGCCGGGCGTTCGCCATGTCCAGGGCCGTGAACGCCGTCAATAGGACACGGCGACCTGAACCCGGTGATGCCGGGGCCGATCCACCTCGTCCACGAGCGCGACCGCCAGATCCGCGTACGAGAACGCCGGATCCCCCTCCCCGGACTCCGGCACCCGCCCGTCCCCGAACCGGTACCGGCCCGTCCGGCCCGCCTCGGCGTCCAGGAACACGGGCGGCGGCGCGATCACCACCCAGTCGAGCGCCGACCCCTCCAGCACCTCCAGCTCCGCGGCGTGCCCCAGCGAGAACGCCCGCGCGTCGGCCGGGAAGCCCGGCGTGTCCACGAGCCGCACCCCGGGCGAGACCTCCAGCAGGCTCCCGATGCCCAGCGCCACCAGCCGCGGCACCCCGGCCCGCGCCAGCCCGTCCACCAGGGCCCGCGCGGCCGCGGTGTAGAACTCCTCCGACGGCATGTCCAGCCGCGCCGCGACCTGCAGCGCCGCGTCGTGCCCCGCCGCGAGCCCGGCCACGCCGGCGGCGTCGGTGACGTCCCCCGCGAGCACCCGGACCCTCTCGCCGCCCAGATCCGGATATTTCCCCGGATCCCGCACCACGGCCGTCACCTCGTGCCCGCGCCCGGCCGCCTCCGCGACCACCTTCACCCCGGCCCGCCCGCCGGCGCCGAACACCACGATCCTGCTCATGCCACACACACTCCGTCCGCACGATCCTGACCGGCGGCCGGACCGCCCGGCCGCCTCCGCAGACGGTAGATGGGGAGATGTCGCTTTCCGCAACGATAGTTGCCTACGATGACGGGATGGCCGAGCCCCTCGATCCGGACATGTTCACCGGCTGCCCGCCGGTCGCCGCGCCGATCCGCATCGGCGACAAGTGGACCGCGAAGATCATCCGCTGCCTGGAGCTCGGCCCGCGCCGCTTCAACGAGCTCCAGACGGTCCTGCGCGGCATCACCCCGAAGGTGCTCACCGAGTCGCTGCGCGCCATGGAGCGCGACGGCCTCCTCACCCGCACCGCGTACGCCGAGATCCCGCCCCGCGTCGAATACGCGCTCACCGACCTCGGCCGCAGCCTCCTGGAGCCGATGAACGCCGGCTGCGAGTGGTCGCGCAAGCACCTGGCGGAGCTGGTGCGCGCCCGCGAGTCCTGGCACGCCGCCCTCTGACCGGCACGGGCGGCCGCTCGGCCCCCGACCGCTCACCGAACGCCACGACGTCGCCCGCCACGCCGACCGGATCAACGACGCCGCCCCGCAGGCGGTGACCGACACCCTGCGCTCACGGGCGCCGGTGCCATGTCCCAGCCAGGACGTGGACGAGACGTCCACGGGACCGCTGGCCGGCCTCGTACCGATCACCGCGCTGCGCTGACCCGCGCTGCGCTGACCCGCGCCGCGCTGACCCGCGACCGCGCTGACCCGCGACCGCGCCGAGCCGCATCCCGCCGCACCGCGACGCGCTGGCCGCGCCCCGCATCCCGGTCAGGGCCGCGAACCTCCTGTGGACCCGTGGCGATGTGGCCGGCCTGGTCCCCGGCGTGCTGTCCGCCCCGGACAACAGACCGCGCCGCCGACGGCCGGTCCCTGTTCCGAGCGCCCGCCCAGCACCTGCTGATCTCGGGGGCCGCGCGCAGTCGGTGCCCGGTTGAGCCCGGCGGCCCCGCCACCCCGGTCGCCGACTCGGTCCGACGGCATCTCGAACACCCGCCGGAGGCCACCCGGACCGACGAGGACACGGCCACCGGCACCGCCGCCCTGGTAGACGGCTGATGTCACGCGAAGGAATGCGGGCCGCCGTCCGGAAACGCCGGAAACGTCCCCACCGGCAAGGAATCGATCTAGGGAAGAATGTGTTGTCGTGCGATGAAGAGGCGGATTTTGAGCGCAGGCCGACCGCCGACGTAGTCTGGCCCTCTGGCTCAAACGAACAGGAGGTGACGCCCCGTGTTGCGAGACTCGTTCGGACGGGTGGCGACAGATCTTCGGGTGTCCCTCACGGACAAGTGCAACCTGCGCTGTACGTACTGCATGCCCCCCGAGGGCCTCGACTGGCTGCCCAACGCGAAGCTCCTCACCGCCGACGAGATCGTCCGGCTCGTGACGATCGGCGTCGAGCGGCTCGGCGTCACCGAGGTCCGCTACACCGGCGGCGAGCCCCTTCTGCGGCGTGAGCTGGTCGACATCGTCGCCCGCACCACCACGCTGTCCCCCAAGCCCCAGATCTCCCTGACCACCAACGGCATCGGCCTGGCCCGCCTCGCCGAGCCACTGGCCGCCGCCGGGCTCCACCGGGTCAACGTCTCCCTCGACACGCTCGACGCCGGCACGTTCAAGCGGCTCGCGCACCGCGACAGGCACGCCGACGTGATCGATGGGCTCGCCGCCGCCGACGCCGCCGGCCTGCGCCCCGTCAAGGTCAACACGGTGCTCATGCGCGGCATCAACGACCACGAGGCCGCGCCGCTGCTGCGCTGGTGCCTGGCCCGGGGCTACGAGCTGCGCTTCATCGAGCAGATGCCGCTCGACGCCCAGCACGGCTGGAGCCGCGACGACATGGTCACCGCCGACGAGATCCTCGGGCTCCTGTCCGCCTCCTTCGACCTCACGCCCGACGACTTGGAGGAGCGCGGCAGTGCCCCGGCCGAGCGGTTCCTCGTGGACGGCGGGCCCGCCCGGGTCGGCGTGATCGGCTCGGTGACACGCCCGTTCTGCGGCGCGTGCGACCGGGTCCGCCTCACCGCCGACGGCCAGGTGCGCAACTGCCTGTTCGCCACCGAGGAGTCCGACCTGAAGACGGCCATGCGCGCCGGGGCGTCGGACGAGGAGCTGGCCGAGCGGTGGATGGTGGCGGTCTCCCGCAAGCGTGCGGGCCACGGCATCGACGACCCGTCCTTCCTCCAGCCCTCCCGCCCCATGTCCGCCATCGGCGGCTGAAACGCCATGCCCGGCGCGCCGACACCGCCCGCCACCGCTCAGACCGGCGTACCGGGCCCTGCCTGGCCGCTGGGTCAGGCCGCCGGAGGCTGCCGGGGCCCGCTGGGTTCAAGCGTGCCGGATGGTTCCGGGCCCGCTGGCAGGCCATGCCGGGCGCTGCCGGGCCGCCGGGTCAGGCGGGCCGGGTGGGGCGGCACGTTCGCGCCGGCCGGCGTCTCGGGCCCTCGGGCGGGCCGTCACGCATCCGCCTGACACTGCCCGGAACAGACGCCCCTGGTTCGACCAAGACACAATGAACGACCTGGAGGAGGCTCGCATGCACGTGCTGAACGAATGGACCAGCCTGGCCTGCAAGGAGCTGGGCATCGACCCGGCGCTGGTGGACCGGGACCAGATCCTCGAGCTCACCAAGGAGGTCGCCCACGGCGTCGCCAGGCCGGCCGCGCCGCTGACGGCGTACCTGCTCGGCCTGGCCCAGGGCGCCGGCGTGGCCCCCGAGGACGCTGTGGCGCGACTGACCACATTGGCGAAGAACTGGGGTCAGGCGACAACTGAGACGCTGACAGACGGCTAAGACTCGAACGAACTCTTGAAGTCAAGCTCGCCACCCGCCTGAAGATTTCCTGTGAATAACGAGGCGGGGGCGAGTGTAAACGATTTCGGGAAAGCCGCCCTATCCAACTGCGTGGATCGCGTGGGGTGATCAAAACACGGCCGGGAAAAGGGCGACGCCGGGTGGTTACGGGGGCAAACCACCCGGCGTCGCTTCATCGGCGTTCCGACGGGGGCCCGGAACGCCGGCACCAGCACTCCGACGGGGGACCGGAGCGCTTGGCTAAAGCGTACACCTACAACCCGTGGGATGCGTCAAGACTTAGTCACGACCCGATCTCGCGTCGATGCAGCGGTATCTCGGTTTGGTTAGCCTCAGGGGACTGAAAGGTAGGTGGCGGGCCTGCCTCGCCCCTCTCATTGGCCCCGATTACCGCTATGTATGGCAAAAAGACCGCCGCCGCGATGAACAGCAGCCGGTACGGCCACGGCACCGGCACCACCACGGCCAGGATCAGGCAGAGCGTGCGGATCCCCATCTTGATGAGGTAGCTGATCTCCCGCTTGCGGATGTCGGACGTCAGCGACGGCTTGGCGTCCGTCACCTGGTGCACATCCGGTTTCTTGCGCCACCCCTTCATAGTTCCCACGGTAGACCCAGGAGGGCCGGGTCGCCACGGCACCCCCGTGCGGGGAGGGAGGTCATGCGATCATGGCCTTCGAGTAAGGAGGATGTGGAGATGACGGATCGTACGTACCGGGTGACCGAGATCGTCGGCACATCGGGGGAGAGCGTCGACCAGGCCATCCGCAACGGCCTCAAGAGGGCGTCCGAGACCCTGCGGCACCTCGACTGGTTCGAGGTGACCGAGATCCGCGGGCACCTCGACGCGGGAGAGGTCGCGCACTTCCAGGTAGGCATGAAGGTGGGCTTCCGCCTCGAGGACACCTGAGCCGCCGGCCGCGGGGCGGGACGGCCGTCCGCCACCCGCTCCGCCACCCGCTCCGCCGGCCAGCCCGCCAGAACGCCCCAGCGCCGTCTCAGCACCGCGCCCAGGCCCAGGAACACCTTCAGGCGCCGCGCCCGCGTCCAAGAAACACCTCAGCGCCGTCTCAGCGCCACACCCACGCCCGAGAACGCCTCAGCGCCGTGCCGGCGTCCGAGAACGCCTCAACGGCCCGCACGGCGCCGGCGCCCGCCGCGAATCCGGCCCACCCGGGACGGCGGGAGCGATTAGATTGGCGGGCGTGAGTGGTGAGTTCCGCATCCTGCTGGTGTGCACGGCCAACATCTGCCGTTCCGCCATGGCAGAGGTGATCGCCAAGGCGATGCTCCACTCCGCGGCCATGCCCGTGGCCACGGGGAGCGCGGGCGTGCGCGCGCTGGTCGGCCACCCGATGGCCCCCCACGCGATCGCCGCCCTGGGCAGGCTGGGCCTCGACGGCCGTACGCACCGGGCCCGCGTGCTGGACCTCGATCTCGTCAGGTCCTCCGACCTGCTGCTGACCATGGAGAACGGGCACCGCGCCGTGGCCGTCTCCCTCGACCCGCAGGCGGCGCGCAAGACGTTCACGCTGCCCGAGTTCGCCGCGCTGGCGGCCGGCGCCGGAGGGCGCCGCTACCGCTCCGACACGGCGGAGCGGGCGCGCGCGATCGTCCAGTCGGCCGCCGAGCGCCGCGAGGAGCGGCGCGCCCTGGAGGTGTACGACCCGTACGGCGGCCCGCCCGAAGGCTACGAGGCGTGCGCCAAGACGCTCGGCGAGTCGCTCAGCCACGCCCTGGCCGCCCTCCTGGGCCCCCGCTGAGGAGGGCCCGTGAGGGACGTCAGCTCGCCTGGCTGACCGTGGACATGTTGAAGTCGGGCACCCGCACCGCCGGCATGATCGTGCGCTGGAAGTAGTCGTTCCACTCGCGCGGCAGCGTCCGCCCGGCGGCGCCCACCTCCGTCAGCCGTCCCAGCAGGTCCACCGGGCTCTCGTTGAAGCGGAAGTTGTTCACCTCGCCCACGACCTCGCCGTGCTCGACGAGGTAGACGCCGTCCCTGGTCAGCCCGGTCACCAGCAGCGTCTGCGGGTCGACCTCGCGGATGTACCACAGGCAGGTGACCAGCAGCCCGCGCCGCGTGGAGGCGATCATCTCCTCCAGCGACCGCCCGCCCTCCGGCCCCGACATGATCAGGTTGTCGATGCCCGGCGTCACCGGCAGCCCGCTCAGCTCCGCCGAGTAGCGGGTCTGCAGCAGCGACTCCAGCCGCCCGTCGTTGATCCAGTCGGTCGGCCCCAGCGGCAGCCCGTTGTCGAACACCGAGCTCTGCCTGCTGGAGGCGTGCGCCGTCACGAACGGCGCGCACGCGATGCCCGCCGCCCCTGGGTCGCTCGACAGCGAGACGGGCAGCCGGGCGAGCTGCTCGCCCACCCGCGTGCCCCCGCCGGGCTTGGCGAACACCGAGCGCCCGTCCAGCGCGTCCCTGGCGCCCGCCGACCAGAACAGGTAGATCATCAGGTCGGCCACCGCGCTCGGCGGCAGCAGCGTCTCGTAGCGGCCCGCCGGCAGGTCCACCCGGGTCTTGGCCCACTCCAGGCGCTGGGCCAGGGCGGAGTCGAGGGCGGCCACGTCGACGTCGGTGAAGTCCGGCGTGGACACGCCGGTCCACGCCGAGCGCTTCAGGTCGGCCGACTTGGCGTTGAGCTCCAGACGGCCGGTCGGCTGGTCGTGCCGCAGCCGCACGCCCGTGGAGGTGCCGAGGAACGTCGAGGTCAGCGAGTGCTCCGCGAAGCCGTACAGCCTCCTGCCGCCGGCCTGCGCCGCCGCGAAGGCGTCGCCGAGCGCGGGCGCGAACCCCTCGTAGACCCCGATGTCGGTCGGCCGCACCTCCTCGTCCCAGTGGGGCGAGGCGGCGCCGCCCGCGACGAGCTCGCGGGCGTCCTCGGCGGGCTGCGCGTCGCGCGCCGCCGCGTCGGCCGCCGCCACCACGTCGGCGAGCTGCTCGTCGCGTACGGCCGACCGCGACACCACGCCCACGCCCTGCCCAGCGATCGAGATCACGGTCAGCTGCGCGGACCGGGCGACGCCGTTCGTGGTCAGCGTGTTGCCCGCGAAGCGCAGGTTGGCCGTGGACCCCTCGTCCACGAGCACCACGCAGGCGTCGTTACCGGAGAGCTCGAGCGCCCTCTCCACCATCTCCTGAGGCGTCACTTCCCGCCCTCCTGCACCGTGTTGAGGATCCGCACGCCCCTGAACAGCGCCGACGGACATCCGTGGCTGACCGGCGCGACCTGCCCCGGCTGTCCCTTGCCGCAGTTGAAGGCGCCGCCGAGCACGTAGGTCCCCGGCCCGCCGACCGCCTCCATCGACTGCCAGAAGTCCGTCGTCGTGGCTTGATAGGCGAAGTCCCTGACCTGCCCCGCCAGCTTCCCGTGCGAGATCCGGTACGCCCGCTGCCCGGTGAACTGGAAGTTGTAGCGCTGCATGTCGATCGACCAGCTCTTGTCGCCGACGATGTAGAGGCCCCGCTCGACGCCCGCGATCAGCTTGTCCGTCGAGGGCCCGTCGGGCGCCGCCGCCAGCGACACGTTGGCCATCCGCTGGATCGGCATGTGGCCCGGCGAGTCGGCGAACGCGCACCCGTTGGACCGCCCGAACCCCTTCATCAGCGCCATCCGCCGGTCGAGCTGGTAGCCCACCAGGATGCCGTCCTTGACGATGTCGAAACTCTGCCCCCGCACGCCCTCGTCGTCGTAGCCGATCGTGGCCAGGCCGTGGGTGACAGTCCTGTCGCCGGTCACGTTCATCAGGGGAGAGCCGTAGACCAGCTCGTTGAGCTGGTCGAACGTGGCGAAGCTGGTGCCGGCGTAGGCCGCCTCGTAGCCGAGCGCCCGGTCCAGCTCCGTGGCGTGGCCGATCGACTCGTGGATCGTCAGCCACAGGTTGGACGGATCGATCACCAGGTCGTAGTCGCCCGCCTCGACCGAGGGCGCCGCCAGCTTCTCCGCCAGCAGCTCGGGCAGCCTGGCCAGCTCGTCCGGCCAGTCCCAGCCGGTGCCGGTCAGGTATTCGTACCCGCGCCCGACCGGCGGCGCGATGGTCGACATGTCGTCGAAGCCGCTCTCGGCCGCCTTCATCACGTTCAGCTTCGGATGCACCCGCACCCGCTGCTGCGTGGTCACGGTGCCGGCCGTGTCGGCGTAGAACTTCTGCTCCTTGACCTGCAGCAGCCGCGCGGAGACGTGGTCGGCGCCCTTCAGCAGCCCGGCCGACCACTCCGCCAGCAGGCTCACCTTGTCGGCCGCGGCCACGTCGAACGGGTCGACGTCGTAGGCCGACACCCACACGGCCTCCGCGTGCGCCGGCTCGGGCGCCAGCTCGATGGGCTCCCGGTTGATCGGGGCGCTCACCTCCGCCACCCGGACGGCCTGCTCGGCCACCACCGCGGCGGCCTGCGGCGTCAGGTGGATGCCGGCGGCGAACCCCCACGTGCCGCCCTTGACGACGCGCACGGCGTAGCCCAGGTCGTCGGCGTCCATGGCGCCCTCGAGCCGGGCGTCGTACAGGCTCAGGGTCTCCGCTCTGACGCGTTCGAGCCGGAAGTCGGCGTGCTCGGCGCCGAGGTCGCGGGCGCGCTGCAGGGCGGCGTCCGCGAGCTGCCGCAGCGGCAGTTCCAGGAAGTCGGGATCGATCTGGCGCATGTCCACGATCCTAACCCTGTGATCTTGTCTCACCCGGACAAGCCGATACCGGCGGGTAGGGGATAGCGTCAGGTCTCATGGCACGCTCTGTACTCGTCACCGGGGGCAATCGCGGCATAGGCCTCGCGATCGCCCGTGAACTCGCCGCGGCAGGCGACGCCGTCGCGGTCACCTACCGATCCGGGGAGCCGCCCGAGGGCCTGTTCGGCGTGCGCTGCGACGTCACCAGCACGGCCGACGTCGAGGCCGCCTTCGAGAAGGTCGAGGCCGAGCACGGCCCGGTCGAGGTCCTGGTCTCCAACGCCGGCATCACCAAGGACACGTTGCTCGCGATGATGAAGGAGGAGACCTTCACCGACGTCATCGACGCCAACCTGACCGGCGCCTACCGCGTCGCCAAGCGGGCCATCAGGCCCATGATGAAGCTCAAGCGCGGCCGGATCGTCCTCATCTCCTCCGTCGTCGGCCTGAGCGGCCAGGCGGGCCAGGCCAACTACGCCGCCTCCAAGGCCGGCCTGGTCGGCTTCGCCCGCTCCCTGGCCCGCGAATACGGCTCCCGCAACATCACGGTCAACGTCGTGGCGCCGGGCTTCGTGGCCACCGACATGACCGCCGACCTCGACCAGGAGGCGATCGTGGCCAACATCCCGCTCGGGCGGCAGGCGGTCCCCGAGGAGGTGGCGCGCGTCGTGCGCTTCCTGGCGAGCGACGACGCCTCCTACATCACCGGGGCCGTGATCCCCGTCGACGGCGGACTCGGAATGGGGCACTGACGTGGGAATTCTCGAAGGCAAGCGGATCCTCGTGACGGGCGTCCTGACCGACGCCTCGATCGCCTTCTCGGTGGCCAAGCTGGCCCAGGAGGAGGGCGCCACGGTCGTCCTGACCGGTTTCGGGCGGCTGAGCCTGGTGGAGCGCATCGCCAAGCGCCTGCCGCAGCCGGCGCCGGTGCTGGAGCTCGACGTCCAGAACAACGAGCACCTCGACACGCTCGCGGCCCGGGTGGGGGAGCACGTCGACGGGCTCGACGGGGTCGTCCACTCGATCGGCTTCGCCCCGCAGACGGCGCTCGGGGGCAACTTCCTCAACACCTCGTGGGAAGACGTCGCCACGGCGCTGCAGGTGTCGACATACTCGTTCAAGTCCCTGGCCGTGGCCTGCCTGCCGCTGATGAAGGAGGGCGGGGCGGTGGTCGGCCTCGACTTCGACGCCTCCAAGGCGTGGCCGGTCTACGACTGGATGGGCGTGGCCAAGGCCGGGCTCGAGTCCTGCAACCGCTACCTCGCCCGCGACCTGGGCAAGCAGAACATCCGGGTCAACCTGGTGGCGGCCGGGCCGCTGCGCACGATGGCGGCCAAGTCGATCCCGGGCTTCAAGGAGTTCGAGGACAGCTGGCCGGAGAAGGCCCCGCTCGGCTGGGACCTGTCCGACACAGTCCCGGCGGCCAAGGCCTGCGTGGCGCTGATGTCCGACTGGTTCCCGGCGACGACGGGCGAGATCGTCCACGTGGACGGTGGCGTCCACGCCATCGGCGGCTGACTCCCTGCACCCCCGAGCCCGCGGGTTCGGGGGTTCGGGGGCTCGGGGGTGGTCAGGCCAGGCGGTGCCGCCCGCTGCCCGCGCGCGCCGGCTCGAACGGGATCGACTCCGTCGGCTCCGTACGGTGCCGGCGCTGCTGCACGATCCGCGTGGCCAGCACCGCCGACCCCAGCAGCGCGATGGTCAGCACCGTCCCGATCACGTCGGAGGCCGGCGGGCTCGGCCGCACCACGCGCTGATCCTGCATCGGCACCGCCAGCTCGTGCGCGAACGGGTTGGGCCACAGCAGGTCCACCCGGGGCTCCTCGGCGTGCGCGGTCTCCTTCTCGGCCACCGGCCGGCCCGTGTCCACGAGCTGCGGCCGGCTCTCCGGCCGGGAGGGCTGCGTGGTTGGCACCGCCGAGGCCCGTTCCTCGCCCTCCAAGCGCCCGCCCGTACGCTCGGGCGACGGCGTGGGCGTCGGCCGCGGCGTCGTCCTGCCGACGACCCCCTGGTCCTCGCAGGCCAGCACCGGCAGGCACACGTCATCGAGCGTCTCGGGCACCAGCCCCGTCCTGGTCGGCGACGAGCTCGGCGTCGATGACGGCCTGGCCGGCTTGCCGGGTGTGGCCTTGGTGGTCGGCACCGCCTCGCCGACGCGGCCCAGCACCTCGTCGGTCGTCTTGTCCAGCCCGTCCGTCACTTTGTCGGTCGTGCCGCCGGTCAGGGTGTCGACCGTGCCCGTGACCGCCTCGACCACGTCGCACAGGGTGTTGGTCACCCCCGAGAGCAGACCCCCGTCGCGCGTGCAGTCCTGGGCCGCCGCCGAGGCGGCAGGCGCCGCCACCGGGACGGCCGCCAGCGCCACCGCGAGAACTCCAGCCGAGATCGCGGTCCTGCTCCCCATCCGTCCCCTCCTGCGTCGCTTCCGGGGGAAATCCTTATGGACATCGCGCGTCAGACGCAGGCGTTTACCGGGTAAAGTTGCGATTCGGTATCGACTAGTGATACGCGAGAGAGACTCTCGTTCCCTGTCGGCCGGGGGCCGGCGGCTCCCGTCCATCGGGTCAGTCGAGGGACGACACGTCATCGAGGGCCTCTCGGATCTCAATCGGCAGCACCACGTCTTCCGCCGGAAGAACGCCTTTGAGCTGCGCATGCGTACGGGCGCCGACGATGGCCGAGGCGACGCCCGGCTGGTCGCGGACCCACGACAGGGCCACGGCCAGCGGGGACACGCCGAGCCCGTCGGCGGCGGTCATGACCGACTCCACCACCCGGCGGCTGCGCTCGTCCAGGTAGGGGCGGACGAAGTCGGCGAAGTGCGGGGTGGCCGCGCGGGAGTCGGCCGGGATGCCGGTGCGGTATTTGCCGGTCAGCACCCCGCGCCCCAGCGGCGACCAGGCCAGCACGCCCACGCCCAGATGGGCCGCGGCGGGCAGCAGCTCGCGCTCCGGCTCGCGGGCCAGCAGGGAGTATTCGGCCTGGGCCGCGGTGATCGGGATGCGGCCGGGGACCATCTTCTGGGTGACCGAGGCGGCGGCGAGCTGCCAGCCGGCGTAGTCGCAGACGCCCGCGTAGACGGCGCGGCCCGAGGAGACGATCGCGTCGAGCGCGGCCATCGTCTCCTCCAGCGGCACCTCGGCGTCGTACGTGTGGAGCTGCCACAGGTCGACGTAGTCGAGCCCGAGGCGGTTGAGCGAGTCGTCCACGGCGGCGATCAGGTGGCGCCGGGAGGCGTCGCGCGGGCGGCGGCCCGTCGGCGTCACCACGGCCTTGGTGGAGATCACCAGCTCGGAGCGCGGCACGGAGTCGCGCAACATCCGGCCCAGCAGCCGCTCGGAGTCACCGCCGGTGTAGACGTCGGCCGTGTCGACGAGATTGCCGCCCGCGTCAAGGAACGTGCGGAGCTGGGCGGCGGCCTCGTCCGCGTCGGTGTCACGCCCCCAGGTCATCGTGCCGAGCCCCAGCCGGGACACCGACAGGCCACTGCGGCCGACATAGCGCTGCTCCATGATCCCGCCAGGTTACCGTTCAGGTCGATGAAACGTTGTGATCGACGCCTGCGACACTTGCTTGATGACCACGCTGCTTCTGGCCCGGCACGGGCTGACGGACCTCACCGGGCCGGTGCTGGCCGGCCGCACCCCGGGTGTGCATCTGAGCGAGGCGGGAAGGGCGCAGGCCGCCGCGCTCGCCGGGCGCGTCGCGGGCGTCAGGCTCGACGCCATTGTCTCCAGCCCGCTGGAGCGCTGCCGGGAAACGGCGCAAGCGGTCTCGGAGGGACGCGAACTCGATGTGGTGACCGACGACCGCTTCATCGAGTGCGGCTACGGCGAGTGGACCGGGCGCCCGCTGAAGGAGCTCGCCAAGGACCCGTTGTGGCAGGTCGTGCAGGCACACCCGAGCGCGGTGACATTTCCGGAAGGGGAGTCGCTGGCCGGAATGCAACATCGCGCGGTCTCGGCGGTCCGCGAATGGAACCAGCGCCTCGGGGTGAAGGGTGTCTACCTGGTTTGCAGCCACGGCGACGTGATCAAGGCGATCGTCGCGGACGCCCTGGGCCTCCACCTCGATCAATTTCAACGGATAACGGCCGATCCGGCGGCCCTCACCGTCATTCGCTATGCCCCCTTGCGTCCCTTTGTTCTCAGGGTCAACGATATGGGGGAATTGCGGCTTCCCGAGGATTCGGAGGAGAAAGACGGGGGAGAAAACATCACCGGGAGCGATGCCGCCGTCGGCGGCGGACCCGGAACCACGTAAGGTCAGGCTATGCCGGTCTTCGACTACGACCCACCAGAGAGGTTCGTCGCCGGTGCCTTGGGGCAGCCGGGCGCACGGGTCTTTTTTCTGCAGGCCAGGGCCGAGGGCAGACTGACCACGGTGACGCTGGAGAAGCTGCAGGTCGCCGCACTCGCGGGCAGGCTCGACGAGCTGCTCGACGAGGTGCTGCGGCTCAGCGGGGGCACGGCGCAGGTGCCCGCGCTCGCCCCCGCCGACCTGGCCGACGACGCCCCTCTCGACGTGCCGGTCGCGGAGGACTTCCGCGTCGGCACCATGGCGCTGACATGGGACGCCGAGAAGTCGCAGGTGGTGATAGAGGCGCAGGAGGTCATCGACGAAGACGATCTGGAGACCCCCGACCCCGCCGTGCTGCGCGTGCGCATCAGCGCGGGAGCCGCTCGCGCCTTCACCCAGCGAGCCCTCCAGATCGTCGCGGCGGGCCGCCCGCCGTGTCCCCTGTGCGGACAGCCGCTCGATGCCGCCGGACACGTCTGTGTACGTCTCAACGGCTACCGCGGGGGTGAGGCGGCTTCATGACCGCTCCCGAGAGCGAACCGGCCATCAAGCCCTCCCCACCGCCGTCCATGCATGACGAGGAGGCGCTCGCGCTGCTGCGCGACGGCAGCCTGGAGGTCGCCGGCCGCCTCGTCGAGGCGACCAACATGACGCTCTACTGCTCGGTCAAGCTGGGCGCGCGCTCGGCCGCCTGCGTCTACAAGCCCGTACGCGGCGAGCGCCCCCTGTGGGACTTCCCCGACGGCACCCTCGCCGCCCGCGAGGTGGCCGCCTTCGAGGTCTCCCAGGCGACCGGCTGGCGCATCGTGCCGCCCACGGTCTACCGCGACGGGCCCTTCGGGCCGGGCATGTGCCAGCTCTGGATCGACACCGAGCGCGAGATCGACCTCATGCGGCTGGTCAGGAGCCGCAACCCGGTCGTGCGCCGGATGGCGGTGTTCGACGCGGTGGTCAACAACGCCGACCGCAAGGGCGGTCACCTGCTGCCGCTGCCCACGGGCCACGTCTACGGCGTCGACCACGGGGTCTGCTTCTCCGTCGAGGACAAACTGCGCACCGTGCTGTGGCAGTGGCGCGGCAAGCCGCTGGCCCGCGAGGCGGTGGCGGTGCTGGCCAAGCTCGAGCGCGACATCGAGTCCGGCTCCCTGGGCCGCAAACTGCGCGAGCTGCTGACGCTGGCCGAGGTGGAGGCCACGTGGCAGCGGGTCAGGCGGTTGCTGGACACCGGCGTGCATCCGTACCCGTCGGAGGGGTGGCCCGCCATACCCTGGCCCCCCATATGAGAGAGCCAAAACCCGTTTAATACTCTTTGCCCATGTGCACGCTGATCGTGAGATCCGGGCAGCCGCTGACCCTCATGGGCGTGCGGGACGAGTTCGCCGACCGGCCCTGGGAAGGGCCGGGGGAGCACTGGCCGGAATACCCGGGGGTGATCGGCGGGCGCGACCTCAAGGCCGGCGGCACCTGGCTGGCCGTCAACCCGGCGGCCCGTCGCGCCGCGGCGCTGCTCAACGGGCACGGCCGGGCGGCCGAGGAGACCACGAAGGTCTCGCGGGGCGACCTGGCGCTGCGGGCGGCGTACACCGGGGAGCTGCCGGGCGCCGACCTGACCCGCTACGACCCCTTCCACCTGGTGCTGGCCGACCTGACGCGGGTGCGGATGTGCAGCTGGGACGGCGAGCGCGCGTCCGTCTCCGAGCTTCCGGCGGGCACCAGCATGGTCGTCAACTCGGGCCTCGACCCCGAGAGCGAGCGGGTCCTCGCGTACCTGCCCAGGTTCCGCGACACCGCCGAATGGCGGGAGCTGATCAGGGCGGAGCCGTCCTCCGACCGCGGCGCGCTCATCATCCGGCACGAGCTGCCGGACGGGCGGATCTTCGCCTCCCTGTCGGTGATGGAGGTCGCGATCGCGCCCGGCGGCGTGACGTACGAGTTCACCGACCTGACCGCCGATCGGGACGGATAGGCTCAAAGGCATGAGATCGTGGTCTGCCCCGAACGTCCCCAAGCTCCCAGGTGAGAGCATTCCGCTGCGTCTCTACGACACCTCGGCGAAGCAGGTCCGGCAGACCGATCCCGGGCCCACCGCCAGGATGTACGTCTGCGGCATCACCCCCTACGACGCCACCCACCTCGGCCACGCCAACACCTACCACGCCTTCGACCTCGTGGGCCGGATGTGGCGCGACGCGGGCCACGAGGTGCACTACACGCAGAACGCCACCGACGTGGACGACCCGCTGCTGGAGCGCGCCGCGCAGACCGGCGTCGACTGGCAGGAGCTGGCCGAGCGCGAGATCGAGCTGTTCCGCAGCGACATGGAGGCGCTGCGGATCGTGCCGCCCCGCGAATACGTCGGGGTCACCGAGGTCGTCGGCGGGGTGGCCGAGCTGATCGCCAAGCTGGCGGCCAAGGGCGTGACCTACGACCTCGACGGCGACGTCTACTTCAGCGTGGCCGACGCCCCCAAGTTCGGCCAGGTGTCCGGCTACGACGAGCAGGAGATGCTGGCCCTGTTCGCCGAGCGCGGCGGCGACCCCGACCGGCCAGGCAAGCGCGACCCCCTCGACTGGCTGCTGTGGCGGGCCGAGCGGCCGGGCGAGCCCGCGTGGGAGTCGCGGCTGGGCCGCGGCCGGCCCGGCTGGCACATCGAGTGCACCGCCATCGCCCTCGACAACCTGGGCCCCGGCTACGACGTGGCCGGCGGCGGCTCCGACCTGATCTTCCCCCACCACGAGTGCGGCGCCTCCGAGGGGCACGCCGCGACCGGCGAGTGGCCGTTCGCGAAGTTCTACACGCACGCCGGGATGGTGGCGCTCGACGGCGACAAGATGTCGAAGTCCAAGGGCAACCTGGTCTTCGTCTCCAGGCTGCGCCTGGAGCACGACCCGATGGCGGTCAGGCTCGTGCTGCTGGCCCACCACTACCGGGCCGACTGGGAATACGTGCCCGAGCAGATGGCCGAGGCCGAGCGGCGGCTGGCGCTGTGGCGCTCGGCGACCGGGCTGTCCTCGGGGCCGAACGCCGACGACCTGCTGGCCACGGTACGCGAGCGGCTGGCCGACGACCTCGACTCGCCGGGCGCGCTGGCCGCGATCGACGCCTGGGCCGACCAGGCCCTCACCGGCACCGGCACCGACCCCGGCGCCCCCGGCCTGGTCAGAGACCTCGCCGACGCCCTGCTGGGCGTCAAGCTCTGACCCCACCGGCCCGCACCGGCCTGCACTGGCTGCACCGGCTCAGGACGGTCGCGGACCGCACCCTCAGCGGCCCGGGAGCGTACCCGGGGCGCACCTGAGCGTCCCGGCGTGAACCCGGGGCGCTCTTGGGCGGGCCGGCGAGCGCACCTGTGGCGCACTTGAGCGGGCCGGTCGGAGAGCCACCCCTGGCGCTCCTGGCCGGCCTGGCGAGCGCAGCCCTGGCCGCACCTGAGCGGCGGTCCGGCGGGCGCCCTCGGGCGGACGGCCCCCGGGTGAGCGCGGCCTTGCCCTGAGCGGCTCCGGCCCGAACCGGGGCGGAACCTCAGGGGCTCCCGAGCAGGCCGCCGGGGGCCTTGGGCGAACGACGTGTCGGCCAGGGCAGCCTCGAACCTGCACGCCCCGGCACGTCCGCGTGCCCCGCGCCGCGCGCACGGCGCGTGCGGCGGCGCCGACCGCGTGCTGCGCACCGCCCGCCGTCCACCGCCCGCCGTCCACCGCCCGCCGCCCGCCGCGTGCC
>NZ_JBFANM010000109.1:0-33879 GCF_040674815.1 Nonomuraea sp. NPDC049709
GTCCCGTTCGGGGGGGTGTGTTCGGGGGGGGGCGCCGCCGCCGGCGGCCCCCCGCCGGGGGCCCCCCCACCGCCTGCTCCTCCGGAAGGACCCCGGCCGAAGTACGGGCCAACGGCGTCAGGGGGTGCCGGGGCGTTGGTGGCCGAAGCGGACCGGTTTGGGGCCGTGCAGGCGGACCTCCGGGTCCGGCATCGCCTGCTCGCGCCCTGCCCGCTCCACGGCGGCCTCCACCACCGCCGGCTCCTCCCCGGCGGCCACGATCCGGCGGACCAGCCGCTCGCGCAGCCCCGCCGCCACCTCCGCGTGCGACGCGTACCCGGCCAGGTTGACCAGCTCGTGCGGGTCGTTCTCCAGGTCGTACAGGGCCTGCTCGCGGTAGCGGGAGGCGGCCGACACGTCCCAGGGGTGGGCGTCCTCGGCGACGGCGTAGTACTTCCACCGCGACGTGCGGATGCCGCGTCCCACCTCCGACTCGCTCACCTGGAAGAACACCTCCTCCGGCCACTCGGCGGCCCGGGGGTCACGGATCAGGGGCAGGAAGGAGCGGCCCTGCATCTCCTCGGGCACGGGCAGCCCGGCGGCCTCCAGCAGCGTGGGCGGCAGGTCGATGGTGCTGACCGGGCGGGAGATCGCGCCGCCGCCGTCGAAGCCGGGCCCGCGCAGCGCCAGCGGCACGCGCAGGGAGGCGTCGTGGCAGGAGCGCTTGTACTCGCCGTTGCGGGTCTTGAAGTGGTTGCCGTGGTCGGAGGTGTACGCGACGATCGTGTCGTCCAGCAGGTCCATGCTGCGCAGCGCGTCCAGGAGCCGGCCCAGGCCCTCGTCCAGGCGCTTGACCTGGCCCAGGTAGCCGCCCATGTGCTGGTGGGCGGTGCCGCCGAGCGCGGCCAGGTCCGGCGGCATCCAGCGGCCCTGATAGCGCTCCTCGTAACCCTCGGGCGCCGGGTAGTTGTCCACCTCGTTCTGGTGGTGCGGCTCCAGGAACGACAGGAACAGGTAGAACGGGTCGTCGGCGTGGTCGGCGACGAAGCGCACGGCCGCGTCCACGAGGGCGTCGGAGCGGTAGCCGGGCAGCAGGACGGGGTCGTTCGCCTCGTCGAACACGATCGTGCGGTAGGCGTCGGAGGTGTGCTCCAGGGCGTTGGCCGCCAGCCACGACCGGTAGCCGCCGCGCTGGTCCTCGGGGACCGGCTCGCTGCCGGCCAGGTGCCATTTGCCGATGTAGCCGGTGGCGTAGCCGGCCGCGCCGAAGTGGTGGGCCAGCGTGCGCTCCTCGGGGCGCAGCACGCGGCCGTTGCGGTAGACGCCGGTCGTGGTCGGGTAGCGGCCCGTCTGCAGGGCCGCGCGGGCCGGCGCGCACACCGGCTGCGGGGTGAGCGCGACCGTGGCCTGCGTGCCGTTCCTGGCCATTCTGTCGAGGTTCGGGGTGAAGGGACCGACGGTGTCCCACCGCTGCTGGTCGGTGAAGACGACGATCACGTTCGGGCGCAAAAGGAGGACTCCTGTCGAACTATTTGAGGCCGGTCAGCGCGATACCGCGTACGAAGTATCTCTGGGTCAGGATGAACAGGACGGCGGTGGGGACGAAGAGGATCACCGAGCCGGCGGCGGTGAGGTGCCACAGCGTGAAGTACTCCTGGTTGAACAGGGTGAGCCCGACCGGGATGGTGCGCATCTCGGGCGTGCTGGTGGCGACCAGCGGCCAGAGGAACTCGTTCCACTGGAAGACGAACGTGAACAGCCCGAGCACGGCCAGCGCCGGCCGCGTCTGCGGCAGGATGACGCTGCGGTAGATCCGCAGCTCGGAGGCGCCGTCGATGCGCGCGGCGCTGATCAGGTCGTCGGGGATGGGCTGGATGAACTGCCGCATGAGGAAGATCCCGAACGCGTCCATGAGGAACGGCGTGATCAACCCCTGGTACGTGTTGAGCCAGCCCATGTTGGCCATCAGCACGTACAGCGGGATCATGCGCACGAAGAACGGCACCATCAGCGTGGCCAGCAGCGCCACGAACAGCGTGTTGCGCAGCGGGAACCGGAACTTGGCGAACACGTACCCGACGAGCGGGTCGAACAGCAGGTGCGCCAGCGTGATGAGGCCGGCCACGACGAGGCTGTTGACGATGAAGTTCCCGAACGGCGCCCGGGTGAACAGCTCGGCGTAGTTGCCCCACTGCGGCGACTCCGGCACCAGGACGGCCTCGGCCGACAGCGTCTCGGCCTCGGTCTGCAGCGACAGCGAGAGCATGTAGAGCAGCGGCACGACGGTGACGAGCGAGGCCACGCCGAGCAGGGTGTAGAGCAGCGCCTTGCGCATCAGTACGTGACCTCCCCGCGCCGCCCGGCCCGCAGCTGGACCAGGGTGAACGCCACGATCACGACCAGCAGCAGCACCGACTGCGCCGAGGAGTAGCCGAAGTCCCTGGTGCGGAAGGCGACGTTGAAGATGTGGAAGACCGACAGGTCGGTGGCGTCGCCGGGGCCGCCGCCGGTGATGATGTACGCCTGCCCGAACGCCTGCAGCCCCGAGATGACCGCCATCACCGACACGAACAGCGTGGTCGGGGCGAGCAGCGGCAGCGTGATCCGCCAGAACCGGCGCCAGGCGTCCGCCCCGTCGATCTTGGCGGCCTCGTGGTAGGTCTCCGGGATGCCCTGCAGCCCGGCCAGGAACAGCACCATCGTGTAGCCGACGCTCTGCCAGAGCGTGACGGCGGCGATCGTGAGCAGCGGCGAGGTGTTGAGCCACTGCTGCTCGGGCAGCCCCATCGCGTCCAGCGCCCGGTTCAGCACGCCCAGCTCGGGGTCGAGGATGTTGCGCCACAGCAGCCCGACGATCGCCACCGAGGTCAGGTAGGGCACCAGCAGCAGCACCCGGAAGGCCACCCGTCCCTTGAGCGGCTGGTCGATCGCCATCGCCAGGGCCAGCCCGAGCACGATCGACCCGATCACCACCATCACCGAGAAGCCCACCGTGACCAGGAACGAGTGCCGGACGGAGGGGTCGGCCAGGGCCTGGGTGTAGTTGCCCAGGCCCGTCCACTGGTCGGCCATCGGCCCCGTGCGGAAGCTCGTGGCCACCACGTTGCCGATCGGCAGGTAGAAGAAGGCCGCGAAGAACAGGATCGCCGGGAGCAGGAAGAGGTAGGCGGTCCTGGCGTAGCGGCCGGACAACGTGCGGGGCCTCACTTCAGGAAGCCCTCCGCCGTCTCGGCGAACTTGCGCAGCACCTCGGCGGCCGGCTGGTTCTGGATGATCACCTGCTGGTACATGACCTTGAGCTGCTCGTCCCACTTGCCGAGCTGGCCGGTCAGGCGCACCTGCTGGGAGGAGTCCTTCGCGTACGGCAGCGCGTCGGCGAAGACCTTGATGACCTCGTTCGACTGCACCTCGGGCAGCTCGGTCCAGGAGACGCGCGGCATGAGCATGCCCGTCTCCTTGGTGGCGGCCTGCTCGACCTCGATGGCCGTGATGCGCTTGATGAAGTCCCACGACAGGTCGGGCCGGGCCGCCTTGGCGGGCACGAACATGCTCACCCCGGCCGCCTGCGTGGCCTGTGTCTTGTGCTTCAGCGGCGGCGCGACGCCGAGCTCGATGTCGGGGCTGGTCTTCTTGATCGGGTCCAGGTCCCAGGGGCCGGTGAAGATCATCGCGGCGCGCTTGGCCGAGAACAGCTTCTGCGGGCCCGAGTAGTCGGTGCCGGACACCGGCACGGGGGCGACCTTGTGCTTGTGGATCAGGTCGGCCTGGAACTGCAGGGCGGCGATCGCGTCCTCGATGGGCGTCATGACCTTGCCGGTCTGCGGGTCGTACGGGGTGACGCCGGCCTGGGTGAGCCAGGGCCAGACGTAGAGGTAGTCCTGGTTGAGCGCGACGCCGTACACGCCGTCCTTGGTCAGCTTCTTCGCCGCGTCGAGGAACTCCTCCCAGGTGGTCGGCACCTCGACCCCGGCGTCCCTGAGCATGGCCTTGTTGTAGAAGAGGGTGTTGCAGGTCAGGTGGAGCTGCACGCCGTACACCTTGCCCTGGTACGAGTTGCGCTCGACCGTCACCGGCTGCCAGTCCGAGGGGAAGCCCATGGCCTGGCCGTCGCGGTCGACGTAGTCCTGCAGCGAGCGGGCGTTGCCGGAGACGGCGAACTCCTGCACCCACCCGCTGGGCTCCTCCACCAGGTCGGGCACGGTCCCGGAGGCGAAGTCGGCCAGCAGCCTGGTGCGCAGGTCGGGCCACTGGTACTTCTGCAGGTTGACCTTGACCTTGTTGGCCTGCTCGAACTCGGCGATCACCTTGCGGTAGGCCTGGTAGTCGTGGCCCGCGTTCCAGTAGACGGTGAAGGTGCCGGGGGCGGCGGAGCTCTGCGTGGTCGGCGCTCCCGCGCAGGAGGACAGGACGGGCACCGCGGCGGCCGCCCCGACGAGTCGGAGCAGGTCACGGCGTGAGGGGTGGGAAGGCATCTCGGATTTCCCTTCTAGGACGAGCCCCGGCGCATGAAGGTCCAGGAGCGGACGATCTCGCGGGCGGGCGGCGGCTCCTCGGCCTGGAGGCGGTCGAAGAGCAGGCGTACGACGTCGGTGTAGTCGTGCCGGATCGGGCCGACCGTGCTGAGCTGCGGATTGCTGATGAGACCCTCGTCGATGTTGCCGGCGCCGACGATCGCGACGTCGCCGGGCACGCTCAGCCCCAGGTCCCTGGCGGCCCAGATGGCGCTGATCGCCGCCCGGTCGGAGGCGGCGAAGATCGCGTCGGGCCGGTCGGGGGAGCGCAGGAGCTCGGTCGCGGTCTGGTACGCCGACACGCGGTCGTCGGCGCCCCCGGTGACGATCCGCTCCTGCACGCCGTGCCGGTCCAGGGCCGTGGTGTAGCCGAGGAGCCGCCCCGCGGGCCGGTCGCGGTAGAGCTCGTGCCGGTGCGCCATGAACGCGATCCGCCGCCGGCCCGTGGCCAGCAGGTGCTCGACCGCCTCGGCGCACGCCTCCGTCTCCGGGGTGCGTACGACGTCGCAGCCCGTCAGACCGCTCTCGTTGCTCAGCACCACCATCGGCAGCCCGGTGGCGGCCAGCCCGCCGAGCAGGTCCTGGGTGAGGTGGTCGCCGACGACGTTGATCAGGGCGCCGTCGGCGATGCCGCCGCGCAGCACGTCGATGGCGGCGTTCGCGCGGGCCTCGGAGTAGACGGCGAGCGAGACCACGGAGTAGCCCCGCGCGTCGGCCATCTCGTGCAGGTCCGTGGCCAGCCGCTCGTCGGTGGGCACGCCGCCGAACGAGCTCAGCACCAGGCAGACCCGCTGGGTGCGGCGCTTGCGCAGGCTCCTGGCGGCCTGGTTGGGGGTGTAGCCGAGTTGCCTGGCGGCATCGAGCACCCGCTGCCTGGTCTCGGCGGCCACGGGTCGGTCGCGGCCGCTGAGGACGTAGGAGACGGTCGCCACTGACACGTTCGCCAGCTCGGCCACTTGTCGCGCTGTTGGTCTCATGTTAGTCGAATAACCTAGCATTCCCTACAGGAATATGGGGAAATTTCTCGGCTCGGATCTCGGTGAGCAGTTCAACGTATGGAGAGTCTTCACCTCTCGGCCGCCGGCCGGTGTGAAACGATTAACACCGTATTCCTCACGTGCCGCCCGGGCAATAGGTGAGCGGGTTTCAGCTGAGGACGCGGACGGGGTCGGCCAGCAGGCCGAGGAACGCCTCCATCCAGGCGGCGGCCACCGCGCCGTCCACCGCACGCCGATCGACCGACAGCGTCACCCGCAGCACCGGACCGGCCTTCACCCGGCCGCCCTTGACCACCGGCTCCTCGCGCACCGCCCCCACGGCGAGGGCCGCCGACCGGGCCGGATCAACGGTGGCGGCGAACTCCGCCACGTCGTGCGGGCCGAGGCTCGTCACGGTCATGACCCCGCCCTCCAGCTCGTCACTCGGGAGCGTCCCGGCCCTGGCCCGGCCGGCGAGCTCCTCGACGGCGGCGGCGACGGAGGTGAGGGACTGCCGCTCCACCGACCTGAGCACGGGGGCGACCGGGCCGCCGTCGGCGGAGACGGCCAGGTCCACCGTCTCGAACGTCCTGGCGCCCTCCGGGGTCCGGGCGACGTTCATGGCGGGGACCAGCCGGTACGCGTGCGCGGCCGCCTTGATCACGAAGTCGGTGACGGAGACGGGTCGGCCGGCGCCGTCGCCGAGACGGTGGCGGAGCTTGAGCAGCTTGTCCAGCTGAGCCGTGCCGCGCAGGCAGAGGTGCCGCTCGCCCCCGGCCTCCCGGCCGCTCGGGTGCGCCGTCATCTCGGTGAGCGCGGCGGCCACCTCCTCGTCCCCGGCGATGGCCGCCCGCTCCAGCACCTTGCTGATGCTCGGCGACGCCTCCCCGCCGGTCACCCGCCGCACCGGCTGCTCCAGCCGGCCGAAGAAGCGGCGCTGGAGCTCGTCGGCCAGCCACCCGCCGTAGGACGGCCCCACCGGCCCCTGCTCGGCGATGAGCACGTTGCGCGTCTTCCCGACGCTGGCCCCGATCGTCTCCCAGTCGAGGCTGGCCCGGTCGAGCCAGCGCAGGTCGATCACCTCCGCGTCCACCCCGGACGCCTCGACCGCCCGCAGCACGTACGAGGTCATCGCCAGGTACGTCAGCACGGTCACCCGCGACCCGGCCCGGCGCACGGCCGCCCGCCCGACCGGCAGGCAGTAGTCCAGGTCGTCCACCGGGCACTCCCCGGTCGAGCTGTACAGGTCGACGTGCTCCAGCACGACGACGGGGTCGCGGCAGAGCAGCGCGCTGTTCATCAGCCCCACGTAGTCGAACGGCGTCGTGGGCGCCACGATCCGCCAGCCGGGGGCGGTGGCGAAGAGGCCGGCGGGGTCCATGGAGTGCTGGGAGCCGTACCCGGTGCCCATGGCGACCTTGCTGCGCAGGACGAGCGGCATGGCGTCGTCGCCCCCGTACATGTGCCTGGCCTTGGCGATCTGGTTGAAGAGCTGGTCGGCGGCGACCCACATGAAATCGGCGTACATGAGCTCGACCACCGGCGTGTACCGGCCGTCCGAGGCGATGCCGCCGGCCAGGCCGGTGAAGGCGTTCTCGCTGATGGGGGTGCCGAGGACGCGGTCGGGGAAGGACTCCTTGAGCCCGCGGGTGGCGCCGTTGGTGCCGCCATTGAGCCGGTGCACGTCCTCGCCGAGCACGACGATCGACTCGTCCGTACGCATGCGCCGCGCCATCACCTTGGCCACGGCGTCGATGAACTTCCGCTCGGCCAGCTCCCCCGTGAACGTGTCCCGGTCGGCCGTCCGCGCGCCCTCGAACTCGGAGAGGTCGCCGCGCACGCCCACGTGGGCGAAGCCCGGGTCGGGCCACTCGCCCGGCCGGATCCTGCGCTGTCCCGGCCGGCCGCCGGGGACGGGCTCGATCAGGACGCCGCCCACGTCCGCCATGAGCTCCCTGGCCCGCGCGGCGGCGGCGTCGACGTCGGGGCGCCCGAGGAGGCCGCGGCGCGACAGGTGGCCGGCCAGCCGCTCGATCGGGTCGCGGGCCCGCCACTCCTGCTCCTCCTGCTTGGTCCGGTAGCCGAACGCGCTGCCGGGCAGGGGGCCGTTCTGGTGGAAGTAGCGGTAGACGTCCGCCTCGACGAGGGCGGGTCCGCGGCCCGCCCGCAGGTGCCCGAGCACCTCGCGCATGGCCAGGTGGACGGCCAGCGGGTCCATGCCGTCCACCTTCCAGCTGGCCACGCCGAAGCCGGGGCCGCGGGCCGACAGGCGCGGCTCGGCGGTCGCCTCGGCCACGCCGGTGGAGACGGCGTAGCGGTTGTTCTCGACGAAGAAGCAGAGCGGCAGCCGCCAGGCGGCGGCCAGGTTGAGCGTCTCCAGGGTGGAGCCGATGTTGGCGGCCCCGTCGCCGAAGTACGTGACCGCGACCGCCCCGGTCCCCGCCTGCCGGTGCGCCCACGCCGACCCCGCCGCGAACGGCACGCCGCCCCCGACGATCGCGTTGGTGCCGATGGCGCCGGCCTCCTCCCAGCGCAGGTGCATGGAGCCGCCCCGGCCGTGGCTGAAGCCCCGGTCCAGGCCGCAGATCTCGGCGAGCGTGCGGAGCAGCACCTCGCGCACCTCGGGCGAGAAGTCCCTGGTCGGATCGATGCCCTTCGGCTCCACGTACGCCAGCGCCTTGGCCAGGAACTGGTGGTGCCCCCGGTGGGAGCCGTTGACCGTGTCGCCCGGCGCCAGCGACAGGACCGAGCCGACCGCGCCGCCCTCCTGGCCGATGCTGGAGTGGGCCGGGCCGTGCACCAGGCCCGACCTGGCGAGGTCGAGCACGTACTCCTCGAACGTCCTGATCAGCAGGAGCTGGCCGAGCATGCTCGTCAGCAGGTGGGGGTCGGCGGCGTCCCAGTCCTCGTCGGTGGCGACGACCTCGACCCAGGGCGCGGGCGGTTCGAGCCCGTGATGCTGGGGCATTCCTCAGCCTTACACGGTCTGGATCCAAAGAACAGCCCTGACAGCGCTGCGGGGCCGGACGTAGGCTGGATTGGATCCAAAGGGGAAGAGGCCGGTATGAGCGGACTTCCAGGGCTGAGCCGGGTGGACCACATCGGCTTCACGGTGCCCGATCTGGAGGAGGCCAGGGAGTTCCTGGTGCACGTGCTCGGCTGCGAGTACATGTACTCGCTCGGTCCCTACCGGCACGACGAGGGCCCGTGGATGAAGGAGCACCTCAACGTGCATCCGCGGGCCGTGATGGAGCGGCTGCACTTCTTCAGGTGCGGCGGGCAGGCGATCTTCGAGGTCTTCCAGTACTCGGCGCCGGGCCGGCATCCCGAGGTGCCGAGGAACAGCGACGTCGGCGGGCATCACGTGGCGCTGTACGTGGAGGACATCGACGCCGCCGTGGATTACCTGCGGGAGCGGGACGTTCAGGTGCTCGGCGAGCCCACCGCCAGCAGGGGGCCCAGCGAGGGGCAGCGGTGGGTGTACTTCCTGGCGCCGTGGGGGATGCAGTTCGAGCTGGTGTCGTACCCAGGTGGCAAGGCGTTCGACCGTGCGGGTGCCTGAGAGCGAGCGGGTGGCCGCGCACCTGCGCGAGGCCATACTCAGCGGCGCGATCGCGCCCGGGGAGCGCATCCGGCAGGAGGAGCTGGCCGAGCGGCTCGGGGCCAGCCGGCTGCCCGTGCGCGAGGCGCTGCGCATGCTGGCGGCCGAGGGGCTCACCGAGCACCACCCGCGCAGGGGCGCGAGGGTGCCCCGGCTCGCCGGGCACGAGGTGGACGTGATCTACCAGATGCGCGAGCGGCTCGAACCCCTCGCCCTGACCGAGAGCATCCCCCACCTGACCGCCGGCGACCACCGCAGGCTCGGGCTGATCCAGGACAAGATCGAGGCCAACACCGACATCGGCGAGTTCCTCGCGCTCGACCGGGAGTTCCACCTGCTGACCTACTCCGGGTGCGGCATCGAGCAGCTCTCGTCGATGGTCGTGCGGATGTGGAACGCGACCCAGCACTACCGGCGGGTGTTCATGCGGCTGACCGGCCCGTCGCGGCGGTGGGTGGTCAACGCCGAGCACCGGCTGCTGCTGGACGCGATCGAACGGCGCGACGCCGTGGATGCGGAAAGGTACCTGAGCGGTCATATCAGGCGTACCCGGGTAGAGCTTTCACAGCACCCGGAAGTGTTCGGGGACGGAGGTAAACGGGGATGACGGGGATCACGGGGATGATCGTGAACGGCGCGGCCGTGGAGGCGGGGTCCGATCCGGACACCCCGCTGCTCGACGTGCTGCGCGGTGAGCTGGGGCTGGTGGGGACCCGGTTCGGCTGCGGGGTGGGGTTGTGCGGGGCGTGCTTCGTGCTGCTCGACGGGCGGGTGACGGCCGCCTGCGACACGCCGCTGTCGGCCTGCGAGGGGCGGGAGGTGGTGACGGTCGAGGGGCTGGCGCCCGGTGACTCCCTGCACCCGGTGCAGCGGGCGATCCTGGAGGAGCAGGCGGGGCAGTGCGGCTACTGCCTGTCGGGGATCATGGTCAGCGCCGCCGCGCTGCTGGCCGCCGATCCCCGGCCGGACGAGGAGGCGGTGGTGGCGGCGCTCGATCGCAACCTGTGCCGCTGCGGGGTCCAGCGGCGCGTGGTCCGCGCCGTGCTGAAGGCGGCGGAATGAGCGGCGACGACGCAGTCACGGTGCGGGACGACGGGATCGTCCTGGTCCGTGCCGGGAAGGTGGAGCTGGGGCAGGGGGTGCTCACGGCGCTGGCCCAGATCGCGGCCGACGCGCTGGGGGCCGACCTGGGGCAGGTGCGAATCCTGCCCGCCCGTACGGGTGCAGGGCCGGACGAGGGGATCACGGCGGGGAGCCGGTCGATCTCCCACTCGGGCCCGCCGCTGCGTGAGGCGTGCGCCCGGGTCCGGGCCGCCTGCGCCGCAGAAGCCGCCCGCCGCTGGGGCGTCGCCCCCGGCGAGGTGACGGTACGGCGGGGCGAGTTCCGCTGCGGCGACCTGACCGCGACCTACGCCGACCTGGCGAAAGCGGCCGGCCCGGGCGCACACCCGGGTGGCCCGCCTGTCGGCACCGCCCCGGAGGCCACGGTGAACGCCGTGGAGGCGGCGCCGGTGTACGTGGGGGTCAGCGTGCCCAGGCTCGACCTGCCCGACAAGGTGGCCGGGCGGCCCAGGTTCGTCCACGACCTGCGCCTGCCGGGCCAGCTCCACGGCCGCGTGCTGCGCCCGCCCTCCCCCGCCGCCCGGCTGCGCCATCTCACCCCCCAGCCGGACCTGCGCGTGGTGCGCGACGGCTCGTTCCTGGGCGTGCTGGCCGAGACCGAGCCCGAGGCGGACCGCGCCCTGAACCGGCTGCGCAAGGCCGCCGAGTGGGACGACCGTGACACCCTGCCCGACGAGCACGACCTGCGCACCTTCCTCCGTACCGGCCCGCACGAGACCGTCCGCGTGCGGGAACCGGCCGGGGAAAGGCCTGACGGGGAGCTACGGACGGCCACCTACAGCAGGCCCTTCATCGCCCACGCCTCGATCGCCCCGAGCTGCGCCGCCGCCCGCTGGAACGCCGACGGCACCCTGGAGGTCTGGAGCCACACCCAGGGCGTCCACCCGCTCAGGACGGCCCTGGCCCGGATCCTGGGCCTGGACGAGGAGCGGATCGAGGTGCGCCACGTCGAGGGCGCCGGCTGCTACGGCCACAACGCCGCCGACGACGTGGCGCTCGACGCGGCCCTGCTGGCCCGGGAGGCCGGCGGCCGGCCGGTGCAGGTGCGGTGGAGCAGGCGGGACGAGCTGACGTGGGCGCCGTTCGGCTCGGCCATGTCGGTGGACGTGGCGGCGGTGGTGGACGAGGCCGGGACGGTGCGGTCCTGGGAGTACGACGTGTGGAGCCAGGGCCACATCAGCCGCCCGGGTTACGCCGGGGTGCCCGGCCTGCTCGCCGGGGCCCACCTGGAGCGCCCGTGGACGTACCCGGCGGCCACCGACCCGCCGGAGCGGGGAGGCTGGGGGATGACCCGCAACGCGGCGCCGATCTACGACTTCCCGCGGGTCGCGGTGACCGGCCACCGCGTGCTGGAGACGCCGATCCGCTCGTCGGCGCTGCGGTCGCTGGGGGCGTTCATGAACGTCTTCGCGATCGAGTCGTTCATGGACGAGCTGGCCCTGGCCGCCGGGCGCGACCCGCTGGCGTACCGGCTGGACCACCTGGGCGACCCGCGCGGGCAGGAGGTCCTGCGGCGGGCGGCCGCGGCGGCCGGCTGGGGCGCGCCCGGGCTCGGGCTGGGGTTCGCGCAGTACAAGGGCGTGGGCGCGTACTGCGCGGCCGTGGCGGAGGTGGAGGCCGAGCAGGACGTACGGGTGCGCCGCCTGACCATCGCCGTGGACGTCGGCCAGGTCGTCAACCCCGACGGCGTGCGCAACCAGATCGAGGGCGGCGCCACCCAGGCGGTGAGCTGGACGCTGAAGGAGCGGGTGCGGTTCGACCGGCACGCGATCACCAGCGGCGACTGGGAGGCCTACCCGATCCTGCGCTTCAGCGAGGCCCCGGAGGTGGTGGTGGAGCTGGTCGAGCACCCGGGCACGCCGTCGGTGGGTGCGGGCGAGGCGGCGCAGGGCCCGGTGGCGGCGGCGATCGCGAACGCGGTGGCCGCCACGATCGAGGTCCGCGTCCGCGACCTCCCGCTGGACCGGGAAGCGGTGATCAGGGCCATCGAGTGACTCAGTAGGCGTTGGCCACGACCAGGTCCTGTGCCGGGAACAGCGTCAGCACCCGGCACCCCTCCGGCGTGACCACGACCTCCTCCTCGATCCGAGCCGCCGAGAACCCGTCGCTCGCCGGGCAGTACGTCTCCAGCGCGAACACCATCCCGGCCCGCAGCTCGATCGGCTCCCGCATGCTGTTGAGCCGCGAGATGATCGGCCGCTCGTGCAGCCCGAGCCCAAGCCCGTGCCCGAACTGCAGCCCGAACGCCGCCATCTCGTCCTCGAACCCGAACTCGGCGGCCGTCGGCCACACGGCGGCCACCTGGTCGGTCCCCACACCCGGCTTGATCATGCCGATCGACGCGTCCATCCACTCCCGCGCCTTGGCGTACGCCTCCCGCTGCGCGGCCGTCGCGCTCCCGACGCCGAACGTGCGGTAGTAGCACGTCCGGTAGCCGTTGAAGGAGTGGATGATGTCGAAGAACGCCTGGTCACCGGGCCGGATCAGCCGGTCGGAGAAGTTGTGCGGATGCGGGTTGCAGCGCTCGCCGCTCACCGCGTTGACCGCCTCCACCTGGTCGGAGCCCATCTCGTAGAGGCGCTTGTTGACCAGCGCGACGATCTCGTTCTCCCGGATGCCGGGCTTCAGCACCTCCAGGACGTCCTGGTAGACGCCGTCCACCATGGCGGCGGCCTGGGTGAGCAGCATGATCTCGTCGGTGGACTTGATGACGCGGGCGTCCAGCATGAGCTGCTGGCAGTCCACCACCCGTAATCCCTGCCGCTGCATCTCGAACAGGAACGGCGGCTCGACGATGTCCACGCCCACGGGCGCGCCGTCCAGCCCGGCGTCGCTCAGCAGGCCCTTGAGCTGGCGGACCGCGTCGGCCATCAGCCCGGCCGTGGGGGCGATGGCGCCGCGCAGGCCCAGCATGCCCGCGTGGCAGTCGGCGGGGTCCAGCCACGGGCTGTGCAGGCGGTGGTGGCGGGCGGCGGAGCCGAAGTCCCAGAGTTTCGGCGGGACGTCGCGGGCGAGCAGGGCGTACCTGGTCATCTTGTCGCCGAGGGCGCCGCCGATCCAGGTCTGGGTGACGTACCTGATGTTGTAGAAGTCGAACAGCAGGAACGCCCCGCACTCGCTGCCCTCCAGCGCGGCGCGGGCGCGGCGCAGCCGGTGGTCCCGGAGCCGGTCGAAGTCGACGCGCTGCTCGTAGTCCACGGACATGTGCCCGGGCGAGGGCAGCGGCCCGATGACCGGCCCGGTGATCGGCCCGGTGATCGGCGCGCTCACGAGCCGAGCCCGTCGTCCACGGCCACGTCCTCGGGCTTGAGCTCCAGCCCGGAGGCGGCGGCCTGCAGGTCGAGCAGGATGGCGAAGTCCTCGCCGGTCCGGCCGGTGCCCACGGCGGCCTGGACGAGCTGCGCGGTGAGCGCGGTCACCGGCATGGGCACGTCGAGGGCGCGGGCGGCGGCCAGGCCCAGGTCGAAGTCCTTGCGCAGCAGGACCGGGGTGAACGTGGGCGTGTAGTCGAGGTGCACGAACGCGGGCGACTTGTAGCGGGTGAACGCCGAGCCCACCACGCTGTCGTTGAGGAACTCCAGGAACGCGTGCCGGGGCACCCCGCCCTTCTCGGCCAGCACGGTGATCTCGGCGAGCGTCTGGGTGACGACGCCGAGCAGCAGGTTGTGCGCGATCTTCACCAGGCGGGCGGTCTCGCCCTCGCCCGCGTACGTGGCCGAGCGGCCGAGCCGGGCCAGCAGCCCGGCCACCCGGTCGTAGGTCTCGCGCGGCCCGGAGCAGACGATGCTCAGCAGGCCGGCCCGCACCACCTTGCCGTTGCCGCTGACCGGCGCGGCCAGGAACTCCGTGCCGTTGCGCGCGCACGCCTCGCGGGCGGCGGCCGACGCCTCCGGGGAGATCGTGGAGCAGTCCACGACCACGCCGGGGCCGCCGTCCCCCAGCAGCTCGCCGAGGACCTGCGTGAGGTCGGCCGAGGTGGCGACCATGGTGAAGACGACATCGCGGTCGCGCAGCCCGGCGATCGTGTCCGACACCAGCGCGCCGTGCTCGCGCAGCGGCTCCGCCTTGGCCCGCGTACGGTTCCACACGGCCAGCTCCACGCCGTCCCCGGCCAGCCGCGCGGCCATGGGGAAGCCCATGCGGCCGGTGCCGATCCAGCCCACCCGCCGTAGTCCTGCAGTCATCGGAAGTCGCCTTTCGCGAGCCGCTGGGCCAGCCAGTCGGCGGTGTAGGGACGGTGCCAGGGGGTGAGGTTGGCGCAGCCGTGGTTGCCCTCCTCCAGCATGAGCAGCTCGCTGTCGCCGCCCGCCGCGGTGGCCAGCCGCTCGGCCTGCCGCCAGGGGATGAGCCGGTCCTTGCGCCCGAACACGACCAGCAGCGGCGCGGTGATCGCCTGCGCCGAGCCCTCCATGGTCAGCGTGTACGCGATGCGCCGGGCCTCCTCCTCGGTGGCCGCCCGGGCCCTGACGCGGAAGGACTCCCTGGTCAGCTCGGGCAGGCCGGACCAGCAGTCGCCGAAGTCGTACGGCCCGGCGAGCGCCACGCACGCCTTGACCCGGTCACCCACGGCCGCCGCCACCCGGGGCGCGTAGTACCCGCCCAAGCTGACCCCCCACACCCCGATCCTGGACGCGTCGATCCGCGGCTCGGCGGCCAGCGCGTCGAGCAACGCCTTGCCCGGCTGGGTCCAGTCGGCCCTGATCGGCAGGTCGTACTCGGCCTCCCCCTGCCCGGGCCCGTCCACGGCGAACGTGGCCAACCCTCGCTCCAGGAAGAGCTGCTCGACCACCCGGTGCTCCTCCTTGGCCGAGTCCAGCCCGGACAGCATGAGCACCGCCGGATGCGGCCCGGGCCCCGGGGGCAGCCGGAGGATCCCGACGAGCGCGGTGCCCTCGAAGCCGACCTCGACCCGCCGGCCCGGCGGGGACAGGTGAGGCAGGGCGTCGTCGAGGCAGGCCACCGCCCGCAGGTGGGCGCGGCGCATCTGGCCGGGGTCGGCCACGAACACGAACTTGGCGAAGTGGAAGTAGAGGGCGGCCTGGGCCAGGTGCCCGCCCGCCGACAGGTGCCGGCCGGTGGCCAGCGCCTGCCGGCCCAGCTTCTCGTGCTCGGCGGCCACCGCCGACCAGGCGGCGCACCAGCCGTCCCAGTCGTCCAGGTCGCGGGTGACGCGCTCGAAGTCGGAGGCGGTCACACCGTTGGCGGTGAACCGGGGTCCCCAGTGCGCGACGGCGGACGCGACTCGCTCGTCCACGATGGATCACCGACCTTTCCGCCCAGGTAGAGCGAGGCGATCTCGGGGTTGTCCCGCACGGCGGCGGCGGTGCCGGTCAGGCGTACCTTCCCGCCCTCCATGACCACGCCGTGCGTGGCCAGGCCCAGGCCGAGCCGGACGTTCTGCTCGACGAGCAGCACGGTGGTGCCCGCCCGGCCGAGGTCCTGGACGACCTCCGCCACGCCGGCCAGCCCGCGCGGGTCCAGGCCGAGCGACGGCTCGTCGAGCAGGACGAGCCGCGGGTCGAGCATGAGGCACCGGGCGATCTCGACCATCCGCCGCTGGCCGCCGCTGAGGTTGCCGGCGTGGTCGCGGGCGCGCTCGGCGACGATGGGCAGGCGCTGCTTGACCTGGTCGAGGCGCTCGCGCAGGAGCTTCTTGTCCCTGCGGATGAGGTAGCCGCCCATGAGGACGTTCTCCTGCACGGACATGGCGGGGAACAGGGCGTGCGACTGCGGCACCTGGGCGATGCCGCGGCGCAGGATCTCGTCGGGAGCGCGCCCGCCGATGGGCTCGCCGTCCATGCGGATCTCGCCCTCGGTGGGGACCAGCAGGCCGCTGATGACGCGCAGGACCGTCGACTTGCCCGCGCCGTTGGGGCCGACCAGGCAGGTGATCGTGCGCTCGGCGCACTCCAGGTCCACGCCGCGCAGCACGCTGCCGCCGCCGTAGCCTGCGACCACCGCCTTGAGCTGCAACATCTATCTCACCACCGGCATCCAGTCGGTCCCGAGGTAGGCGTCCAGCACCGCCGGGTCCTCCCTGACCAGCCCCGGCGGCCCTTCGGCGATCAGCCGGCCGCCGGCCAGCACCGCGACCGGGTCGCACAGGTCGAGCACGAGCGGGATGTCGTGCTCGACGACGAGGAAGGTGACGCCGGCCGCGTTGAGCTCGCGGATCACCTCGGTGATGCGGCCCAGCAGGCTCGGGTTCACGCCGCCGGCGGGCTCGTCGAGCAGGATCAGCTTGGGCTCCAGCATCAGCACCTGGGCCAGCTCGACCAGCTTGCGCTGCCCGTACGACAGCGCGCCGGCCTGCTGGCCGGCGAAGCGGCCGAGCCCGACCAGGTCGAGCAGCTCGCGGGCGCGCTCGGCCTCGTGGCCGCGCACGGCGTCGGACAGCATGGTCCGCCAGCGCGAGTCGGCCAGCGGGGCGACCACGTTCTCCCGTACGGTCAGGTCGTCGAACAGCCTGGTCACCTGGTACGACCGCCCGAGCCCGAGATGGCAGCGCCGCCACGGCCGCAGCCGGTCGACGCGCCGCCCGTCGAACCAGATCTCGCCGGAGTCGGGCGGCAGCCCGCCGGTGACCAGGTTGAACAGCGTGGTCTTGCCCGACCCGTTCGGCCCGATCAGCGCCGTGATCGTGCCTTGCCGCACGTCGAGCGAGACGTCGTCCACCGCGACCAGGCCGCCGAACCGCTTGGACACCCCGCGCACCGACAGCAGCACGTCCCTCTCGACCGGGACCGGGGGCACCCGGTCACGGGCGACCGGCCGTTCGATGTACTCCACGGGCGCCGGATGCCTGCGCCGCCACCACTCCCCCACGGTCGGCAGCAGGCCCTTGGGCAGGAACAGCACCACCAGCACCAGCGCGCCGCCGAACAGCAGCACCCGCGACTGGACGCCGCCCGCGTAGACGGTGGCCGCCTCGCTGACCAGGTTGACGGCGAAGGCGCCCACGACGGGCCCGTACAGGGTGCCCCGGCCGCCGGCCAGGGCGGCCAGCACGATCGTCACGCTGCCGAGGATGGCGAAGGAGCCGACCGGGTTGATGTAGGTCAGGTAGTAGGCGTAGACGCCGCCGGCCACGCCGATGAAGAAGGCGCCGGCCGCGTACGCGACGATCTTGAAGCGGGTGGTGTTGACGCCGATCGAGGCGGCCTTGCCCTCGTCCTCCCGGATCGCCACCAGCCCGGTCCCGAGCTTGGTACGCCTGATCCACGCGCTGAACAGCACCGTCAGCACGAGCAGCAGCAGGAAGGCGTAGTAGAACGGGATGTTCTGGAAGTCGCGGTGCCAGAACGGCAGCTCCAGCGTGATCCCGTCCGAGCCGCGCGTCAGCCCCCTGGAGTTGACCGCGATGATCTGCGCCGCCAGCAGCATCGCGATCGTGATGATGACGAACGCGTGGCCGCGCGTCCTGAGCACGACCGCGCCGATCAGCACCGCGATGACCGTCGCGACCACCCCGCCGAGCGGCGCCACCCACAGCGGGTTGACGCCCCACCGCAGGGCGAGGATGCCCACCGTGTACGACCCCACCCCCAGGAACATGCTGTGCCCGAGCGAGATGTAGCCGGCGTACCCGGAGATGATGTTCCAGCTCGTCGCCTGGATCGCCAGCAGGAACCCGAGCAGCAGCACCGCCTGCGGGTACGGCTGCCACGGGTTGACGACTGGGTAGAGGAGCAGCGCCGCCAGGCACGCCCCCGCGACGAGGTGGGCCCGCCTCATGGCGCGTCCTCCCGCAGCCGCGCCCCGAACAGCCCCTGGGGCCTGACCAGCAGCACCGCCATGATCACCAGGTAGAACACCAGCGTGGACCAGCCGAGCGAGCCGTAGGTGGCGGTCAGCGTCTCGGCCAGCCCGAGGATGGCCGCGCCCGCCAGCGCGCCGGGCAGGCTGCCCAGCCCGCCGAGCACCACGATCCCGAGCAGCCGCGAGATCCACTCGTAGTGCGAGGCCGGGAAGAAGGGATAGAGCACCGACAGGATTGACCCGCCGACCCCGGCCGTCGCGCTGCCGATCGCGAACGCCAGCGCCGCCGTGCCCGCCGCGCTCACCCCCACCAGCGCGGCGCCGGACGGGTTCTGCGTGGCGGCCCTGATCGCCCGCCCGGTCCAGGTCCGGTCGAGCACGTAGTACAGGACCGCCAGCACCCCCATGGCCGCCACGAACCCGAACACCTGCGCCTTCGGCAGCGACACCGACCCGACCCGGAACGACTCCTCGAAGTACGACGGCCCGGCCGACTTGAACTTGTTGCCCGCGGTGAGGTTCAGCACCCCCTCGATGACCAGCGCGAACCCGAACGTCAGCAGCACCGACATGGACGGCGACGACCCGCGGATCCGCGAGACGAGCAGCCGGTACGACAGCCACCCGAACCCGAACATCATCGGCGTGGTCACCACGGAGGCCACGATCGGGTCGATCCCGGTCCGGTTCCACAACCACCACGTCACCATCGCCACCAGCACGAGGAACGCGCCCTGCGCCACGTTGATGATCCGCATCACCCCGAAGATCAGCGTCAGCCCCGACGCCATCAGGGCGTAGACCCCGCCGATCAGCAGGCCCAGCGCGACCGCCTGCGCGAAGTGCGCCATGGCTCACTTCCAGTCCGGCTTGGGGTTCACCACGGTCCTGGTGGTGGCCAGCTCGGGCGGGCCGACGACCTCGACCTTCCCGCCCTGCCACTGGGCGAGCAGGAAGCTGCCCTTCGGCTCGCCGTTCTCCTTCCAGCTCAGCGGGCCGAGCAGGGTCTGCACGGTGTTGGCGTGCAGCCAGTCCTTGATCCGGTCCTGGTCGATCGCGCCGACCGCCTCGACCGCGGCCTGCAACACCTGCGCGGCGGCGAACGCGTCGGCGGCGTCCTCGGCGGGCGCGGCGTCGTGCGCCTTCCGGTACGCGGCCACGAACTCGGCGTTCAGCGGCGTGGTCGCCTTCTCGTTCCAGCTCACCGTGTAGAAGACGCCCTCGGTGTTGGCCGGGCCCACGCCGTCGCTGTACTGGCTGGAGTTGCTCGGGGCGGAGGTCTGGAACAGCAGCTTCGGCGAGAACCCGAGCTGCTTGAGCGAGCGCACCATGCCGACGCCGTCCTCGAACACCGCGCCCTGCGCGACCAGGTCCGGCTTCCGGTCGGCCAGCGTGCCGGCGACGCTCTGGAAGTTCGTGGTGTCGGCCGGGTAGACCTCGCTGTAGACGGTCTTCACGCCCAGCGCTTCGAGCTGCTCCTGCATGGACTTGATGACGGGCAGCGCGAACGGGTCGTCCTGGCTGGGGTAGGCGGCCGTCTTGGGCCGGTCGGCTTCGGGCAGCGACTTCACCCAGTTCACGAACACGTCCGCCTGCCGGGGAGCGGTGGCGGGCTGGGCGAAGAAGAGGTAGTGGAAGCCGCGCGCGAACATGTCCGGCGCGCCGCCGGCCGGCTCCACGAAGACCATGCGGTTCTTCTCGGCCACGGCGGAGGCCGGGTAGTTCAGCAGCGAGGAGAACGTGCCGAGCAGCAGGTCCACCTTGTCCTGGGTGATCAGCTTGGTGTAGTCGGCGACCACGGTGTCCTGGTTGCTCGCGTCGTCGACGATCTTCAGCTCGACCTGCCGGCCCAGGACGCCGCCCTTGGCGTTCACCATGTCGCGCCAGATCTCGTAACCGCGCTTGGCCTCGCTGCCCGGCTGGGCGAAGTCCCCGGTCAGCGGGAGCGAGACGCCGATGACGACGGGCCTGCTCCCCTCGCCCGCCCGGGTCTCCGACGGGCGCTGCCCGCACGCTGCCAGGGCCAGGGCGACGGCCGCGACGACCGTCACGGCCAGGCGGGCACGGCGGGCGGGGGGTTGGGCGCTCATGAGCCCTCCTTCGCTGAGCTTTCGCGTCCCCCGCAAACGATTGCACTGCCCTGGAGCATCCGTTTCCATGCGGTTACTGTCAAGACCTGAAGGCGTTGTCATGCAAACGAGTGCACGGATGGAGTGGTCGGTCGTGCGGGGAACTCTGGTGGTGGGCGCGTTCAGCCCGTCCGTGCTGCTGCGCACCGGCCGGCGGCTCGGCCTGGTCGATCCCGGCGTCCGCGAGGTGCCGGTCGCCTCCTCCCCCGCCCAGTTCGCCGCCCTGCTCGACGGGGACATCGGCGCCGCGCTGACGAGCCCCGACAACGTCATCGCCTACCGCTTCGTGCCCGCCAACCCGCTCGGCAGGACGGCCGACGTGCGGATCGTCTCCGCCGTGGACCGCGGGCTCGGCCTGGCGCTCTACGCCCGCCCCGGGCTGAGCACGGCGGCCGAGCTGGCGGAGGCGTTGTCCGGCTCGGCGGCGGGGTCCCCGACGGGCCCGTCAGGGGGCTCGCCAGCGGGCTCGGCGGTGGGCTCGGCAGGGGGCTCGGCAGGGGGCTCGGCAGGGGGCTCGGCAGGGGGCTCGGTGGTGAGCGATGCCGTCGGGGTGGACGTGCCGGGCTCGGGGTTCGCGTTCGCGCTCTACGCGGCGCTGGAGGCGATCGGGCTGCGGCCGGGCGACTACCGTACGGTCGCGCTCGGGTCCACGCCCCGCCGCCTGGAGGCGCTGCTGGGCGGCCGCTGCGCCGCGACCATGCTCAACGCGGGCGCCGACCTGCGGGCGCAGGACGCGGGCGCGGTGCGGCTGGCCGGGGTCCCCCGCCCGTACCTGGGGACGGTGCTGTGCTCGCTGGGCCCGGACCCCGCGGTCCGCGACCTCGCCGCGGCCCTGCGCGCCACCGCCCGGGCCATCGTCGGCGGCGAGGCGGACGACGTCGTCACCGAGGAGGCCGCCGCGGCGCTGCGCCTGCCGCCCGCCACCGCGGCGCGCTACCTTCAACGGCTGAAGGACCCCGGCGAGGGCCTCGTGGCCGACGGCCGGGCGGACGCGGCGTCGCTGTCCACGGTGCTCGGCCTCAGGCGCCGCTACGGCGACGCCCCCGGCGGCGACCTGCTCGACCAGGGTTTGCTCGACTCACCGGACTCAGGAGAAGATCGCGGCCGATGACCAACCCCAGCCCGCCGCCGGCCCCGACACTCCGCGACGTCGCCGAGGCCGCCGGCGTCCACACCGCCACCGCCTCGCGCGCCCTCAACCCCAAGACCCGCCAGCAGATCAGCGCCGAGACCGCCCGCCGCGTCATGCGGGCCGCGCAGGCGCTCGGCTACCATCCCAACTCGGTGGCCCGCAGCCTCAAGACCTCCCGTTCCAGCACGGTCGGCCTGGTCATCCCCGACCTCACCAACCCGCTGTTCCCGCCGATCGTGCGCGGCGTGGAGAGCGTCCTGGAGTCCGACGGCTACAACGTCTGGATCGTCAACACCGACAACGACGAGGAGCGCGAGCGCGCCACGATCGAGTCGCTCCGCTCCCGCCAGGTCGAGGGGCTCATCATCGCCACCGCCCGCCTGGACCACCCCCTGCTCCGGCAGCTGCACGAGCAGGGGGTCACCATGGTGCTGATCAACCGCCAGGTCGAGCACCTGCCGCTCCCCGCCGTCACCGGCGACGACGCCACGGGCGTGGCCGCCGCCGTACGCCACCTCGCCGGCCTCGGACACACCAGGATCGCCCACCTGTCCGGCCCCCTCACCACCTCCACCGGCCGCGTCAGGTCGCAGTCCTTCCGCCATGCCGTCCGCGACCTCGGCCTGGCCGGTGACCTGGTGGTGGAGTGCGCCCGCTGGAACGAGGAGGACGGCGCGGCGGCCATGCGCGAGCTCCTGGCCAGGGCCGGCGACGTCACGGCGGTCGTGGCCGGCAACGACCTCATCGCCCTGGGCTGCTACGACGTCTTCGCCGAGCGCGGCCTGTCCTGCCCCGGTGACGTGAGCGTGATCGGCTTCAACGACATGCCGTTCCTGGACAAGCTCCGCCCGCCGCTGACGACGGTCGCGGTGCCGCACCACGAGCTGGGGGCCGAGGCCGCCCGCATGCTCCTGGACTGCATCGACGAGCCGGACCGCCCCGCGCGCTCGCTCCTGCTGCCGGTCTCTCTGGTCGTACGCGGCTCCACGGCCCCGCCGCGAGCTTGATCACCCCCGCGTGGCGCACCGATTTCACCGTCACTCTCCGTTACCTTGCGAGGTGGATGGGGGGATCTGTTGTGAATGGTTCGTGGGCTCCAGTGTCCCGGAGGCTGTTCGTCACCGGCCTGTTCGCCGGTCTGGGCGCCGCCCCGGTAGTGGGCACGGTGATGGGCGCGGTAGCGGGAACAGCGGCGGGCGCCGTCACGGGGCGGCCGTCGAGGGGCGTGGTGCTGCGGGCCGCCCCCGCGACCGTCTCGCTGGGCCGGCGCACGGTCTCGACCTGGGCGTACGACGGCATGCTCCCCGGCCCGCTCATCGGGGCCACGGCCGGCGGCGTCGTACGCGCGAGGCTCGTCAACGAGTTGCCCGCGCCGACCACCGTGCACTGGCACGGCATCAGGATCGACCCGAGGATGGACGGCGCCCCCGGCTACTCGCAGGCGGCGACCCGGCCCGGCGGGATGTTCGACTACGTGTTCACCGTGCCCGACCCCGGGACGTACTTCTACCACTCGCACGTCGGCATGCAGAACGACCGCGGCCTGTACGGCCCGCTGATCGTGGCCGACCCGCGCGAGCCGCTCGGGTACGACGAGGAGTTCACGGTCGTGCTCGACGACTGGCTGGACGGCGTCAACGGCACCCCCGACGACGTCCTGCGCAGGCTGAACGCCTCCACCACGCACGACGACACCATCCGCAGCCACGTGCTCGGCGGGGTGGCCGCCGAGCTGCGCCACCCGTACTACCTGGTCAACGGCCGCACGGCGGACGACCCCGCGACGTTCGCCGCCCGGCCCGGCAGGCGCGTGCGGTTCCGGGTGATCAACGCGGCCGCCGACACCGCCTTCCGCGTCGCGCTCGGCGGCCACCGCATGACCGTCACCCACACCGACGGGTTCCCCTGCTCGCCCGTCACCGTGGACACGTTCCTGATCGGCATGGGCGAGCGCTACGACTTCGTGACGACGCTGGACGCGGGGGCCTTCCCCCTGGTGGCGATGGCGGAGGGCAAGGCGGGCCGGGCGTTCGCGGTGGTGCGCACCACGCGCGGGGCCCGCACGCCCGAGGCGAACGCCAAATGGCCGGAGCTCGGCCGGCAGAGACTGAAATATCAGGACCTGGACGCACGGCCCAGCGACCACCTGCCCCGCCCGTCCAGGACCGTCACGGTGACGCTCGGCATGCGCCCGTCGGGCAACGAGTGGACGCTCAACGACCGGCTCGCCGCCGACCCGCTGCGGGTGCGCGTCGAGCGGGGCGAGACGATCCGGATCGTCGTGGACAACAAGTCGCCCATGTGGCACCCGATGCACCTGCACGGCCACACCTTCCAGGTCCGCTGGACGGGCCGGCGCGGGCCGCGCAAGGACACAGTGAACATCCTGCCGCGCGAGCGCCTGAACCTCGACGTGCTGGCCGACAACCCCGGCGAGTGGATGTTCCACTGCCACAACCTCTACCACCAGGAGCAGGGCATGATGGGCGTCCTGGGCTACGGCGAGGCCCCGCCCGGCACGGGACACACCGGCCACGGCACCGGTGCCGGCGCTGGCTCTGGCACCGACCGCCCGGAGCCCCGGCCCCGCGCCGCCGCGCACGGGCACGCGCAGGGCCGCCGCTGATCCGTCGCCGCTGATCGGGTGGGGTTGAGGGGCTCAGGTGCCCCCGCCGGCCACCATCTTCCCGACGCTCTCGGCCGCCGCCTGCTCGAACGCCGCCGCGACCGCCGTGCCCAGGAGGTCCCGCCCGGCGAGCTCCGCCGCGCGCTTCCGGTCGGCCCCCGGGAACGCCTTCCCGATCAGCCGGCACGCGTGCGCCAGCGAGACCAGCGGCACCGTACGCGCGTCGGGCTCGGCCCCGGCCAGCGCGGCGAGCACCCGCTCCCGTACCGACTCCCTCAGCGCCGGGTCCGCCTCGGGGAACAGCTCCTCCTTGAACACCTTGAGGTACGTGCGCCGCTTCACGGTGACGGCCCCGCGCCCCGCGAGCCGCTCCAGCAGGCGCTCGCGCCGCCGCGGCGTCGACATGGCGGTCCACCAGTCGCCGAACTCCGGCGGCTCCTCCGGCACGGAGAGCTTCCGCAGGACCCCGTCCAGTTCCGCGTCCCCCACGGGGGCGGGGTCGGTCACGCTGAGGCGCCCGTCCCGGAAGGCGAGCCGCTCCAGGAGGACCAGCTCGGAGAGCACGGCCGCGCTGAGCGCGTGGTCGAGCATCTCCGGGTGGACGAGCGGGTTGCCCTTGGGCCGGTAGGCGAGCAGGAGGAGCTCTTCCGCAATCAGAACGTCCATGGCTCCCAGACTGTCGCATCCGCCCGCCCGCGCGCGCATCCCCGCCACCGGTCTTGCGACGTGACCCCGCGCTGCGGAAGGATCACCGAATCGAACCCCCCACGCATGCATGACGACTGGAGAGGCCTGTCGTGCGCTCACAACAGAACATCGAGCAGTTCGGTTACCGGCAGGAGTTACGTCGCGGGGTCGGGCAGACCGACCTCGTGTTCTACGGCCTGGCGTTCATGGTGCCCATCGCGCCGTTCGCGATCTTCGGCACCGTCTATGCGGAATCCGGCGGGATGCCGGCGCTGGCGTACCTCGTCGGGATGATCGCGCTGCTGTTCACCGCCGCCTCGTACGCGCAGATGGTCAAGGCGTTCCCCCTGTCGGGCTCCGTCTACAACTACGCGGGCCGCGGCATCGCCCCGCCGGTCGGGTTCCTGACCGGATGGATGGTCCTGCTCGACTACCTGCTCGTCCCGAGCCTGCTCTACCTGGTCGCCTCCGTCGCCATGCACGCCAGCGTGCCGGAGGTCCCCGTCTGGGCCTGGGTGCTCATCTTCGTGGCCGTCAACACGGCGATCAACCTGCGCGGCATCCGGATGACGGTCAAGCTCACCAGAATCATGATCATCTTTGAGCTCGTGGTCCTGGCGGTGTTCCTGCTCATCGGCATCTGGGCCCTGCTCCAGGGCAAGGGCAGCGGTTTCGGCCTCTCCCCGCTGTTCAACCCGGAGACCTTCTCCTGGCCGGTGATGTTCGCGGCGGTGTCGGTGGCCGTCCTGTCCTTCCTCGGCTTCGACGGGATCAGCATGCTGGTGGAGGAGTCCACCGGTGGTTCGGCGCAGGTGGGCAGGGCCATGCGGCTGGCCCTCGTACTGGCCGGCGTGCTCTTCATCACCCAGGTCTGGGTCGCCGCCCTGCTCGTGCCCGAACCCGCCGGGCTGCCGGCCGGGGCGAGCGACACGGCGTTCTACGACGTCGCCGCCGTCGCCGGCGGCGAGTGGCTCAGGCACCTCACCTCGGCCGCCACCGCGCTCTCCTGGGGCCTGGCCAACACCATGGTCGCCCAGGTGGCGGTCTCGCGGCTGATGTACGCGATGGCCCGGGACCGGCAACTTCCGTCGTTCCTGGCCAAGGTCTCGGTCAGGCACTCGGTCCCGACCAACGCCATCGTGTTCGTCTGCCTGCTGTCGGCCGGCCTGGGCATCTGGACGGCCGGCCTCCGCGACGGCATCTCCCTGCTCCTCAGCCTGGTCAACATGGGCGCGATGGTGGCGTTCATCGTGCTGCACGTGTCGGTCATCGTGCACTACTCGCTGCGCGTCGGCTCGGACAAGGTGTGGTCGCACCTGGTCGCGCCGCTGATCGGGGCGGGGATCCTGGTCTTCGTGGTGATCAACGCGAACGTCCTGGCGCAGTTCCTGGGCCTGGCCTGGCTCGTCGTCGGCGTGGTGGTGATGGCCGTCCTGTACGCGCTCGGCCGCCGCCCGGCCGTGAAGGGCATGACCATCGGATCGGGATCCAAGTAGCGAGCAGCAAAGGACCTGCGTCTCATGAACCGGCTACCGCTCCACCAGGACCTGTACCTCATCGCCCACGACCAGGCCGGCAAGCTCCTGACCCACCAGTCCTCGCTGGCGCTGGGGCTGGCTGGGGCGGCCCTCCTCGACGTGATCCTGGCCGGCCGCCTCACGCTGTCAGCCGGCCGCGTGACCGGGGGCCCCGCCGGTTCGGCCCTCCCCGCCGGTTCGGCCCTCCCTGACGGGACCGGCGCCATCGCCGACGACCTGATCGCCCTCACCGCGCGGGATGGCGACACCGGACCGGAGACGGGCGTCGGACGGGAGACGGGCGCCGGGCGGGGGGTGGGCGCCGGGGTTCTGCTCAAGCGGGCTGCGGCCGACGGCATCAACGACCGTACCCGGGAGGAGCTGCTCGCCTCGGGGGTGCTCGTGCGGGTGAGCGGGCGGCGCATGGGCATGCTGCCGTACACGCGGTACCAGCTCGCCGACATCGCCTCCGTCGTACGCGCCTCCTCGGGGGTGCGCTCGGCGGTCGAGGGCTGGAAGGCGCCGGACGCGCGCTGCGCCGGGTTGTGCGGGCTGGTGGCGGTGCTGCGGCTGGAGGCGGAGCTCTACCTCGACCGGCCGGCGAGCCGGCTGGTCGGTCACCTGCGCGAGATCGCCGCCACCGCCACCCCGCCCGTCGGCGAGCTCGTGGAGATCGTGGACACGCTCGTCGCGGAGGCGGCCGTCGCCGTGTACCGCTAGCCAGTACGTCCAGCCAGTACGTCCAGCCAGTACGTCGTTGCCCCTGTACCACTGTCCGTTGCGTAGACGATGCCCTATATGCGAGTTACGCTCCGCTGGCTACCAGTCGGGGGACTCTCAACGAGCATGGATGGGGGGCATTCATGAGCTACACGCTGTTACGCGGCAGCTTCGTGATCCGGTATCCGGATCTGCCGCGCCAGGGCCCCGAGCCCGACGGCGACACCGTCAAATTCCTGCCCGACTCTCCGGCCCTGGTCGAGGCGCTGCCGCGGCGCTCCGGCACGCCGCCGAACATCAACCGCCGCGGCATCTCCGTACGTCTGGAGGCCGTCGACGCGCTGGAGACCCACTTCGAGGAGACCCACCAGGAACTGGCCGGGGCCGACGCGGCCCGCGACGAGCTGCTGCGCCTGCTCGGCTTCACGAACGTGCGCTTCTGGGAGGACCTGCCGAACAAGGTGCGCTCCGCCGACCAGGACTCCCTCCGCGGCCACGTGCTCACCAACGGCATCGACGGCAACGGGCGCCTGATCGCTTTCGTGTACGCGGGTGATCACCCGGGGGCGGACGGGACCACGGTGTTCGTGGACGGGCCGCTCGTGGACCGTTCCGTGAACGCGCAACTGCTGGCCGGCGGGCTGGTCTACCCGGCGTTCTACGCCACGCTGCCGGCCGAGCTGCGTACGCACCTGGCGGAGGTGTCGCAGGCGGCCCGGCGCAAGGCCATCGGCATCTGGCCTCGCTCGGCCGGCGACCCGAACGGCGCGGCCACGGTACGGGACCTGGAGGAGCTGGAGCGGCTGGTGATGTGGCCGAAGCTGTTCCGGCGGATCGTGCCGTACCTGGCGGCGGGGTTCACCGGCTTCGACGGCTTCGACGCCTGGCTGCGCGCGGACCCGGTCAACCGGGACGACGAGCTGTTCCTGATCCCGAAGCTGGAGCGGGGCAACCTGCACGACGTGGTCAAGGGGACGGGACAGCAGATCCAGCTCACGATGTGGCCGGAGGACTTCATCATCAGCCCGGACCCGGCGCCGCCGGGGACGCCGGTCAAGCCGCCGCTCGTCGCGACGGGCGACCTGCTCATCGTGGCGGCCCTGCCGGACCCGGTGGGGGCGGACCGGGGCAACGAGACCGTCACGCTCCTCAACCTCACGGCCGGCCCGATCGACCTGTCGGGCTGGGCCCTGTCGGACGCCGCCGGGGGCCGCAAGACGCTGGCGGGCCCGATCGAGGGCGGGGCCGCGCTCCGGGTGACGCTGGACGGGGCGGTGCAACTCGGCAACCAGGGGGACACCATCGTCCTGGTGGATCCCCAGGGGGTGTCGATCGACCAGGTGACGTACAAGGCGGACGCGGTCAGGGCGGGCCGGACGATCTTCTTCGACCGCTGACCACCGCACGGCGCCGGGGCCCGCCCCCGGCGCCACCCCTGGCGTTCCTTGACGGAAGGGGCCCGCTGTCTTCGCGCCGCACCACCGCACTTTCGGCTGGTGTCCCTTGGGGTGGGAGGCGCGGCCTTCCGCCGTGCGACGCGCTGTCGCACTCCGGCCGATGTCCCTTGGGGGGAACAGGAGGCGGAGGTGGCCGGCGGGCCGGGGGCCGGTGCGGGCAGGGCAGGGCGCGGGCCGGGCGAGGCGCGGGCCGGGCAGGTCGGGGCGGGGCGGGGCGGTCGGGGCGGGGCGGGGCGGTCGGGGCGGGTCGGCGCGGGGTCAGGGGAACAAGGACTGGATCTGGGAGACCACCTCGACGATCACGGACACCTCGGCCGCCCGTACCGACAGCCGTTTGAGCGCGTCCAGGATGCGGGACCGGTCCGGCTCCGCCTCCTCCAACTCCCGCCGCACGTCCCCCACGTCCCGCCGCGCCCGCGCCGGCTCGGTCAGGGCGGCCTCGTGCTCCGTGAGCAGCCGCTCCAGCACGTCCAGCAGCCGCCCGGCCTCCACGCCCGCCGCCGGCCCGGTGTTGTGCACGGTGTTGTGCACGGTGGCGCGGGCGTGCGGGCCCATCGCGATCGGCCCGCTGACGTTCCCGCCGCTGATGTGCACCCCGTAGTCGTTACCGCCGCTCATAACAGCCTCCCTGCCGATCACTCACGGTCGCGCGCTGTTGTGGACCGTTGCCGCCGCGTGCGGGCCGAAGGCGATGGGGCCGCTCACCGTGCCGCCCGCGCCCACCGTCACCGTGTTCATGGTCACCCCGGCCGCCTGCAACCGGTACGCCCCGGTCTCCACGTCCCGCTCCTCCAGGAAGTCCAGGACCGCCTCGGTGAGCCGCTGCTCGATCATCCTGACGTACTTGGCCACGTCGAGCACCTGGATGTAGGTCTGCAGGTCCTCGCTCGCCCCCAGCTCGCGCACGCTGCGACGGGCCCCGTACGGATACACGATGTGCTTGCGCGGATCGGGCTCCGTCATGTTCTGCCGCACGGCCTGCACGCCCGTCCGCACCACCCGCAGCGGCGCCGCCAGCACGTCGCGCAGCAACCGCAGCCGCAGGACCTTGACCGCCTCCCACGCGACCCGCCCGCCCGTCATGGTGGGCAGGCGGTCCACCACGTGGTACGGCCCGAACACCGGAGGCAGCACGGTCACCACGAACTGCGTGTAGAGCATCCGCCCCTCGACGGCGAGGTAGATGAACGCCGAGGTCAGCGCCTCCTGGTCTTCGGCGGGCGCGACGAGGTTGCCCTGGAGGTCGCGGATCTCCTGGCCGGCGTTGTTGATCGTGACCCGCTGGTAGTAGCGCACCCCGCCCTGCGGGTGCCGGGCGATGGCCGCGATCTCCTCCGGCGTCGCCTGGAACCTGGGCAGCCCGTCCTTGCCGATGAACGGATGCGGCACCGCCTCGCCGTGCCAGTCCGCGACCGTGAAGAGCCCGCGCGTCACCACGTGGTCGCCGAGGTCCAGCCGCTGGATGCCCTCGTTGGGGCGCAGCACCCGGTCGCGCATCTCCACCAGCCGCCGCCGGACGAAGGCGTGCAGCTCCACCGGATCGATGTCCACCGGGTCGTCGCGCCGCCTGCTCCCCATCGCGTCGCGCACCCGGTCCAGCTCGACGGCGATGGACCAGCTCCGCTCGATGGACCCGGCGCCCATGAACGCGTCCTCGTTGCCGTACATGGTGACGTTGCCCCACTGCGCCCGGCGGAGGTAGTCGAGGCGGCGGCCGGTCTTGGGATGGGTCGCCCGCGTGTCCGGCTCGGGCGTGCCCGGCCTGAGCGAGCCGGCGAGGGTCAGGTAGATCGCGATCCGGTACACGACCGCGACGCCGAGCGTGACGACCGGTACGAGCAGCACCTGCATCAGCGAACCGGCGCCCGCCCCGAGCAGCCCCAGCGGGGTGCTCTCGACGCCGTAGATCTCGGCGAACGACGCCTGCCCGTCGGTCAGGTCGTTCACCGTGGCCACGACCTGGGCGAGCAGCACGAGGAAGAGCAGCACGAAGACGGCATAGGCCGCCCAGAGCCAGATCAGCAGCCGCACGAACAGCGGCCCCCGCCGGACCCGGCGCATGGTGAGCAGGGCGAAGGGCACGAGCGCGAACACCCACGCGATCGTGCTCAGCGGCGCGAGCACCAGCCCGAGGACGAGGATCGCGGCGATCAGGCAGTCGCGCACGAGCAGCATCGCCCGCGAGCGCCGGCAGTGGTGGATCACCGGCATCACGTCGAACCCGCCGTAGGATGGCGGGACCGCGCGGTACGGATCGGTCAGCAGCTCGTCGAGCACCCTGTCGCGAAATCCGCTGTCGAGGTACGCGGCGGCGCAGAGGTAGCGCGTCACGTTGCTCATCCGGGGACCGCCGGTATTGACGACCATGACCCTCTCCCGTCGTTTATCGGGGCGCGGGGCGAGCATATGAGCGACGATTGCTTCGAGGGTACGTTGTTATCAAATAGTCTCGTGCCGGCCGGGAAAGCGAGGGGCTATCCACAAGTCGGGCATCCAGCATTTTGCCCCAATTTCTTGTGATATTCCGGGAGGGTGCTTTGGCGTACGAATCGGGCTCCAACCGCTTCTGCCGGCGCTGCGGATCACACGTCGGCACCCTCGCCCAGTGCCCCCGCTGCCGCGCCCAGCAGACCCCGCAGGGCGCCGAGCCCCCCGCGACGGGCGACGATCCGGAGCCCCTCAGGCTGCGGCGGAGCCGGTCCTGGCGGCGCCCGCCGGCGCTGATCGGCCTGGTCGTGGCCGCTCTGGCGCTCGCCCTGACCTGGTGGATCGTGGCCGCCGACCAGTCGGGGCCGCAGCAGGTCCAGGGCGCGGGCCAGGGCAGGGCCCCGGCCCCCGCGAGCCCAGGGGCCGGCACCGGGACAGGCACGGGAGCCAGCCCAGGAAGCAGCCCCGAGACCGGCCCCCAGACCAGCCCCGAGACCAGCCCGGGGACCGGCGACGGGGGCACGCCCTCCCCTTCGAGCCGGGTCGCCCGGCAGCAGGCCGAGGCGATGGACGAGCTGCTGTCGAGCAGCAGTTCGGCCCGCTCCAACCTGTCCGAGGCCATCACCGACGCCACCCGCTGCGAGCGCGGCGGCGTGGAGACCATCCGCGACATCACCGGCAGCCGCCGCGACCAGCTCGCCGCCGCCAGGGCGCTCGCCGTAACCGCGCTGGCGGGCGGGACGGAGCTCAAGGGCGCGCTGGTCGACGCGCTCGACGCCTCCTACGAGGCCGACGCCGCCTTCCTGGCCTGGGCCCGCCGCCACGTGGCCGCCGGCTGCACGGGAGCGGTCACGAGCGACCGCGACTACCGGCTCGGCCTGGACCGTTCCGAGGCGGCCCAGAAGGCGAAAACCCGATTTGTCAGGGCATGGCGTCCGATCGCGGAAACGTACCATCTGACCGTCTGGAAGCCAGATCAGATCTGATCTCCGATATTTCCGACTAAACAGAAAATATGGTTTTGTCGGCGAATTAGCGGCAGTTCAGGTTGATCGCGAGAGCCGCGCGTCGGAGACTGGGCGTCCGACCAGTGAACGAAGGAGTCCGTATGTTCATGTTCATGCCGCGCTCTCTGTTCAGGCTGGCGGCCGGCGCGGCGGCAGGATATCTGTTCGCCGTCCGCCCGTGGCACCTCCGCTGGGGTGCCGACGACCGCGAGGCGCACGCCGAGATGCCCGGCGACGACATCGTCCGGCACGCGCAGTACCAGGCCACCCGCGCCATCACGATCGACGCTCCCCCGGCCGCCGTCTGGGCCTGGGTGATCCAGCTCGGCGGCTACCGCCCCGGCGGCACCTTCGACCGCCCGGCCGGGCAGGAGGCCGAGCAGGGGCTGAAGGTCGGCGACGTGCTGCACGGCGCGGCGGACGGCAGCGGTTACGTCGTGGAGCAGATCAACCCGCCGCACACGCTCGTGCTGGCCCTGCGCGGCACCGACGCCACCACGTCCTGCTCCATCTCGCTGCGCGACCTGGAGGACGGCCGGACCCGGATGATCTTCCGCCTGCGCATCCGCGCCCAGCCCAACCTGCGCGGCACCGGTTACCTCGCGATGATGGACGTCGGCGACTTCGTGACCATGCGCCGCCAGATGCTGACCATCAAGGAGCGCGCGGAGTCCGCCCGCTGACGCCGGCGCGGACGGCGACCGCCCCGGGGGGAAGGCCCCCGGGGCGGTCGTGGTTGACGGCAGTGTTGACGGCAGTGCCTCCGTGCGCTTACGGTTCCGGCGATCGGCGAAATATATCGTCACGATGCCGAAATTTTCGGAGGCACCATGTTACGAGGAGTTGTCGCGATCACCCTGCTCGGCCTCCCGGCGGCGCATCCGGCCCAACCAACCGATCCCCCGGCCATCACGGTGAACGAGCGCCTCCGCCACCAGGAGATCGACGGCTTCGGCATCTCCCAGGCGTTCCGGCGCAACGAGCTGCTCAAGGCCCTGTCGGCGGAGCAGCAGCGGGAGGTCCTCGACCTGTGGTTCGACCGGGAGAAGGGGGCCGGGCTCAGCATCCTGCGGCTCGGCATCGGCTCCTCCCCCGCCGGCAGCCCGTACGACCACATGGTCTCCATCCAGCCCGAGGACCCGGGCGGCCCGGACGCCCCACCGAAGTACGTCTGGGACGGCGACGACAACAGCCAGGTCTGGGTGGCCAAGGAGGCCCAGCGGTACGGGGTCAAGCGCTTCTTCGCCGACGCCTGGAGCGCCCCCGGCTACATGAAGGACAACGGCGACGACAAGAACGGCGGCACGCTCAAGCCCGAGTGGCACCGCGCCTACGCGAACTACCTGATGGCGTACACGAAGTTCTACGCCAGGGAAGGCATCAGGATCACCGACCTCGGGTTCACGAACGAGCCCGACTGGACGGCCACGTACGCCTCCATGCGCTTCACCCCCGAGCAGGCCGCCCAGTTCGTCAAGGTCCTGGGCCCGGTCGCCAAGGGCGTGAAGGTGGCCTGCTGCGACTCCTTCGGCTGGAACGAGGCCAAGGCGTACACGGCGGCCATCGAGGCCGATCCCGAGGCCCGCCGCTGGGTGAAGACGCACACGGGCCACACCTACGCCAGCCCCGTGGACGCCCCGCTGCCGACGGACAGGAAGACCTGGATGTCGGAGTGGAACCCGAACGGCAACACCTGGAACGAGAACTGGGACGACGGCAGCGGCTACGACGGCTTCACGATCGCCCAGGCCGTGCACGACGCGCTCACGCTGGGCAACGTCAGCGCCTACGTCTACTGGCTGGGCGGCTCGCGCGGGGCCACCAGGGCGCTGCTGCAGCTCGACGAGGTGGCCAAGACCTATCACGTGTCGAAGCGGCTGTGGGCGCTGGCGGCGTACAGCAGGTTCATCCGGCCGGGCGCGGTGCGGCTGGACGCGTCGGCCGCCGACCCGGCGCTGAAAGTTTCAGCGTTCCGCAACCCCGACGGCTCCCGCGTGATCGAGGTGCTCAACACCGGCACCGCCCCGGTCACGTGGAAGGGCGTGCGCGGCAGGGCCACGGCCTACGTGACCGACACCGACGACTCGCTCACCCCGTCGGCCGTGCCGAACCGCACGGTGACGCTCCAGCCGAGGGCGCTGACGACCATCGTCGTACGGTGACTCCGGCGTGAGCCCGGGCCCCCCCCCCCCCCGGGCGCCCCCGCCTCCGCGGGAAGAAGGGCTCGCG
>NZ_JBFANM010000110.1:0-33255 GCF_040674815.1 Nonomuraea sp. NPDC049709
GTGGTGGCCCTGTGCCCGCCGGGGCCGGCGCCGCCCGCGGTCGCACTGGCCCTGCTGGAGGAGGGCAACACGCCCACGCCACGTGGCGGCACGCTGCGGGGGCGCGCATGCTTCGCGCCCACCGCAGGCTGGGAGCTGGGCGCACCCTGGCTTCCCGCCTGCGGGGACGTGCATGCGGCGGGGCGTGGCGGGGCGGGGCGATCGGGCGGGGGCAGGGTGGGCGTGTGTTGCGGCCTCCGGGGCGGCTGTGGTGCCGTCAGCCCGACGGGGTGACGTCGTACGCCGCCCCGCGGCGGGTTTCGAGCACCGCCACCCCCGGTTCCGGTCGTTCCATCTTGACCGGGCGGCCGTGTTCCGTGACCGTGACCGCCCCGGCCGTGCGGAGGGTGAGGCGGCGGCCGAGGGTGGAGCGGATGCGGGCCCGTCGGAGCGCACCGCCGGCCCACTCCACGTCCAGCTCGAAGCCGCCCCGCGCGAGCAGGCCCCGGTACGACCCGGCGGGCCAGGCGGCCGGCAGGGCGGGGAGGAGGTGCACCTGGTCCCCGTGGCTCTGGAGGAGCATCTCCGTGATCCCCGAGGTGCCGCCGAAGTTGCCGTCGATCTGGAACGGCGGGTGCAGGTCGAACATGTTCGGCGCCGTACGGGCGGGCACCAGCAGGTTCCCCAGCCGCTTGTACGCCTCCGCCGCGTCCAGCAGCCGCGCCCAGAAGTTGATCTTCCAGGCCAGCGACCACCCCGCCCCCGCCTCCCCCCGGAGCTCCAAGGTGCGACGCGCGGCGGCGGCGAGGGACGGGGACAGGCGGGGGTCGATCTGGTGCCCCGGGAACAGCCCCCACAGGTGCGAGATGTGCCGGCTGCGCGACAGGGCGGCGTCGCCCCGGTAGTCCTCCTGCCACTCCTGGATCTGCCCGAGGTGCCCCACCTGGTTGGGCACGAACCGCCCCCGCGCCTCCTTGACCCGGGCCCGCATGTCGGCCTCGACCCCGAGCACCTCCGACGCCTCCTCGAAGGCCCCGAACAGGTCCCGCAGGATCTGCATGTCCATGGTCGGGCCCGCGCAGATGCTGACGTTCTCGCCGCCGTCCTCGTGGTGGCCGACCTCGGGCGAGTGCGACGGGTTGGTCACCAGGTATCCGGTCCTGGGGTCGGTCTGCAGCGTGTCCAGGAAGAACTCCACCGAGCCCTTGATCAGCGGGAGGTGCTCGCGCAGCCGCCGCTCGTCACCGGTGTAGAGGTAGTGCTCCCACAACGTCAGGCAGAGCCACGCGCCGCCGGTCGGCCACACGCCGTAGAAGGCGAAGTCCACGGGCGCCGTCCCGCGCCAGCCGTCGGTGTTGTGGTGCGCCACCCAGCCCTTGGCCCCGTACTGCGTGCGCGCGGTCTGCGCGCCCGTCTCCGCCAGGTCCTTGATCAGGTCGAACAGCGGGTCCATGCACTCGATGAGGTTGCCGGGCGCGGCCGGCCAGTAGTTCATCTCGCAGTTGATGTTGATGGTGTACTTCGACTCCCACGCGGGCGTGAGCGAGTCGTTCCAGATTCCCTGCAGGTTGGCGGCGTACCCGGGGGAGCGGGAGGAGGAGATGAGCAGGTAGCGGCCGTACTGGAAGTACAGGGCGGCGAGCTGCGGGTCGGTGTCGAGCTGCTTGCGGGCGATGCGCTCGTCGGTCGGCAGCGCGACCGCCTCCGAGGTGCCCAGGTTGATCTCGACCCGCCCGAACAGCTCCTGGTAGTCGCGTACGTGCCTGCGCCGCAGCACCTCGTACGGCTGCCCGCCGGCCCGCACCAGATGCCGCCCGGCCACCTCCTCCGGGTCGCCGCCGACGTCCTTGAAGCTGCGGTAGCTGGAGCCCATGGAGATCAGCAGCGTGACCTCGTCCGCGCCCGCCACGTCCAGCGTGCCCCCGTCGGAGGTGACCGTGCCGCCCTTCGCCTCGGCCCTGGCCAGCGCGCGGAAGCGGACCTCGCCCTTCAGGCCCTGGGTGTCGCCGCTGATCCCGTCGATCGCGATCGTGGCGCGGCCGGGGGACGACGCGGTCGAGGTCTGCGGGCTGGAGAAGGCCGCCCGGAACGTCACCGAGCCGGGCTTGTCGGCCGTGTGCCGGACGACGATGACCTGGTCGGGGTTGCTGGCGAAGACCTCGCGGGTGTGCCGCACGCCGTCACGGACGAACGTCACGGTGGTGACGGCCCTGGTGAGGTCGAGCTCGCGGCGGTAGTCGGTGAACTCGGCCGGCCCGGGGAAGGTCAGCGTGAGGTCGCCCAGCACCTGGTACGGCGCCTGCTCGCTGGGCCTGCCCAGGAACTTCTGGTCGGCCAGGTTCTGCGCCGCCTGCCACTTGTCCTCCCACACCCACTGCCTGATCTGCGGGAGGGCGGTCAGCGCCTCGGGGTTGTCGTAGGTGTGCGGCCCGCCGGCCCAGATGCTGTCCTCGTTGAGCTGCAGCCGCTCGCTCTCCACGCCGCCGAACACCATCGCGCCGAGCCGCCCGCAGCCGACCGGCAGGGCCTCCAGCCACTGCGCGGCCGGGCGGGTGTACCAGAGGGTGAGCGGGTTGCCCTGCGTGCCCGCCCTGGCCGGGCCGGCGGCGACGCCGCTCACCAGCAGGGATCCGGCCGCCGCGCTTAACCCGGTGGTGAGTACGCCTCGCCGTGTGTAGCCGTCGTTGGTCACGGTTGCTCCTGTTCCTGGGGGAAAACATGGGATGTCTGCTAGCTTGCGTGCTGTGAGTCGCATCGATGCCCACCACCATGTCTGGGACCTGTCCGTCCGCCCGCACGCCTGGCTGGACTCCGCGAAGATGGCGCCCGTACGCCGCACGTTCACGCTCGACGACCTGGCCGGCCCGGCCGCCGCCGCGGGCGTGGACGCGACCGTGCTGGTGCAGGTGCTGCCCGACCTCGACGAGACCCGGGAGTTCCTGGCCCTGGCGGCCGGGTCGGAGCTGGTCGCCGGAGTGGTCGGATGGATCGACCTGACCGCGGCCGACACCGCCGGCACGCTGGCCGCCCTGCCGCCGGGGCTGGTCGGCGTGCGCCACGGGGTGCAGTCCGAGCCCGACCCCGCCTGGCTCAACCGGCCCGACGTGCGCCGCGGGCTGGCCGCCGTGGCCGCCGCCGGGCTCGCGTACGACCTGCTCACCCTGCCGGACCAGCTCCCGGCCGCCATCGACACGGTGACCGCCCTGCCCGAGCTGACGTTCGTGCTCGACCACCTGTCCAAGCCGCCGATCGCGGCCGGCGAGCTGGAGCCGTGGCGCGGCCGGATCCGCGAGCTGGCCGCCCGGCCGAACGTCTACTGCAAGCTGTCCGGCATGGTCACCGAGGCCGACTGGGAGGGCTGGCAGGTGGCGGACCTGCGGCCGTTCGCGGAGGTGGTGCTGGAGGAGTTCGGTCCCGATCGGGTGATGTTCGGCTCCGACTGGCCCGTCTGCCTGCTCGCGGCCGGGTACGAGCGGGTCGCCGGGGCCGCGGACGAGCTGTGCGCCGGGCTGTCGGAGAGCGAGCGGGCCGACGTCTTCGCCGGGACGGCGCAGCGGGCGTATCGGCTCCAGAGCCGGCTCTAGGACGCGGACTCGACACGGAACGTCGTGTGGTACGTGCGTGACTCCTGCGCTCCGAGCCAGATCATGCTGCCGTCCTGCCGGGCCGCCGCGTCGCCCGACACGTGGTGCGTGGACGGCTCCAGCCCGACCGCGTAGTTGCCGGAGCGCAGGTTCAGCCACTGGAAGAAGTACGGGAACTCGGAGGCTCGCCACTCCACCGCCACCCGCATGCCCAGCCGCTCGTTGACCACGGCCACGCGGTGCAGCCCGTCGGGCCGGGGGACGAGCGCGTGCTCGTACACCTGCTCCACGAACCCCGGCACCGGCCCGGGGAAGGTGACGTGGTCGGCCTTCTGCTCGGCCACGCTGTCGCTCTGCCAGAGCGTCTCGCGGATGTCGGCCTCCAACCGGGTGCCCTCGTCGAGCAGCGGCCAGCCCAGGTTGATGTGGTACAGGTACATGTGCGGCGCCGGCTCGAACCCGGCGTTGGTGACCGTGTCCACCAGCCGGATCTCGTCGCCGCCGAGGTCGGCCTCGATCCGGCGGACCAGGCGCAGGTTCTCGGCGAACACCGCGGCCTGGCGTACCTCGCCCTCGGCCCAGAGCACGCAGCGCTCGCCGTCCCACCGCTCGCCGTAGCCGCTCAGCCGGGCGGGCAGGTTGCCGGCGCGGCCGTGCAGCCCGTGACGTACGGTCTCGCGCGGCGGGTACCGGTAGCCGTCGGCGGGCACCTCGCCGCCGAACAGCGTGTGGTCCAGCCCCGCCGTGACGATCAGCCCGGAGAACGAGCGCAGCCACGACAGCCCGTCCTCGTCGCCGTTCTCGTGCAGCCCCGGGTGCCGGAAGCCGGTGGGGGAGCGCCAGCCGAACGACCGCCCGGCGTGCTCGGCGTGCCCGATGTCCATGCATCTGTCCACCAGCACGTCGAAGGCCAGCCCGGTGCCGGTCCTGAACTCCAGCGTCCTGATCCCGCGCTCGACCCCGTCGCCCAGCGTCACCAGCCGGACGCCGCCGGCCGCGCTCAGGTCGCCCGTCAGCTCGGCCAGCCGCCTGCGGTTCGGCCTCATGCCATCACCCACCCTCCGTTGACTTCGATGCTCTGCCCGGTGACGAACGAGGCGTCCGGCCCGGTCAGGAACGACACCACGGCCGCCAGCTCCTCCGGCGTGCCGCGCCGCTGGAGCGACTGCCGCTCCAGGACCATCCGGTTGTACGCCTCGGGGTCCTCGTGGATCTCCTCGGCCGCCGTCGGGAAGGCGCCGGGGGAGACGCAGTTGACCCGGATCTCGCGCGGGCCCAGCTCCCGGGCCAGCGCCCTGGTGAGGGCGGCCGCCGCGCCCTTCGTGGACACGTACGCGGCCAGGTCCGACCAGCCGCCGTGCATGGTGATCGAGGCGATGTTGACGATGGCGCCGCCGCCCAGCCCGGTCATGTGCCGGGCCGCGTGCTGGGCGCACAGCCAGTAGGCGCGCTGGTTGACCGCCACGACGTCGTCGTACTCGGCCGGCGGCACCTCCAGGAACGGCCGGGCCGGGTAGACGGCCGCGTTGTTGACCAGGATGCCGACGTCGCCGAGCCGCGCGGCCGTCTCGGCGAACGCGGCCTCGATCGCCGCCGGGTCGCGCAGGTCGGTCTTGAGGTTGAGCGTGCCTTCGAGGCCGCCCGCGTCCACGTCGAGCGCGGCGACCTGGTGGCCGTCGGCGGTCAGGCGGCGGACGATCGCGCGGCCGAGCGCTCCGGCGGCGCCGGTGACGAGGGCCGTGGTCATGTGTTCCTCCATTCCTCGTGCAGATCCGTGAGCAGGTCGCGGGCGGGCTTCTTCGCGAGCAGCCCGTCGCGGATCAGCGCCGACGACCGCTCCTGCAGGGCGATGTAGCCGGGGAAGCGCGGCCTGATCCAGGCGGCGTCCATGGTGGCCCGGGTGGCACGGTAGAAGCCGCCGCTCGCCCAGGCCGCGGCCGAGGCGGGCTGCCCGCCGGTGGCCGGGAACAGCCCGGTCTGCACCGGGTCCGACACCAGGCGGAGCAGGTGGGCGCGGACGGCCTCGCGGATCTCCCCGGCCCGCCGCCGCGAGACCGCCAGTCCCGTGCCGCCGAGCACGCTCCCCGGCGCCTGCCCGGGCCAGGCGGGCGCGTCGGAGAAGGCCAGCGGGTAGCCGGCGTAGCCGTAGAGCAGGGGGCAGCAGTCCACGGCCCCCGCCGCCATCGCGTCCAGCACGCCGATCGGGTTGAGCAGCGACACTTCCCGGTCGGACGACGCGAGCAGCTCCGACATCAGCTCCAGAGCCCGCTCGCCCGCCTGCCGGTCGAGGAAGTCGCCCGAGCACAGCGCGCAGAACATCAGGAACGCGTGCGGCCCGCCCAGGCACAACGCCATCCGCGTCCCGCGGGCCGGCTCCGCCACCTCCGGCCACGTCCCCGGCACGGTCACGCCGTGCCGGGCCGCGGCCACCTGGGTGGCGGCGTCGAGGGGCAGCGCCCACTGGCGGCCGTCCAGGTGGTAACTCTCGTAGGAGCGGCCCGCGAACCGCAGCCCGGCCAGCTCCTCCGGCGCGAACAGCTCCTCCATCGGCACCAGCGCGTCCACCGCCGCGCCCAGCCCCGGATGGTCGATCACCAGCACGTCGTACGTCTCGCACAGCTTCGCGATCGGCTCCGACTCGAACCCTTCGAGCGGCTGGCGGTCCCACTCGATCGGCTCCGGGACCGGCCCGTACGGGTTGTCCCCGGCCAGGTCGAGCCGCGTCAGCTCGTCCAGCGGGGCGTAGCCGCGCGGGTGGTCCCAGGTCAGTCCTCGCATGCCAGCACGCCCTCCGCCACCAGCTCGGCCGTGCGCTCCCCGGAGTAGCCGAGCTCCGCCAGCAGCTCCCTGGTGTGCTCGCCCACGAGCGGGGCGCCCCTGCGCACCTGGGGCGGGGAGGCGCTGAGGCCGTACGGGAAGCCGGGCGTGGTGACCGTGCCCTCGGTGGGGTGCTCGTAGGTGACGAACGAGCCGTTGTGCTTGACCTGGGGGTCGTTCACCAGGTCGGCGTAGCCGTACACGGGGCCGGCCCACAGGTCGTGGCGGGCGCAGATCTCCAGCCACTCGGCCGTCGTGCGCTCGGGCAGGCGGCCGGCCACGAGCGCGGTGATCTCGTCGCGCCGCGTGTGGCCGTCGGCGTCCCCGTCCATCGCGGCCAGTTCGGGCAGGTCCAGCGCCACGGCCAGGTCGTCCAGCCGCGGCATGCCGAGCGCGATGAAGCCGTCCTTGGTGGCGAACACGCCGTAGGGGGCGCGGATGTAGGTGTGGCCGTGCGGCTCGCGCCCGCGCCGCTGCGGCACCCCGCCGACGGTGTAGATCGACAGTTCCTGCATCTGCACGGCGACGGCCGCGTCCAGCATGTTGACGCTCACCCGCTGGCCCTCGCCGGTGCGCTCGCGGTGCAGCAGCGCGGCCAGCGCGCCCTCGAACGCGCTGTAGGCGGTGATGGCGTCGATCGCGTACGAGCCGGCGGGCGCGGGCGGGTCGCCCTCGCGGCCCGTGCTCAGCATCGCGCCGCTCATGGCCTGCAGCAGCAGGTCCTGGCCGGGGCGCGAGATGTACGGGCCGGTCTCGCCGTAGCCGGACATGGAGACGTACACGATGGACGGGTTGAGCTCGCTGATCGTGCCGTAGTCCATGCCGAGCCGCTCGGCCACGCCGGGCCGGTAGTTCTGCAGGAAGACGTCCGCGGTCGCGGCCAGCCGGTGCACGATCTCGCGGCCCTCGTCGGACTTGAGGTTGACGGCGAGGCTGCGCTTGTTGCGGTTGAGCGACAGGAACGAGGCGTTGACCCGGTTGCCGGCGGCGCCGCCCGCGGGGGCGTGCCGCTGCCACTCGCCGGTCACCGGCTCCACCTTGACCACGTCCGCGCCCAGGTCGCCCAGCCGCATGGCGGCCAGCGGGCCGGCCATCGCGATGGACAGGTCGATCACGCGGTAGCCGTCGAGCACGCCCATGTCAGCGCCCCTCGAAGACGGGCTCGCGGCGCTCGGCGAAGGCGGCCCTGCCCTCGGCCGCGTCGGCGGTGGCGAAGCAGACGGTCTGCAGGTCGCGCTCGTACTGGATGGCCTGGTCGATCGGCATCGAGTAGGCCGCCCTGAGGTTGGCCTTGGCGGTCTGGGCGGCGATCGGCGGGCGCTTGGCGATGGTGCCGGCCAGCGTCCTGGCCGCCTTCATGAGCTCGTCCTGCGGATGCACGTCCGTGACCAGCCCCCACGCCTGCGCGCGGGTGGCGTCGACCGGGTCGCCGGTGAGCAGCATGGTGGCCGCGTTGGTCGGCCCGACGGCGTGCGCCAGCAGGGCCGACTGGCCGCTGCCGCCGATCCAGCCCAGCTTGATCTCCGGCGCCGCGAACGTGGCGGTCTCGGCGGCCAGCCGGATGTCGCAGGCCATGGCCAGCTCCAGGCCGCCGCCGTAGGCGTAGCCGTTGACGGCCGCGATGATCGGCTTGCGCAGGGCGCGTACGGCGTCGCCGTAGTCGCCCCGGTTGCGGAACTCCCACGGGGTGGCGTACTCGTCGAGCTCGCGGATGTCGCTGCCGACGCAGAAGGAGCGCTCGCCCGCGCCGGTGAGCACGGCCACCCGGAGGTCCGGGTCGGCGTCCACCCGGGCGAGGCACGCGCGCAGCGCGGCGGCCATGTCGGGGGTGATGGCGTTGAGCTTGGCGGGTCTGTTGAGGGTGACGACGGCGACCGGGCCGTCGACGTCGAGGAGGACGTCCAAGTGGAGCTCTTTTCTCACAGCTGGTGACAGCTTCTAGCAGCAGAGACGTACGTGCTGCTCGGCGTCGGCGCGGGCGACCTCGACCACCGTGCGCATGGCCTCCTCGGCCTTGCGGTGGTGGCGGCGCCTGATCGCCTGGGCCACGCGCTCGTGACCGGGCAGCGTTTCCTTGTTGTGCGCCACCGAGCGGGTGTGCACCTGGCGCACGGACCGCAGGGCGATGCTGATCATTTCGTAGACGTAGAGCAGCAGGTCGTTGTCGGCGGCGGCGAAGACCGCCTGGTGGAAGGCCAGGTCGGCCTCGATGAACGGCTCGGGGTCGTCGGCCGTGGCGTAGAGCGCGGCCAGGGCCTCGTCGATGCGCCGCACGGCCGCCGCGTCCGCCCGCTCGGCCGCCACCCTGGCGGCGCCGGGCTCCAGCGCGACCCGCAGGTCGGCCAGCACCCGGATGTCCCCGGGCCGGGGCTCGGGCTCGAACCGCCAGCTCAGCACGTCGGCGTCGAGCAGGCTCCAGGACTCGCGGGGGCGCACGATCGTGCCCGCGCTCCTCCTGGTCTCCAGCAGGCCCTTGCCGGCCAGGACCTTCACACCCTCCCGCACGGCGGAGCGGCCCACGCCGAGCTCGCCGACCAGCTCCTCCTCGATGGGGATGGCGGTGCCGGGGACGAGCGAGCCGCCGACGATGCGGGCGCCGAGGGCCTGGACGACCTGGACGTGCCGGGCCGAGTCCCGCTGAGGATCAGTTGCCACGGCTCCGCACGCTATCCCGGGCGCGCCGGTTTTCATAGCCTTTCATCGGATGAAGCTAAATTTTCATCTGATGAAGCGACTGGAGGGTTAACATCGCGGCGACTTGGTAGTACCTTTCGGTCAAGTGGTACGACCAATCTGCCTGGAGTGCTCGCCATGGCCGCAGACCCCGTCTCCGATGCGCTGTCCGATGCGCTGTCCGGCCTGATCCGCGAGCTCGGCGAGGGCGCCCGGCTGCCGCCCGAGCGGGAGCTGGCCGAGCGGCTCGGCGTCAGCCGGACCGCCCTGCGCGACCGCCTGCGGCTGCTCGAGGGCTTCGGCGTGCTGAGCCGGCGCCAGGGCTCGGGCACCTACGTGCAGCGCCTGGCCCCGCATGGCCTGGAGTTCGCCCTCGACCTGGCCCTGTCGGCCAGCCACCTCAGCATCGAGTCCCTGCACTCGGTCCGCGTGGCACTCGAGCGGCAGGCCGCCAGGGAGGCGGCGCGCAAGGGGGACCCGGTCGCCATCGCCCACGTCGGCAAGGCCCTGGCCGACATGGAGGCCGCCGCCACCGCCGACGACATCGACCGCGCCGACTTCGCCTTCCACCAGGCGCTGCTGCACGCCACCGGCAACGCCGCGCTGACGTTCTTCGCCGACGCGATGACCGGCGTGCTCTTCCGAGCCGTGCGTCAGCGCCGTGACCGGCTCAAGAACCACCCGCGCGACAAGGAGGTGTCGGTGGCCGCCCACCGGCCCCTCTACGAAGCGCTGCTGGCCAGGGACGAGGACGCCGCCGGGCGGGCCAGCGACGACCACTTCCGGGCCTGGCACGACCTGTTCACCGAACCTCGGATGGAGCGGCCATGACGACAACCCTGGGACTCATCCACACCTCGGCGACGCTGGTGCCGGTGTTCGCCGAGCTGTGCGCGAAGCACCTGCCGGACGTCGAGACGTTCAACATCGTCGACGACAGCCTGATCAGGAACACCGTCGCCGCCGGCCGGCTCACGCCTCAGACGGCGCGCCGGGTCGCCGGGCACATCGGCTCGGCCGAGGCCGCCGGGGCCGACCACATCCTGGTCACCTGCTCCTCGATCGGCGCGGCCGTCGAGGCGGCCGAGCCGCTGACCGGCGTGCCGGTGACCCGGGTGGACCGGCCGATGGCCGACCGGGCGGTGGCGCTCGGCCGCCGGATCGGCGTGCTCGCGACCCTGTCCACCACCCTCGACCCCACCGCCGACCTGGTACGCCGGCGCGCCGCGGCGGCCGGGGCCGAGATCGCGCTGACCGCGCGGGTGTGCGAGGGCGCGTTCGAGGCCCTGATGAGCGGCGACGCCGCCACCCACGACGCGCGCGTGGCCGCCGCGCTGGCCGAGCTGGGCGCGCAGGTGGACGTGATCGTGCTGGCCCAGGCGTCGATGGCCCGGGTGGCCGGGACGGTCGAGGAGCGCGTGCCGGTCCTCGCCAGCCCACTGCTGGCCATGGAGCACCTGGAACGGGAGCTCCGTGCGCGACCTGGGGCGGCCCATGCGTGAGCTGACCGTGGCCACGTACCGGGTGGTCACCCGCCTCCCGCTGGAGCAGGCGGTGAGCGCGATCGCGGGCGAGCAGAGCACCGGCACGTTCGTCAGCGTCGCCGGGGAGACCGCCGAGCTGCGCGCCCGCCACAGCGCGGTGGTGCTGGACATGACGGAGATCCCCGCCCCGGCCGCCGAGCCGCTGCCGGGCTCGCGCGGAGCCGGGCCGGCCCGCGCCGCCCTCGTGCGGATCGGGTTCCCCCTGGACAACACCGGGCCCTCGCTGACGAACCTGTTCCCCGTGGTCGCGGGCAACCTGTACGAGTTACGCGAGCTGGCCGGGCTCAAGCTGGTCGACCTGGAGCTGCCCGCCGCGTTCGGGGCGGCGTACCTGCCGGCCGGGTTCGCCGTGACGGGCACCCGGCGGCTGACCGGGCGGCCCGAGGGCGTGCTGATCGGCACCATCGTCAAGCCCAATGTCGGCCTGCGCCCCTCCGACTACGTGGACCTCGTGCTGGAGCTGGGGCTGGCGGGGGCCGACTTCATCAAGGACGACGAGGTGAACGCCGACTGCCCGCCCGCGCCGCTGGCGCAGCGGATCAGGGCCGTGACCGGGGCGCTCGACGAGGTGGAGCGGCGGACGGGGCGGCGGCCCATGTACGCCTTCAACATCAGCGACGAGCCCGACCGGATGCTGCGCAACCACGACTTGGTGGTGGCCGCCGGCGGGACCTGCGTGATGGTCAACCTGAACGTCGTCGGCTTCCCGGCCGTCGCCATGCTGCGGCGGCACGCCAGGGTGCCGATCCACGCGCACGTCACCGGCATCGGGGCGCTGGCCCGGCATCCGGGGCTGGGGATCGGGCACGTGGCGTACCAGAAGCTGGCCCGGCTGACCGGCATCGACCACCTGCACTGCGGCGGGTTCCACAGCAAGTTCTACGTCACGGACGACGACGTGGCCGCGATGGTCGCGGCGGTCCGCGAGCCGCTGCTCGGGGGCTTTCCCTGCCTGCCGGTGCTGTCGTCGGCGCAGTGGGCGGGGACGGCGCCGGTCACGCTGGAGCGCACCGGGACCACCGACCTGCTGGTGCTGGCGGGCGGGGGCGTGCTCGGGCACCCGGACGGGCCCGCCGCCGGGATCACGAGCATCCGCCAGGCGTGGGCGGCGACCGTCGCCGGCGTGCCGCTGCACGAGGTGGACGAGCCGGAGCTGGCCACCGCGCTGCGGCACTTCGGCGGGAGGGTCGCGGCGCGGCCCGGCGGGGCGGTGCGGTCGTGACGCTGGTCGCCTTCGTGGCCGACGACTTCACGGGCGCGACGGACGCGCTGTGGCAGTTCCGGCGGTTCGGTCTCAGCGGGTCGCTCGTCACGGACGTGACCCGCCTGCACGACGCGGACGACGTCATCGGCATCGCCACCACCGCGCGGGCGGCGGCCGACCCGGTGGCGCGGGCGCTGCCGGCGCTCAGGGCCGTGGCCGGACTCCGGCCCCTGGTCGTGCAGTACAAGGTCTGCTCGACCTTCGACTCCGCACCCGGGCACGGCAGCATCGGCGCGGTCGTCGCGGCCCTGCACCGGGAGGGGCTGGCCGGGCGGGCGGTGCCGGTGCTGGCCGCGCAGCCCGAGTTCGGGCGCTACACGTGGTTCGGCAACCACTTCGTACGGGCGGGGGACGAGGTGGTCCGCCTCGACCGGTACCCGCCGGCGCGCGACCACCCGGTCACCCCCGCGACCGAGGCCGACCTCCGGGTCCGGCTGACCGAGCAGGGCGCGGGGCGTACCGGCTGGCTGCCGGCCGGCGCGCCCGAGCCGGCCTACCGGGCCAGGCGCGCGGACGCGGCCTTCGTCGCCGACGCGATGACCGAGGCCCACCTCCGGTCCCTCGGCCGCCTCCTCCTCGCCGACGCCACCACCGGAGGGACGCTCTACTGCGTCGGCTCGGGAGGCCTGAGTTACGCCCTGGCCTCAGCCCTGGCCACCCCCGGCCGGGCACCGGACCCCGCCGCGCCACCGCCGAGCGTGGCGCGCGGTCCCGCTGGGTCACCGCCGGGTGTGGCGCGCGGTCCCGCGGTGCCGGAGCCATCCGGGGCGGCGCGGGGTCCGGTGGGGCCGGTGCTGGTGGTTTCGGGGAGCCGGTCGCCGGTCACCGCTCGTCAGATCGACACCGCCGAGAGTGCCGGGTGGGCGGTGCTGGACGTGGCGGAGGGGCCGGCGGTGATCGCGCGGGCCGGGGAGAGCCTGCGCGAAGGACGGCACACCATCGTGCAGTCGACGCGCGGGCCCGCCCGCGACCCCGCCGGGCTCGGGGAACTGCTCGGCCGGGTGGCCGCCGAGACGGTCCGGGCCGGGCTCGTGCGGCGGCTGGTCGTGGCCGGGGGAGACACCTCGGGGCAGGTGGTGGCCGCACTCGGCGCGTACGCGCTGGACGTGGTGGCCTGCCTGGCGGTGGGCGGTCCCGTGTGCGTCCTGGCCTCGGACGATCCCGCCTGCGACGGGCTTGAAGTGGCGCTCAAGGGCGGTCAGGTGGGCGGGGACGACTTCTTCCTGAGCGCCTCGGGCATGATGGCGCGATGGACTTCCAGCCGATAGAGCGCCCCGGCGAGGCGTTCCAGCAGCCCGTGACCGCCCGCCACCTCCAGGAGATCAGCCGCCGCGTCTTCGGCCGGGACGCCCTTTCCGCCGTCGAGCTGGGCCTCGGCATGTACAACAACACCTACAAGGTCACCGTCGCCGGGCAGGACCGCCCGGTGGTCATGCGGTTCGCGCCGGAGCCGGCCCGCCAGTTCGCCTCGGAGCGGCAGCTCATGCGCAACGAGTACGCCACCGTGCCGTACCTCTCGTTGATCGCCCCGCTCATGCCGCGCATCGTGGCGGCCGACTGGTCGCACGACCTGATCGGCCGCGACTACCTGGTCCAGACGCTCCTCGACGGGGTCCCCGCCCCGGAGCGCCTGCCCGGCTACCCGCGCCCGCTCTGGACGGGCTTCTACCGCCGCCTGGGGGAGATCGCCCGATCCGTGCACGACGTACGGGGCCCCCGGTTCGGCCCGGTCGCCGACCCCCGGTACGACACCTGGAGCCAGGCCGTCACGGGCTCCCTGACCGAGATCGCGGCCGACCTGGAGAACGCCGGCCTCGACGGCGCCGACCTGCGCAAGGCCGCCGACCTGGCGGCCGACCGGCACGACGTGCTGGACGAGATCACCGAGCCCCGCCTGCTCACCGGCGACCTGTGGACGGTCAACGTCATGATCGCCGCCGAGGCCCCGGAGCCCACGGTCACCGGGGTGCTCGACCTGGACCGCACCTGGTGGGGCGACCCCGCCGCCGACTGGACCATCCGGATGGCCGCGGCCAGGCAGGACGAGCGCCTGGCGTTCTGGGAGGCGTACGGCGAGCCGGACCGCGCGCCGGCGGCGGTGTGGCGCTCGTCGATCTACGAGATCCGCCATCTCGGCGCCGTCCGGCTGGAGCGGCACCGCCACGGACACGCCGATCGGGTCAGGGAGTCCTATGACGCCGTGGCCGCCGTGCTCGCCGAGATCGATTGACGCTCACACTCACGCGTCAACGAATATGATGTGGATCACCCGTGCCGGTCGTCAATTTATGTCCGGATTCTGTGACACAGGTGCTTCTGAGGGTGGCGTTCGCGGCCATGTGGTAGGGGGAGTTTCCGCAGGTCGAGGCCGGATTCGCAGGGGGCCGACAGGGGTCGGCGATCTTTTGTGAGTGACCTGACTGTTATATTCCTCAGTTTCTGACTGTTATATCTTTGCTTATATTCTGCGCGTTGATCGCCATCCCGCCGACAAGTGAATTTCACGAGGCGGGATGGGTTTTCGTTGAGGGGGCGCTTCTCTCCATCCGGAAGCTCGCGCCCTCGGTCAGCGCGAACGGAGAGTAATGGGCAAGTACCTGCTCCGCAGGTTGGCAATAAACGTGATCTTGGTCGCCATAGCGGCCAGTCTGGCGTACATGCTCGCGGCCACCACCATGAACCCGCGAGCCGCGTACGAGGGCCGCCAGCCCCCGGTCGCCGAGTCCGTCATCGACGCCACACTCGATGCCTACAACCTGAACGACAAGACCCCCGTGCTGGTTCGCTACGGGACCTGGGCGAAGGGCGTCGTCACCGGAGACTTCGGCAGGACCTGGAACGGCGGCTCGGTCAACGGCGAGATGGGCCGTCGGATCATGGTCAGCCTCCGGCTCCTGCTCATCGGCACGATCGTGGGCTTCGCCCTGGGCGTGGCGCTGGGCGCGATCTCCGCGGTCAAGCAGTACAAGCTCAGTGACCGGTTAATAGGTGTCAGCTCCTTCGTGGTCATGGCGATCCCCGTGTTCGTGCTGGCGACGCTGCTGGCGATCGCCACGTACAACCTGAACAGAGGGCTCGGGTTCACGCTGATCGAGTACACCGGCGAGTACAACCCGCGCCTGTCCGGCTGGGACCAGTTCGTCAACCGGCTGAACCACCTGATCCTCCCGACGATCTCGCTCAGCCTCGGCTCGATCGCCTTCTACAGCCGGATCCAGCGCAACATGATGCTCGACGTGCTCGGCCAGGACTTCGTCCGCACGGCCATGGCCAAGGGCCTGCGCCGCAGGACGGCGCTGACGAAGCACGCGCTCCGCACCGCGCTGATCCCCTCGGCCACGTACTTCGCCTTCGCGTTCGGGACGATGTTCACCGGAGCGACCTTCACCGAGAAGATCTTCGCTTGGCACGGCATGGGCGCCTGGCTGGTCGACTCGATCAACCAGAACGACGTCAACTCCGTCGCCGCGGTCACCTTCTTCGCGGCCGTGTGCATCCTGGCCGCCGCCTTCCTCTCGGACCTCCTGGTCGCGGCCCTCGATCCTCGGGTGCGGGTGAGCTGACATGCGCTCGAAAGTCGTCCTCAGGCGCCTGCTGCGCAACAAGCAGGCCCGCTACGGGTTCATCGCGCTGGTCCTGCTGGTGGGGCTGGCGTACGTCGGGCCGTATTTCGGCTCGTACGAGTGGACCGACAAGGACTTCCTGTCCTTCCTGTCGCCGCCGGACGGCGACCACTGGTGGGGCACCACGTCGATCGGCCAGGACATGTACGCGGTCACGCTCCGCGGCATGCAGAAGTCCATCGTCATCGGCCTGCTGGTGGCGCTGATCTCGACCGGCCTGGCGGCCATCGTGGGCGCCTTCGCCGGATATTTCGGTGGCTGGGTGGACAAGGTGCTCATGTGGGGTGTGGACCTGCTCCTGGTCCTCCCGAGCTTCCTGGTCATCGCGATCATCTCGCCGCGGCTGCGGGACGGCTCCTGGATCTGGTTCGTGGTGCTGCTCGCCGCGTTCTCCTGGATGATCACCTCCAGGGTGGTGCGCAGCATGACGCTCTCGCTCCGCGAGCGGGAGTACGTCCAGGCCGCCGTCTACATGGGCATCCCGCGCTGGAAGATCATCTTCCGGCACATCGTGCCCAACCTGTCCTCGCTGCTGATCATCGACGCCACGCTCAACGTCAGTGGCGCGGTCATCGGCGAGGCGGCGCTGTCCTTCTTCGGCTTCGGCATCCAGCCGCCCGACGTCTCGCTGGGCACGCTCATCGCGCAGGGCTCCGGCAACGCCACCGGCTACCCATGGCTGTTCGCCTTCCCCGCCGGCCTGCTGGTCGCCCTGGTGCTCAGCGTGAACCTGATCGGCGACGGCCTGCGTGACGCACTCGACCCGGGGAGCAACTCGTGAGCATCTTGGAGGTCAGGGACCTCACCGTCACCTTCCCCGGCGGCATCGAGGCCGTGCGCGGCGTCAGCTACGAGGTCGAGCGCGGCGAGGTGCTCGGCATCGTGGGCGAGTCCGGCTCCGGCAAGTCCGTGACCTCGCTGGCCGTCATGGGCCTGCTGCCGCGGAACGCCGTGGTCAGCGGCTCGGTCAAGCTGCACGGCCAGGAGCTGCTCGGGCTGAAGGAAGACGAGCTGATCAAGGTGCGCGGCAAGGCGATCAGCATGATCTTCCAGGATCCGCTGTCGGCCTTCACGCCCGTGTTCACCATCGGCGACCAGATCGCCGAGGCCGTGCGCGTCCACCAGAAGATGGGCAAGGACAAGGCCGCCAAGCGGGCCGTGGAGCTGCTCGACCTCGTCGGCATCCCGAACCCGAACCTGCGGGCCAAGGCGTTCCCGCACGAGTTCTCCGGCGGCATGCGGCAGCGCGCGATGATCGCCATGGCCATCGCCAACGACCCCGACCTGCTGATCTGCGACGAGCCGACCACCGCGCTCGACGTCACCATCCAGGCGCAGGTCCTGGAGGTGCTCAAGACCGCGCAGCAGGAGACGGGCGCCGGCATCGTGATGATCACCCATGACCTGGGCGTCATCGCGGGCATGGCGGACCGGGTGCTGGTCATGTACGCGGGCCGGCCGGTCGAGCAGGGGCCCGTGGACGACATCTACTACCGGCCGCGGATGCCGTACACCATGGGGTTGCTCGCCTCGATCCCCAGGATCGACGGCGAGGAGGGGGCGCTCGTCCCCATCGAGGGCAACCCGCCGTCGCCGGCGTCGCTGCCGCCGGGCTGCCCGTTCGCGCCGCGCTGCCCGATGAAGGTGGAGATGTGCGACGACGAGGAGCCGCCGCTGACCCCCTTCGGCGGCGGGCGCCACGTGGCCTGCATCCGCTCGCACGAGATCGAGCACAAGGGCCTGACCGGGGCCGACGTGTTCCCGGTGCCGGTCATCCCGCCGAGCGACGTGGTCCGCGTGCCGCGCACCGAGCGCGCCACCGTCCTGGAGCTCGACCAGCTGATCCGGCACTACCCGCTGATGAAGGGCGCGGTCTTCAAGCGCCGCGTCGGCACGGTGTTCGCCGTGGACGGCATCAGCCTCGACATCGCCGAGGGCGAGACGCTGGCCCTGGTGGGCGAGTCCGGCTGTGGCAAGACCACCACGCTGCAGCAGATCATGCAACTCCAGCCGCCGCAGGGCGGCCGGGTCGTCGTGCTCGGCAAGGACAGCGCCACGCTGGACAAGGCGGGGCGCAAGGCGCTCCGCGGCGACCTGCAGATCGTCTTCCAGGACCCGATGGCCGCCCTCGACCCCCGCATGCCGATCGGCGACATCATCGCCGAGCCGCTGCGGGCGCACGGCGAGAAGGACGTGTCCGCCAAGGTGGCCGAGCTGCTGCAGCTCGTCGGGCTCGCGCCCGAGCACGCGGAGCGCTACCCGCAGCAGTTCTCCGGAGGTCAGCGCCAGCGCATCGGCATCGCCCGCGCGCTCGCGCTGGAGCCGAAGCTGCTGGTGCTGGACGAGCCGGTGTCGGCGCTCGACGTGTCCATCCAGGCAGGTGTGATCAACCTGCTGGAGGAGCTGAAGAACAGGCTGGGCCTGTCCTACCTGTTCGTGGCGCACGACCTGGCCGTGGTCCGGCACCTGGCCGACCGGGTGGCCGTCATGTACCTGGGCAGGATCGCCGAGATCGGGACGGTCGAGAACGTCTACGACCACCCCGCCCACCCCTACACGCAGGCACTGCTCTCGGCGATCCCGCTGCCCGACCCCGAGATGGAGCGCACCCGCAAGCGGATCCTGCTCGAAGGCGACCTGCCGAGCCCGGCGGACCCCCCGTCCGGGTGCAGATTCCGCACCCGTTGCCCCAAGTTCGCCCAGCTCAGTGAGGCGGAACGGCGGCGGTGTGTGGACGAGGAGCCCTCGGTTGCCCGGCTGGCGAACGCCGTGGACCACGGCGCAGCCTGCCACTACGCGGAGGAGATCGAGGTCATCACGGCCTCGGAAAATCAGGAGGAAGAGTGAAGGTTCGTTACCGTGCGGCCGCTGGGCTGGCGGTCCTGGCCATGGCCGTGGCGGCCTGTGGCGGAGGCGGCGGCACCGAGAACAAGCAGCCGAGCACCGAGCAGTCGAAGCAGGCTCAGCAGCAGATGGCCGAGACCCCGGCCATCAGCATCAACCCCGTCCCGTACGAGCAGGTCAAGGACGGCGGCACGCTCACCCTGTCCATCGGGCAGTGGCCGACGCAGTGGAACGGCAACCACGTCGACGGCAACCAGGCCGACACGGCGACGATGCTGGACCCGATCATGCCCCAGCTGATGATGGCGGACGAGAACGCCACCTTCACGCCGAACCCCGACTACCTGGCCGACGTGAAGAACGACATGTCGTCGGGCAAGCAGGTCGTCACCTACACGATCAACGAGAAGGCCACGTGGTCGGACGGCACGCCGATGACGTGGAAGGACCTCGAGGCGGCGTGGAAGGCCAACAACGGCGAGAACAAGAAGTTCAAGCCGGCCTCCACGGACGGCTGGGACAAGATCGAGTCGGTCGAGAAGGGTGACTCCGACAAGGTCGCCGTCATCACCTTCAAGAAGCCGTACTCGGAGTGGCAGGGCCTGTTCAACCGGGGCACCTCGCACCTGTTCCCGGCCGAGCACATCTCGTCGCCCGACGCGTACGACAACGACTACAACCAGAAGATCCCGGCGACAGCGGGTCCCTTCAAGGTGGAGTCCCTCGACGAGGGCACCAAGACGCTCACCCTCGTGCGTGACGACAAGTGGTGGGGCAAGAAGGCCAAGCTCGACAAGCTCATCTACCGGGCGATCCCGGACCCGGCCGCCGAGGTGAACGCGTTCGCCAACGGTGAGATCGACGCCGTGGAGATCGCCGCCGGTGCCCCGGCCGACCTGAAGCGCGCCAAGGAGGTGCCGAACGCCGAGATCCGCAAGGCGCTCAGCCCGAACTGGCGGCACATCACGGTCAACAACCAGAGCGAGTTCCTGAAGGAGAAGACGGTCCGCCAGGCCGTCCAGTACGCGATCAACCGTGACGTGATCACCCAGTCCGACCTGAAGGACATGGAGTGGCCGCTGCAGACGCTCGGCAACCACGTCTTCATGAACAACCACAAGGGCTACGTCGACAACTCCGGCGACCTCGGCAAGTACAACCTGGAGAAGGCCAAGCAGCTGCTCGACGCGGCCGGCTGGAAGCAGGAGGGTGAATACCGCAAGAAGGACGGCAAGGAGCTCGCGCTGAGCTTCGTCATCCCGACGGCGACCCCGGTCTCGCAGACCGAGGGTGAGCTCACCCAGGCCATGCTGAAGGAGGCCGGGATCAAGGTCACGATCCGCCCGGTCCCCGTCGACAAGTTCTTCAACGACTTCATCATCAAGGGTGACTTCGACCTGGTGCCGTTCTCCTGGATCGGCACGCCGCTGCCGCTGGGCTCGATGCCGCAGATCTACAAGACCGGCTCCGAGAGCAACTTCCCGAAGGCCAGTGACCCGGCCGTGGACGCCGCCATCCAGGCGGCCGTGGACGAGATGGACCCGGCCAAGGCCATCGAGCTGGCCAACGCCGCGGACAAGCTGATCTGGGACATGGTGCACACCATCCCGCTGTACCAGCGTCCTGACATCTGGGCGGCCAAGAAGACGCTCGCCAACTTCGGCGCGCGCGGTTACAAGTACTACGACTGGACGGCCGTCGGCTTCACCGGCTGATCCCGTCCTGGCATGACCCCCGGCCGTCTCCGGCCGGGGGTCTTCGCTTATCCGGTGAACTCGCGCAGGGTCATCGGCGGCCGGCCGCCGTGGCGCTCGATGCTCTCCGTGACCCGGTAGAGCGGGTGGTCGCCGTGACCGATGAAGCGGAAGAGCGCCCACAGGTGGGACAGGTGCTCGACGGCGACCTCGTCGCCGTACACCTCCATCGCCCGCGCCGCCCACGCCTCCGGCGGCACGTCGGCGTACTCCACCCCGAACGCCTCCGCCGCCTCGCCCACCGTCACCATCTGCCCGTTGACCAGGCACACCGGGTCGGCCGGAGCGGGATCGAGCAGGAGCCCCGCGCCCACCCTGGCCACGTCCTGGCCCGCGACCAGCGGGATCCACGTGTCCGGAGCGCCCAGCGGCAGCGCCAGCCGCCCGGCGGCGGCCACCACGACGGCCAGGTTCTCGAAGAACACCCCGGCCCGCAGGTGCACCGCGCCCACCCCGGCCCAGTCGAAGACCTGCTCGGCCACCCAGTGCCGGCGCATCCGCGGCGTGGCCGCCTCGGGCGAGGCGTCGAGCTGCGACACCTCGACGACGCGCTCCACGCCTTCCTCCCTGGCCGCCGCGGCGAACGCGGCGGCGGCGTCCAGCAGGCCCGCCGTCACCGGATAGGTGAAGAACGCCCGCCTGACCCCGCGCATGGCCGGCCGCACCGACGAGATCTCGCGCAGGTCGCCCACCACCACCTCCGCGCCGAGCTTGCGCAGCTCCGCGGCCCGCTGGTCGTCGGAACGCACGAACGCCCGCACCGCCTCGCCGCGCTCCAGCAGCAGGTCGACGACGTGCCGCCCGGTCGATCCCTGCAGCCCTCCGGCCGCGCCCGTCACCAGGATCATCTCTCCTCCGGCAGGTTGAGGGTGAACAGGCCGAGCCGCTCCAGGTCACGCAGGAACGCCTCGGCGGGGAACGCCTCGGCCGGGCCGAACACGCCGGGGCCGGGGCCCTGGCCGCCGGCCAGCCGGACCGCGGCCTCGACGGAGGTCAAGGCACTCATGCGCCACAGGTCGCGCCCGCGCGCCTGCCCGGCCCGGCCGCCGCCCGCCGCGATCACCTGCGCGGCGACCGTGAAGGCGGAGCCCGCCCGGGTGGCCGCGTCCACGTGCTCGCTGGTGAACGCCTGCTCCTCCTCGAACGTGTGCGCCGTGAGCTGCGCCTCCACCCGCGGCGTGGCCACGTGCCTGGGCACGGTGACGACCTCGGAGAACGGCACGGGGGCGATCATCGTGCGCGGCCCGAGCGGCGGCGGGAACGGGAAGACGGCGTTGCGCGGCTCGACGTAGCCGACGTGCTGGGCGCCGTCGGTGTACGTGATCCGCTGGGTTTCGGCGAACAGCAGCTCGGCGGTCTTCCTGGCCCCCGTCGTCAGGCGCCAGCCGCTCACCGCGTACGCGGTGATCACCCGCTCGATCCCGGTCATGCCGGCAGCCACCGCGCCGGCGAGCAGGTCGCCCAGCCCGCCGTAGAAGCTGGTCGCCGTGAGCATGGTGATGCCCGCCCGCCGCGCGGGCTCCCGCATGGCGTCGAACATCCATTTCGTGTGGTGCTGCTCCAGGGCGTGGTCCACGTAGTGGCAGCCGGCCTCGGCCGCGGCGGTGGCCAGGGGCCGGCCGGTGTGCGTGAACGGGCCGGCGCAGTGGATCAGCACGGCCGCCCGGCCGGCGAGCTCCCGTAACGCGCCGGGGTCGTCGATCGCGGCCTGGTGCGTAGGGGCCCCGCCGAGCTCGTCGGACAGGACCTTGAGCGCGCCGCCGTCGCGGCCGGCCAGGATGACCTCCCGGCCGCGGGCCAGCAGGTCGGCCGCCACCAGGCGCCCGGTGTGGCCCGTGGCGCCGTAGACGGCGAAGTGCGGTGAGGACATGACTCACCTCCATGTTGCATACTCGGCGTACGTAACTAGTCTCGAAGTTACGTACCGCGAGTATGTAAGTCAATGGGAGCACGATGATCCGCCGTACCCAGGCAGAACGTTCGGACGAGACCACGGGGCGGCTGGTGCTGGCCGCGCGTGAGCTGTTCGGGACCCACGGATACGCGCCCACCTCGATCGACGCGATCGCGGCCGCGGCCGGGGTGACCAAGGGGGCCGCCTACCACCACTTCGGCGGGAAGGGGGAGCTGTTCCTGGCGGCGTTCGTGGCGGAGCTGGAGGCGGTCGAGGCCCGGCTCCTGCGGGTCGCCACGGAGGAGAGCGACCCGTGGGCGGCGCTGCGGCGCGGCTGCCGCACGTTCCTGGAGCACTGCCTCGACCCCCGGTTCCGGCGGATCGTGCTGCTGGACGCGTCCTCGGTGCTGGGCTGGGAGCGGGTCCGCGAGATCGAGCACGACCACATGCTGCGCGTCCTGCTCGACGGGCTGCGCGTGGCCGTGGCGGCCGGGCAGGCCCCCGACGGCGACCTGGCCGCCCGCGCGCAGCTCGCCTTCGGTGCGCTGTGCGAGGGCGGCATGTTGCTGGCCCGGTCCGAGGACCCGGCGGCCGACCTGCCGCGGATCGCCGCGGAGGCCGACCGGTTCCTGGCCGCGCTGAAGGTGTGACCGGGCTCTAGGCCGAGGCGGTGAGCGAGACCTCCACGCCGCCGCGGGTGCCCCAGCGGTTGACCCGCCAGCAGGTCAGGACCGCGTAGAGGTACAGCGGGCGCAGCACCAGCAGCCGCCAGACCGAGGCCAGCGGCGCGAGCGCGAACAGCAGCAGCCGCGCCCCCGTGCTCTCGTCGCTCCGGCGCACGGTGAACAGCCGCAGCGCCATCAGGTAGTTCATGGCCAGCCCGATCTGCGCCGCCGCCACCGAGAGCTCACCCAGGTGCGCCCGGCAGGCCGGGTCGGCGACCAGCACGATCGGGATGGCCAGGGCGAGCAGGAGGTGCAGGTACTCCGCCACCGTGGTCCAGAAGACCACGCCGGTCAGCGGCAGGTACCGCAACCACCACAGGTGCCGCACCGTGATGCCGCGCATCCAGCGCAGCTGCTGCTTCGCGTAGTGGTCCAGCCGCTCGGGCGCCAGCGTGAAGACCAGCGACGACGGCTGGTGCACGGTGCGGCCGGCGAGCAGCGCGTAGAAGGTGAGCATGGAGTCGTCGTTCATCTGCATGGGACGCCCGCGGAAGCGCTCGTTCTCGTAGGCGCCGGCGGCCCGGCGGACCACGTCCGCGCGGTAGAAGGCCAGCGCGCCGGAGTTCATCGTGACGCTCCGCAGCACCGACTGGGCGCTGCGCAGGCCGCGGGTGAAGGGCACGTACACCAAGCAGGTCATCCGGGTGAGCAGGTTGGCCGTGCGGTTCAGCACCAGCACGTGCCCGGCCACCGACTGCACCCGCGGGTCGGCGAACGGCGCCAGCCCCTCCCGCACGGCGTGCCGGTCGAGCACGGAGTCGCTGTCCAGGGTGAGGAAGATGTCTCCGTCGTCCTCGGCCAGCACGCGCATCTGGGCGAAGCGCTTGCCCCGGTTCTCCGTACGGACCCAGGTCGTCTCGATGCCCCGCACCGCGGCCTGGGCCTCGAACTCGCGGCGCACCTCGTCGTACGTGATGGGCTCCCCGGTCACCCGGTCGGCGGAGCCGTCGTCCACCACCCGCACCCGGTTCACCCGCCGGCTCTGCGCCAGCACCGAGCGCAGGCACGCGCGCAGCGCCTCGGGGTCCTCGTTGTAGACGGGGACCTGGACGGTCACCCGCAGCGCGGCGAGCTGCCCCCGCCGCCCGGGCGGGACCCGGACCGGCCGCTCGAACCAGGCCAGCGGCATCCACCACAGCAGCAGGAAGGAGGCCGGCCAGGCGACCGACATGTCGTAGGGGCGCCCGTCGACGGCCCCCGCCGACGCGGCCAGATGGGCGATGCCCCAGGCGGCGTATCCGGCGACCGGAAGCGCCCCCAGGACAAGCAGTTTCCGGTGACCGGTGTACCGGGCGGTGATTCCCGCGGCGGTCACGGGCCCAGCGGTCAGGGGCACAGTGGTCCCCGCCCGCGCCGGAACCTGGAGCGCACCAGGAAGGCGCTGACCAGCACGAGCGAGCCGCACAGCACGACCAGCCAGAGATGCCCGCCCGCCAGCGCGGCCACCGCGACGCCACTGCCGAAGCCCGCCAGGGACCCGTATGCCATTTGGCCTCCTCGGGTGACATGAGGTAACGCAGTGGATTTCGCCGGAGGGGATTTCTGGTAATCCCCACGCCACCTAAAGGCATTTACAAGCGCTCAATTTCCCCGAAGAAACGGTCATGTCATTCAATTCATGGTTGAGCCAGGGCAACAGTGATCGACTGGGTGGCCCCGGCCGTACCCCGGAGGTCGGTGAACGTCAGGCCCAGGGACCGGCCCGTGGTGGTGGCGGTGACGACCGGCGGCGCGGAGACCACGGCGCGCACCGGGTGCTCCCAGGTGACGGCGAGCGCGGCCGCCTGACGCGGCGGGTCGGAGACGCACAGCAGGGCGGTGCCGTCGGACCGCTCGCGGACCAGCACGCACGCGGGAGCGCTCACCGAGATCCCGCCGGCCCGGCCGGGGGCCCAGAAGTTCGCCGCGGTCAGGCCCAGCTCCGGGACCCTGATCGCCTGCACGGCCGCCGTGTTGGCCAGGACCTCCACCCGGCCGTCCACCGTGCGGGCGCGGGTGGTCTCCACGTTCGCGCCGGGCATGAGCGCGTACGCGTAGGAGGCGCCGGCCGGGTCGGCGCCGTGGTCGAGCCACATGGTCAGGTACCGCCGGGTGATCGGGGCGGGGGAGCCGCCGGCGTTGACGTCGCGCCAGGAGCCGGTCCGCTCCTCGAACAGGAAGTTCAGGTCGGCGGGGGAGAGGAAGACGTACCCGGCGTGTCCCATGACGTGGGCCCAGGAGACGCCGGGCCGCCGCGCCGGCCGTCCCGGGGCGGCGCCCGCCGGCTCACCGTCCACGCGGAGGAAGGCCCCGCCGCGCGCGCCCAGGTTGCGGTTGTCCACGACCGTCTCCACCGGCACCCCGTCCGCGCACGCGATGCCCGCGCCCAGGCACACCACGCAGTCGTCCAGGAAGAACCAGGCCTTCCTGGCCGCCAGCGTGCTGCCCAGCCCCCGCAGGTCCTGCCCCACCGCGGCGAACTCCCCGTCCGTCGCGCCGCCTGCCCACGCCGCGTCCGGCCGGGGCAACGTCCACTCGCCGCCCTCCCCGTCCGCCAGGCGCTTGGTGGACACCGTGACCCCGGGCAGCCGGTACGGGTCCGCGGTCGCCCAGAACGCGTCCGCGTACTGCTCCTCCCCGAACCCGTCCCCCCACCACGACAACCAGCCGGCCCCCGTGTGCCAGCCGCGCGCGTTCTCCCCGTTGCCGTACTCGTAGTGCGCCACCCGCCGCGACGCCATGCTCACCGAGGCCGCCCAGCCCGGCCGCCGGTGGGTGGCCCGGTCCATGCCGGGGAACAGCCGGTGCTCCACCGGCTCGGCCGCCGCCTGGACCTTCGCGGCGGCCACGGCCCGGAGCCGCGCCACGCGGGCGATGCCCAGGGACCGGTTGTCGGCCACCGGCCGGCCGCGCTCCAGCCAGCCCTTGACCATGGCCCGCCAGCGCTCCGCGCGCTCCTTGCCCGCGGCATCACCCACGGCATCGTCCATGGCGTCGGCCAGCAGCGCCATCGAGGCGAGCAGGCCGTGCGCGCGCCGGTGGTCGTCCGGCCGGCCCGGCGACCCGCCGCGGCTGACGCCGCGCCCGGCCACGTTGTCCATGACCAGCCCGTTGTACACGAACGGCGGCACCGCCCGCTCCACCACGCCGAGGAACGCCCGCAGCTCCGGCCCGTTCAGGTCCCAGTCCGAGCCGCGCAGCAGCGCGGCCAGCATCCCGAGCCCGCCGAGCAGCACCGCGCCGTAGCCGCCGACGTACGGCACGCAGGAGTGCTGGAGGTAGGAGCCGTCGGCGTGGAAGCCGTCGCCCGAGGTGACCGGGACGAACACCGGGGCCAGCGCGTTCCTGGCCAGCTGGATCCGCGCCGCCTCACCCCCGAGGACCCCGCGCAGCGCCAGCACGCGGCACAGGTCGACCCGGTTGGCGCCGGTGCTGTTGCCCTCGTAGCGGGCCACCGCCGACTCCGGCACGAACGCGTCCACCGCCGCGCAGCAGGCGTCCGCCCGGCGTTCCGTCAGCCGCCCGGACATCAGCACCGCCGTGTCCAGCAGCGCCTGCGGGCCGCCGATCCGCCAGTGCCACCAGTTCCCGTACGCGGTGGTGCCCGGGTGGTACACGTCGGCGAGCAGGTGGTCCAGGCCCGCGAGCACGGCCCGGCCCAGCTCGGTCTGGCCGGTCACGCCGGTGCCGGGCTGCGCGTACGCCTCGGCCATCACGCGCAGCCTGGTGAAGCTCTCGTACAGGTGCCCCGACGACACGTGCGGCAGCTCGTCCGAGCCCGCGTACTCCAGGCCGCGCCAGAGTGCGCCCCGCTCGGGGGCCATCCGCGCGCGGTGGCCCGCCGCCGCCCGGCCCAGCTCGGCCAGCCGGCTCCGGTACGGCTCCGCCTTCCGGTCGAAGCCGTCCCCGAGCAGCAGCGTCCGCCACCGCGCCCGCAGCTCCGCGTACTTCGGGGCGCCCGCTTCCGTGGCCTTCGCCGTGGCCGTGGCGGGCAGCCCGGGGACCAGCGCCGCCCCGCCCGCGGCACGCAGGAGCGCGCGCCGCGTCCATCCACCCGCCATGAGGACCCCCGAGGCCGATCGTGCTTACTTGCGGACATCGGGGACGATATAGAGCGATCACCCCGCAAGCGGGGCCGACGTCAAGGGCATTGATCGACTACTGACCGATTCATGCCCTATAGGCGGGCTCCGGCGCCCGCCCGCACCGCCGCCGGAACGTTCTGCGGCGGATCGACCGTGTATCCGTAGTACGTGCGCGGCTCGACCACGGTCCCGGCCACCTCGGGGGTGCCGGAGTTGACGAAGATGTTGTCGCGCTGCACGGCCCGGCCGGGGCCGCTGTCGGCGTACCCGCTGGCCGAGTGGAGCGGGTGCGGCACGTTCTCGAAGTAGTTGCCCTCGACAACGGCCCCGGCGTTCTCCGTGGAGGCCACGCCGTACAGCTCGTTGCCGAGGAAGTAGTTGTTGTAGACATGCACCGGCTCGCCGAACCTGATGCGCGGGTGCCGCTGGCGGCTGTGGTCGAAGAAGTTGTGGTGGATCGTCACCTTGAGGTGGCCCACGTCGGTGCCGGCGGCGCCGTCGGAGTGGCTGATCAGCATCGCCTTGTCGGCGTGGTCGAAGTGGTTCCACGAGACCGTGACGTAGTCGGCACCCCGCACGATGTCCACCGACCCGTCCACCGCGCCGGAGAAGGTGTTGTGGTCGATCCAGATGTGGTGCGACTGCTGGCCGATGTTGACCGCGTCGTCCTCGGCGTCCGTGAAGCGGAGGTTGCGGACGATCACGTTGTACGACCGGTAGAAGTCCAGGCCGCCGCCGGTGATGTGCCCGGTGTTCCCGACGCCCTCGATGGTCTTGTTCGGGCGCACCCCCTGCTTGCTGGTGATCGCGATCGTGCCCGAGACCTGGATGACCAGGGGTTCGAGGCTGTCGATGTACTCCAGGAACTGCTCGGCGTTCGTGGCGGTCACGGTCCGGCCGCCGGCGCCGCCGGTGGTGCCGTTCTGGCCGAGCGCGTTGACGGCCGCGAACCCGGTCGGCGCGTCGGCCGCCGCCTCCGCGCCGAGGGGGTGCAGGACGAGGGCGGCGGCCACTGCCAGGGCGGCCATCCATCTCGAGGGCATGGTGCTCTCCGCTCGCTGGGAAACTGTCGGTCGGTCGTTCGGAAAGCGCTTTCCTGAGCGCATTATCGACATCGTCTCGAAAGCGGTAAAGCGGCGATGAAAGTTTCACCGGCTCCCGGCTCGTTTCCGCTGGTGCGGAAGGTAGGCCGGACGGGCGCGGGCAGCGGGGCCGGGAAAGTCGCGGGATGGCGCCTAGAGTGCTTGTGGGAGCGCTCCCAAACCCCTTCGAGCCGAGCCGGAGCAGCCTGCGATGAGCAACCCCAGCAGAAGATGGACGAGCAGGGCGGCGGCGCTGGCGCTCGTCGCGGCGAGCCTGGTCGCGCCCCCGGCGACCGCCATGGCCGCCTTCCCCTACCAGGACCCCGCCCTTCCCGTCCCGACCCGGGTCGCCGACCTCATGTCCCGGATGTCGCAGGACGAGAAGCTGGGGCAGATGACGCAGGCCGAGCGCGGCTCGGTCAGCGACTCCGACATCACCGCCTACCGGCTCGGCTCCGTGCTGTCCGGCGGCGGCTCGGCGCCGTCGCCCAACACCGCGACCGGCTGGGCGGACATGTACGACAGGTTCCAGAACGCGGCCCTGGCCACGCCCCTGGGCATCCCACTCGTCTACGGCGTGGACGCCGTGCACGGGCACAACAACGTCGTCGGCGCCACGATCTTCCCGCACAACATCGGCCTCGGCGCCACCCGCGACCCCGCCCTGGCCCAGCGGATCGGGCGGGCCGTGGCCGAGGAGGTGGCCGGCACCGGGATCGACTGGAACTTCGCGCCCTGCCTGTGCGTGGCGCGCAACGACCGCTGGGGGCGTACGTACGAGTCCTTCGGCGAGACGCCGGACCTGCCCTCGTCGATGGCCTCGATCGTGACCGGCCTGCAGGGCACGGCGCTGAACGGGCCCGCCTCCGTGCTGGCCACCGCCAAGCACTACCTCGGCGACGGCGGCACGACCGGCGGCACCGACCAGGGCGACACGCAACTTTCCGAGGCGGAGCTGCGGGCCGTCCACCTGCCGCCGTTCGAGGCCGCCGTGGAGCGCGGCGTGGGCTCGGTCATGATCTCGTTCAGCAGCTGGAACGGCACCAAGCTGCACGGTCACCAGTACCTGATCACCACGGTGCTCAAGGGCGAGCTGGGCTTCGACGGTTTCGTGGTCTCCGACTGGAACGGCATCGACCAGATCGACGGCGCCCCGGGCCTGTCCGCCCTCGACGTGCGCACCGCCGTGAACGCCGGCATCGACATGGCCATGGTGCCCACCGAGTGGCGGCGCTTCATCGACCTGCTGCGCGCCGAGGTGCAGGCCGGACGGGTCAGCACGGCGCGGGTGGACGACGCGGTGCGGCGCGTGCTGACCAAGAAGTTCGAGCTCGGGCTGTTCGAGAAGCCGCTCACCGACCGGTCGTACACGGCGGGCGTGGGCAGCTCCGCGCACCGGGCGCTGGCCCGCGAGGCGGTGGCCAAGTCGCAGGTCGTGCTGAAGAACGCCGGCGGCCTGCTGCCCCTCGCCAAGACCGGCGGCAAGATCTTCGTGGCGGGCAAGAGCGCGGACGACATCGGCAACCAGAGCGGCGGCTGGACGGTCTCCTGGCAGGGCTCGTCCGGGAACATCACCCCCGGCACCACCATCCTGCAGGGCATCAGGAACACCGTCGGGTCCGGCGCGACCGTCACCTACAGCCGGGACGGCAGCGGGATCGACGGCTCCTACCGCGTGGCGATCGCGGTCGTCGGCGAGACCCCGTACGCCGAGGGCGAGGGCGACCGCCCCGGCGGCCTGGGCCTGGACACCACCGACCTGAACACCATCGCCACCCTGCGCGCCGCCGGCGTGCCGGTCGTCGTCGTGCTCGTCTCCGGCCGGCCCCTGGACATCGCCTCCCAGCTGTCCGGCTGGAACGCCCTGGTCGCCGCCTGGCTGCCGGGCACCGAGGGGCAGGGCGTCGCCGACGTGCTGTTCGGGGCAGTACAGCCGACCGGCAAGCTGCCCATGACCTGGATGAGCGCCGCCTCCCAGCAGCCGATCAACGCGGGCGACGGCAAGACGCCGCTGTTCGCGCAGGGGTACGGGCTGGCGTACGAGCCCTCGGAGGACGACACCAGCCCGCCCACCGCCCCCGGCACGCCGGTCGCCTCCGCCGTCACCTCCTCCTCGGCCACCCTCACCTGGGCCGCCGCCACCGACGACGTGGGCGTGACCGGCTACGACGTGGTGCGCGTCCAGGGGACGACCGAGACGGCGGCGGCCTCGTCCGCGACCGCCTCGGCCGCACTCACGGGCCTGGCGGCGAACACCTCCTACACCTTCGCCGTGTACGCCAAGGACGCGGCCGGCAACCGCTCGCCCCGCTCGGGCACGGTGACGTTGACGACCGGCGGGGGCGGCACGGGCGGCTGCACCGTCGCCCCGTCCACGCAGAGCCAGTGGGGCAACGGGTACGTCATCCAGGCGACCGTGACCAACACCGGCACGACGGCGCGGAACGGCTGGACGGTCACGTTCACCCTGCCCGCCGGCCACACGCTCACCGGCCACTGGAACGCCGCCCTGACCGTGACCGGCCAGACCGTCACGGCCCGCAACGCCCCGCACAACGGCTCCCTGAGCGCCGGCGCCACCACCTCCTTCGGCTTCCAGGCCGGCCGCCCGAACACCAGCACCGCCCTGCCCTCCGGCTACACCTGCACGTAGTACTCCAGTGACACTTCGGGATCTTGAGGGGTGGGGGTCACATGGCTAGGGGCCATGGCCTTCCCGCCCGCGATGGACCCGGCGCTCACCTGCTCAATGCCCTGAACGGCGTCATGCTCGGCCAGCGGCCGCCGCTACGGCCCCCGGGTCGTCCAGCAGGAGGGGGTGCGCCGGAGTCACCGGGGCGCCGGGCGGCGACTCGTACGGGACGCCGTCCGCCGTCCTGACGCTCACCCGCCCGTCCTCGGACACCTCCTCCAGCAGCTCGGCCCGCCCCTCTACGCGGACCACCAGGTGCCGCAGGCAGGCCCACCACCAGGGGTCGGGCCACATCCGGCGAGGAGCCCGGCAGGCACCGGCGGCCCGTTCAGCATCCATGACTCCACGGTGGCGCGGCACTCCTTCTCGTGCCCGTCCAGGTGCTCAAGCAGCGCCGCGAACTGCTCACCGACCCGGCTGGACCGCACGGCCCTGGGCACGGACGCCGGCAGCTGGCCGCCGGTCTTCCTGCAGCGCAGGGTCATCCCGTCCAGCACCAGCTCGTGGCCGCGGACGGCGCGGACCCACGTGAGGGGAATCGTCATGGCGACGACTATGTGAGCGGGCACCGACAATCGTCCCGGTCTCGAACGCCGGAGGGTGCTTGATCACGGTTTGGTGTCGCGCGACCAGATGATCTTGACGTGGGAGCACCCGTGAGACGTTATTAGAACACATGTTCCCGTACCGGCAGGAGGCTCTCGTGTCCCCATCCCTGGTTCGCCGATTAGTCGCTTACTGCGGCGCCGCCGGCCTGATCACCGGCCTGCTCACCGTCACGGCCCCCGCCGCCTCGGCGGCCGGCACCACCACCGACCTCGGGGTCGCCGACTCCTACACCGCCGACCTAGCCGTCGGTGGCGGCCGGGTGTTCGTTCCCGCCGGTGACCGCATCATCGTGGCCGACACTGACGGAAACCTCACCGGCGGCGTCGTCACCGGCCTGCCCGGCGTCCAAGAGCTGGCCGTGAACGCGGACGGCACCCGCCTGTACGCGGCTCTCACCGGCTCGAACGAGGTCGCCGAGATCGACACCGCGAGCCTCGCCGTCACCCGCCGGATCGACCTGTCGGCCCACCCCTGCCCGTCCACACTGGCGTTGCTGGGCGAGCGGTTGTGGGTGGGGCACGGATGCGACAACGGCCCCGGCGGCGTCGTCGGCCTGGATCTCAGCGCGAGCGCCCCGGCGCCCGTGGCGGTCGGGGGCGAGCACCTGCGGCCTCCCGTGCTCGCGGCCGCCGGCGACACGCTCGTGGTCGGCCAGACCGCCCTGCACCACGCCGACATGCTGGTCTACGACCTCGGCGACGGCGCCCCCGCGCTGCGCGGCACGATCGACGGCGAGGAGTGGCGCATCGACTCCCTGCGCGACCTCACCCTGAGCTCCGACGGCGGCACCCTGTTCAGCGCGGCCGACACCCCCGGTCACTTCACCAGGTACGACACCAGGACCCTGGCGGCGACCGGCACCTACGGCGACGGCTGGGACGGGTACCCGTCCGCCGTGGCGCTCGGCTCGGACGGCGCGTACGTCGCGGCCGGACGCCAGTGGGGCAGCACCGACCTCACCCTCTACGACGCCGCGACGGGCGCGGAGCTGTTCGCGGCCGACCAGCCGGACGCCGAACTGCTCCCGGACGGCGTCGCGTTCTCCGGCACGGACGTCTTCGCGCTGCTGCGCAGCTCCACGGACCGGCTGCTGCTGTGGCGGGTGACGGGCGTCGCGCTACCGGCCACCAAGCTCACGGTGACGGCCCCCGCGGACGCGTACGCCGGCTCGCCGATCACCGTCGAGGGGCGGCTCACCCGCGCCGACGGCGAGGCGCTCGGGCTCAAGCCGCTCACGGTGATCCAGTACCTGCCCGGCTGGACGAAACTGCCGATCACCGGCGTGACGACGCGGCAGGACGGCACGTTCACCTTCCAGGACACGCCCGTCTTCGAGCTGCCGCCGTACGTCGGCGAGGTGATCTACTGGGTGTTCTGGGACGGCGACGACAGCCACCGCCGCAGCAGCGCCTCCGTCACCGTGACGGTCAAGCGCGAAGCCACGCTCACCCTGACAGGGCCACAGTCCGGCGTCGCCGGCACGGCCGTGGAGCTGAGCGGCGTCCTGACGGCGGGCGGCAGGCCGCCCTCTCCGGGGTCCCCGCTCACCGTGCAGCGCACCCTGTACGTCAAGGGCACCAGCGGTAAGACCGTCAAGCTCCCGCCGGTGAGGGTGAACGCCGACGGCACGTACACGTTCACCGACACGCCCGCCAACGCCGGCAGGTACAGCTACCTCGCGAGCTATGCGGGGGACGGCGGGACCGGACCGGCCCAGGCCACCCATCAGATCATCGTCAAGTGACCCGATGACCGGTGCCCGGCCGCCGGGCCGGGCACCTCGGCCGGGACCCGGTGGTGACTCGCCACACCCCGCCGACGTGTTCCAGGAGCCAGGGGACGTACGCCAGGTACGCCTGGATCAGGAGCACCAGCACGTCCGCCGAACGCGGTCGCCAGTCGTCGCTCATCGGCTTCCTTCCCGTGTGCGGATTCACGCTCGTAGCGCGGGGCGGAGGGCCGGGTAGGTCCCCCGCCGTACCAGGGCTTGCCCCCAGGGCCGCCGGTGCCGGCGAGCCCGGGGGACGGTCCGCTCGGCCAATCTAGGCGGCGACGGGACGCCAGGCAGGCCCACACCGCGCGGCCTTCGCCGAGGTCGAGCAGTCGG
>NZ_JBFANM010000111.1:0-32580 GCF_040674815.1 Nonomuraea sp. NPDC049709
CCCCGCGCCGGCGCCGCGGCGGAGCGGGGCCGTCGCCTGACCACGGACCCGCTGGTGCTGGCCCGGCTGGCCAGCGTACGGGCGGCGGTCGAGGCCGAGCAGGGCGATCCGGCACCGGCCGCGCACATGCTGATCGCCGCCGCCGAGGGCGTCGCGCTGATCGCGCCCGCCGAGGCGGCCTCCCTGCTCGCCACAGCCGCCGGCGACGCCTGGTTCGCCGGAGACCGGGTAGCGCTCGGCCGCGCCGCCGACCTCCTGGAGTCGCTCGGCAGGGGCAAGGTGCCCCTCGCGACCGGCGCGGTGCCCCACCCGACCAACGAGGAGCCCCGCCCGACCGGCGCGGAACTCCGAGCGGCCGGCGCGGAGCCCAACCCGACCGGCGCGGGACCCGGAGGGGACGGTGTGGAGGGCCGGTTGGCCGGGGTGGTCGCGGCCGTGCGGGGGATGGAGCGGGTGGCCGCCGGAGATCCGGTCACGGGCGTGCCGCTCCTGCGGGCCGCTCTCCCAGTGGGGGACGTGACCGATCGGATCGCCGGCACCTACGCCGTGTTCGGCGCTCTCATGACCGGCGACGACGACGCGGCCTGCGAGCTGGCCGCCGCCCAGGTGGACGACTGCCGCCGCCGGGGGCTCGTCGGCGCGTTACCGCACGCCCTGCAACTGCTCACCCAGGCGCAGATCCTGCGCGGCAGGCACGCCGAAGCCGCCGAGTCGGGAGCCGAGGCCTGGCGGATCGCGCACGACACCGGGCAGGCGGGGCGGCTGCGGCACCTGCACGGCATCCTGGCCCGCCTGGCCGCCGTACGGGGCGAGGACGAGGAGTGCCGGCGGCTCGCCGCCCAGGCGGAGGGCACCGCCCAGGAGCGCAACGGCTCCGGCTGGGGCGGTTGCGCGCTGACCCTGCTCGACCTGGTACGAGCCCGCTACGAGGCCGCGGCCGAGCGGATGGCGCGGATCCTGGACGGCCCGCTCGGCCACACCGTGATCGTCACGTTCGCCATCGCCGACCACGTCGAGGCCTGCGCCCGGCTGAACCGGCCGGACCGGGCGGCCGAGGCGTTCGCCCGGTTCGACGCCTGGGCCGAGGCCAGCGGCCGGCCGTGGGCGGGGGCGGTCGCGTACCGCTGCCGGGCCCTGCTGGCCGCACGCGGCGAGAGCGAGGCGCACTACGACGCGGCGCTCGCGCTGCACGCCCGGGGCGGGCGGCCGTTCGAGCAGGCGAGGACCCGGCTCCTCTACGGCGAGTGGCTGCGCCGCGCCCGCCGCCGCGCCGACGCCGGTACGCAGCTGCGCGCCGCGCTGGAGGGCTTCACCGCGCTGGGCGCCGCGCCCTGGGCCGAGCGGGCCCGCACCGAGCTGGCCGCGGCGGGCGTGCACGCGGCCGAGCCGAAGCGGGCCGCCGGGAGCGCGGCGCTCGGCACGCTGACCCCTCAGGAGCTCCAGGTCGTCCGGCTGGCCGCGACGGGGGCCACGAACCGGCAGATCGGCGCCCAGCTCTTCCTCAGCCCCAGGACCGTGGGCTTCCATCTCTACAAGGCGTATCCCAAGCTGGGCGTCTCCTCGCGCGCCGAGCTGGCGGGCATCGACCTCGGCCCGCCCGCGTGAGCACACCCGGGACCCTCAGTCGCGCAGCGTGGCGCCGCCGTCGATCGCCCACGTCTGGCCGTTGACCCACTCGGCGTCGTCCGACAGCAGGAACGCCACCGCCGCCGCCAGGTCGGAGGGCTCGCCCAGCCGCGGGCTGCGGGTGATCCGCAACGCCATGGCCTTGAACTCGTCGTCCAGCCTGGACAGCGCGGTCTGGCTGAGCACCAGGCCGGGTGCCACGCCGTTGCACCGGATGCCTTCCTTGCCCCAGCGGGTGGCGATGTGCCGGGTGAGGGTGTTGACGCCCGCCTTGGAGGCGGCGTACGCGGCGCGCACCGGCTCGGGCGTGTTCGCCGCTCCGGAGGAGGTGTTCACGATGGCGCCACCGCCCTGCTCCAGCAGCAGCGGGATGACCGTACGGCAGGTGAGGGCGTAGCCGATCAGGTTCACCTCGAACGTGCGCCGCCAGATGGCCGGGTCCATCCCGGCCACGTCGCCGTCGCGGTCGAGGGTCTCCACCGACACTTCCGCACCAACGTTGAACAGGCCGTCGACGCCGCCGTACTCGGCCACCGCCCGGTCGAACAGGGCGCGTACGGACGGCTCGTCGGCCAGGTCGAAGGGGACGGCCACGGCAGTGCCGCCGGCCTCGGTGATCAGTTTGACGGTCGCCTCGGCGCCGGCCAGGTTGATGTCGCCCACGACCACCTTGGCGCCCTCTTCGCCCAGCCGCGCGGCGGTGGCCGCGCCGATGCCGGAGGCGCCTCCGCAGACGACGATTCGCTTGCCCGTTAAACCGCGCATCGAGCTCTCCTGTCGTGTCGTGGGACGTGGATCTTGGAGCGTGCGTGGAACGGCAGACCTTTCCTCTCTACGGCCTCCGCCGGGCATGGTCAACCGGCCCACGCCATCCGGAAACGCCGCCGCCGCGAACAAGGGAGGGGAAACGATCGTCGGAGCGGAGGGTGCTCGTGGGCACGGGGGACAGATGCGCGCAACAGATCACGGTCGGCCGGGCGGGGGAACTGCCCGCCTGGCTGCTCGACGGCATGTTCCGGCTGCGCCACGAGGTGTTCTACGAACGCCTCCGCTGGGACGTCGGCAGCGTCCACGGCCGCGAACGCGATTCCTACGACGACTGCGATCCGGTCTACGTGATCAGCTACCTGGAGGGCTGCAGGGAGGTCACCGGATGTTGCCGGCTGCTGCCCACCGACGGGCCCTACATGATCCGCGACGTCTTCACCGAGACGCTGCGCGGCGGCCCGGCTCCCCGTGATCCGGCCGTCTGGGAGCTCAGCCGCCTGGCCACCGGCCGCGCCTGGTCGCGTTCCGCGACGGCGGGGTTGGGCCCGCTGGCCCGGACGCTGCTGCGGGAGGCGTTCCGCTGGGTCGACCGGCACGGTCACACCGTTCTCGCGGTGTCCAGCGTGGCCCTGGAACGCAGCGTCAACGCGATGGGCATCCCGACCCACCGCCTCGGCGACGGCCGGGCGACCCGGCTGGGCAGGCTGCTCTGCGCGGCCTACGCCACGTCGACCCGGGATTTTCTGGAGAAAGTGCTCCCCGCTCCGGCAGGGCTGCTGAGCTGCGCGGATGGCCACGTGACAGACCTGGAGTAAGCGCCTTTCACCCGGCCATGGGGATAATCCGGTTGAACGAGTGAGTACTCGCTCATTACGCTGTTCGTCATGAACAGAAGGCGAAGGGTGCCTGCCATGGCGCCGGAAGACCGTCGTGCCGCGCTCATCGCCGCCACGCTCCCCCTGCTGCGCGAACACGGCACCGCGCTGAGCACCCGCCAGATCGCCGAGGCCGCCGGCGTGGCCGAGGGCACGATCTTCGGCGTGTTCCCCGACAAGGCCTCACTGCTGCGGGCGGCGCTGATGAGCGCCTTCGACCCGCAGCCGGTGGTGGACGCGCTGGCCGCCATCGGCACCCACCTGGAGCTGCGGGCGCGGCTGCGCGAGGCGGTCTCGATGTTGCGCAAGGGGATGGCCGCCAACGCCAACCTCATCGCCGCGCCCAGGGAGCTGCTGGCCGACGACGCCGAGTTCGGCGCGCGGATGGTGGAGAGCCGGCGCCGCATACACGCCGCGCTCGCCGCCCTGGTCGAGCCCGACCGCGACCGGCTGCGCCGCTCTCCCGAGGCCACGGCGCAGCTGCTGCTCATGTTGGTCGCGGTGAGCGTGCACCGTGCCTTCGGCCAGGCCGGCGAGTTCGGAGACATGGACGACGAGGAGATCGTCTCCGTGCTGCTCGACGGGTTGCTCGTGCGGCCCGTTCCCGATCCTTCGACAGAAAGCCCCTCTTGATGCTGCTCCGCCTCCTGCGGGTCCAGCTCAGGCCGTACGGGAAAGAGATCACGCTCGTCGTCCTCTTCCAGTTCGTCCAGACGCTGGCCACGCTCTATCTCCCCACCCTCAACGCCGACATCATCGACGACGGTGTCGTCAAAGGCGACACCGGTTACATCCTGCGCATCGGGCTGGTGATGCTCGGGGTGACGCTCGTGCAGATCGTCTGCTCGGTCGTGGCCGTCTACTACGGCGCCCTGATCTCGATGGCCCTGGGCCGGGACCTGCGGGCCGGGATCTTCAACCGGGTGCAGGACTTCTCCGCCCAGGAGGTCAACAGGTTCGGCTCGCCGACCCTGATCACCCGGACCACCAACGACGTGCAGCAGGTCCAGCTGCTCGTCTTAATGACGTTCACGATGATGGTGACCGCGCCGATCATGTGCGTCGGCGGCATCGTGCTGGCGCTGCGCCAGGACGCGGCGCTGTCGTCGCTGCTGCTCGTCGTGCTGCCCGTGATGATCGCCATCGTGGGCCTGATCATCTGGCGGATGCGCCCGCTCTTCCGCACCATGCAGGAGCGCATCGACCGGATCAACCAGGTGCTGCGCGAGCAGATCACCGGCATCCGGGTCATCAGGGCCTTCGTCCGCGACAGGCACGAGCGCGAGCGCTTCGGCGTGGCCAACGAGCGGCTGACCGACGTGTCGCTGCGGGTCGGCCGGCTGATGGCGCTGATGTTCCCCTCGGTCATGCTCGTGGTGAACGTGTCCAGCGTCGCCGTGGTGTGGTTCGGCGGCGACCGCATCGCCGACGGCACCATGCAGGTGGGCGCGCTGACCGCGGTGATCTCCTACCTGATGCAGATCCTCATGTCGGTGATGATGGCGATGTTCATGTTCATGATGATCCCGCGGGCCGAGGTCTGCGCCGAGCGCATCGAGGAGGTGCTCGGCACCGAGCCGACCGTCCACCCGCCGGCCACCCCCGTCATCCCGGAACGGCGGATCGGCGAGCTGGAGCTGCGGTCGGTGGGCTTCCGCTACCCGGGCGCCGAGGAGCCGGTGCTGAGCGAGGTGACCTTCACGGCGCGGCCGGGCCGGACGACCGCGATCATCGGCAGCACGGGCAGCGGCAAGACCACGCTGCTCAACCTCGTCCCGCGGCTGTTCGACGCGAGCGCGGGCGAGGTGCTGGTCGACGGCGTCGACGTACGCGACCTCGACCCCACCATGCTCGCCCGCACCGTCGGCCTGGTCCCGCAGTCGCCCTACCTCTTCTCCGGCACCGTCGCCTCCAACCTGAGGTACGGCCGGCCGGACGCGACCGACGAGGAGCTGTGGCGCGCCCTGGAGGTGGCCCAGGCCCGCGAGTTCGTCGAGGCGATGCCGGGCGGCCTGGACGAGCCGATCTCCCAGGGCGGCACCAACGTCTCCGGCGGCCAGCGCCAGCGCCTGGCCATCGCCAGGACCCTGGTGCACCGGCCGGAGATCTACCTGTTCGACGACTCGTTCTCCGCCCTCGACTACGCCACCGACGCCCGGCTGCGCGCGGCGCTGGCCGAGGAGATCGCCGACGCCACGATGATCATCGTCGCCCAGCGGGTGAACACCATCCGCGACGCCGACCGCATTCTCGTCCTCGAGGACGGCCGCGTGGTCGGCAGCGGCGACCACGCGGAGCTCATGACCACCTGCCCGACCTACCGGGAGATCGTCTTGTCCCAGCTCACCGAGCAGGAGGCGGCGTGACGACCGAGGCGCCCGCGCGCCGCCCCCAGCCCGCCTTCGGCCCCGGCAGGATGATGTCCGGGCCCGCCGAGAAGGCCCTCGACTTCGGCGGCACGCTCCGCCGCGTGCTGCGGCTGCTGCGCCCCGAGCGCGCGCTGCTGATCGTCGTCCTCGCCCTCGGCACGCTCAGCGTCGCGCTGACCGTGATCGGCCCCAAGATCCTCGGCCACGCCACCGACCTGATCTTCTCCGGCATCATCGGGGCCCAGCTGCCCGCGGGGGCCACCAAGGAGGAGGCCGTGGCGGGGCTGCGCGCCCGGGGCCAGGACACCTTCGCCGACATGGTCTCGTCGATGCACGTCGTGCCCGGGCAGGGCATCGACTTCACCGCGCTGGCCGTGGTGCTCGCCTGGGTGCTGGCGATCTACGTGGTGGCGGCGCTGCTCGGGATCGTGCAGTTCCGGCTGACCACGACCGTCGTGCAGCGGGCCGCGTCCCGGCTGCGGGAGCGGATCGAGGCCAAGCTGGGGCGGCTGCCGCTGAGCTACTTCGACGACCAGCCGCGCGGCGAGATCCTCAGCCGCGCCACCAACGACACCGACAACATCGCCCAGACGCTGCAGCAGACGATGAGCCAGCTCATCTCGTCGGCGCTGACCGTGGTGGGCGTGCTGGCGATGATGTTCTGGATCTCGCCGATCCTGGCGCTCATCGCGCTGGTCACGGTGCCGGTGTCGGTCTACGTCACCGCTGTCGTCGGCAAGCGGTCGCAGCCGCAGTTCATCAAGCAGTGGTCGTCGACCGGCAAGCTCAACGGCCACATCGAGGAGATGTACGGCGGGCACACGCTGGTCAAGGTGTTCGGCCGGCAGAAGGAGGCCGCCGAGACCTTCACCGAGCACAACCAGGCCCTGTTCACCTCCAGCTTCCGCGCCCAGTTCATCTCCGGCCTCATCCAGCCGGCGATGATGTTCATCGGCAACCTCAACTACGTGCTGGTCGCCGTGGTGGGCGGGCTCAAGGTGGCCTCGGGCTCGATCTCGCTGGGCGACGTGCAGGCGTTCATCCAGTACTCGCGGCAGTTCAGCCAGCCGCTGACCCAGGTGGCCGGCATGGCGAACCTGGTGCAGTCGGGCATCGCCTCGGCCGAACGGGTCTTCGAGCTGCTGGAGGCGCCCGAGCAGTCCGCCGAGCCCGCCGAGCCCGCGCGGCCCGCGCAGGTCAGGGGCCGCGTCGCGTTCGAGAACGTGTCCTTCCGCTACAAGGAGGACCGGCCGCTGATCGAGGACCTGTCGCTGACCGTGGAGCCCGGCCAGACGGTGGCCATCGTCGGCCCCACCGGGGCGGGCAAGACGACGCTGGTCAACCTCATCATGCGCTTCTACGAGGTGACCGGCGGCCGCATCACGCTCGACGGCGTCGACATCGCCGAGATGTCCAGGGAGGAGCTGCGCGCCAACATCGGCATGGTGCTGCAGGACACCTGGCTGTTCGGCGGCACGATCGCGGAGAACATCGGCTACGGGGCGGAGCACGCCACGCGCGAACACATCGAGGCCGCCGCGCGGGCCGCCCACGTGGACCGCATCGCGCTCACGCTGCCCGACGGCTACGACACGGTGATCGACGAGGAGGGCGCGACGGTCAGCACGGGCGAGAAGCAGCTGATCACGATCGCCCGGGCGTTTCTGTCCGAGCCGGCCATCCTGATCCTCGACGAGGCGACCAGCTCGGTCGACACGCGGACCGAGGTGCTCATCCAGCGAGCCATGAGCTCGCTGCGCCAGGGGCGTACGAGCTTCGTGATCGCCCACCGCCTGTCCACGATCCGCGACGCCAGCCTGATCCTGGTCATGGAGGACGGGCGGATCGTCGAGCAGGGCACCCACGAGTCGCTGCTGGCGGCGGGCGGCGTCTACGCCGGGCTGTACTCGGCCCAGTTCGCCCAGGCCGTCGTGGAGGTCGACTAGAGCGCCCGGCACGGGCCCGCGGGGGTCCGTGCCGGGCGGGCGCTCACCAGCGGTCCCAGTGCAGGACCTCCTCGCGCGGGATGCGGCGGGCGGGCCTGAAGTCGGTGCCGAGGGTGTAGGCCAGCGGGATGAACGCGGCCAGCATGAAGCTCCACACGGCGGGCAGGATCGATCCCCACGCGCCGGCCTGCACGCTCACCGGGGCGCGGTCGGTGCGCCCTTCCACGCCGGGGATGACGAACGCGGGCACGCGGTGGATGTTCTCCGCCAGATGGCGCAGACCGTCGAAGACCCGGTCGGCGCCTGTACGGCCAGGTCCACGCACTCCTCGATCAGCTCCCTGGGCACCGGCCGGGTGAGGTCGAGGCGTTTGCGCACGGCCCGGGTGGTGCTCAGCAACTCGTCGGGGGTGAGGTTCAGCGTCACGGCGGGTCTCCTCGGTCGATGTCATCATCTGCGTACAAACAATTTGCTGGCAGATGATTTGGACCGTACGGCCACCAATCGTCTGATGTCAAACAATCTGTGAGTAGATGGACCTGCGGTAGGATGGGATCATGGCGACCAGCAGGGCGGCCGGGCGGGTGCGGCCGGCGTATTTCCAGCAGCTCGCGGCCGAGCGCCTCGACATCGCGCTGTGCCGGGCCTCGGCCGCCGTGGCGCGCGCCGCCGACGCGCACGCGGGGGAGGAGGGGTTGGGGGTCGGGCAGCACCTCGTGCTCCAGATGCTCGACGCCGTCGGTCCCTGTTCCCAGCAGGCGCTCAGCGAGGAGCTGCGCATCGACCGGAGCGTCATGGTCGGCGTCTGCGACGACCTGGAGCGGGCCGGTCACGTGCGCAGGGAGCGTAACCCCGACGACCGGCGCTCCTACGCCGTCACCATCACCGCCGCCGGCCGCCGGCGGCTCGCCGCCGCCCGGGCGTCGATCCCCGCGTTCCTCGACGACACCTTCTCGGCGCTCACCCCCGACGAGCGCGACCAGCTCGGCGCGCTCCTGGCCAAGCTCCTCTGACGAGCTCGGAGACCATTCATGGCCCCCTTGACAATCGTGGCGCGCGGCCAGCAGGGTTCCCTGACTACGTAGTCATAGCGAGGGCCCCTTACGGACCCTGGATCACACGAGAGGGAGAAGACGTGCAGCGAGTGCTCTTCGGCGCCGCCTACTATCCCGAATACCACCCCGCCGAGCTGCTGGAGACCGACCTGGACCTGATGGCCGAGGCGGGCTTCTCGGTGATCCGGGTGGGCGAGTCGGTGTGGTCCACCTGGGAGCCGGAGAACGGCCGGTTCGACCTGGACTGGTTGCAGCCGACGCTGGACGGGGCGCACGAGCGCGGCATCTCCGTCATCCTCGGCACCCCGACGTACGCGGTGCCGCCGTGGCTGGCCCGGCTGTACCCCGAGATCGCGGGGGAGCGGAGCACCGGGCAACGGATCGGGTGGGGCGCGCGGCAGGAGATGGACTTCACCCACCCCGCCTACCGTTTCCACGCCGAGCGGATCATCCGCAAGGTCGTCGAACGCTACGCCGGCCACCCGTCGGTGATCGGTTTCCAGGTCGACAACGAGCCCGGCCCGTACCTGCCGCACAATCACGGTGTGTTCCAGCGGTTCGTGGACCGGCTGCGCGAGCGGTACGGGGACGTGGAGACGCTGAACCGGGAATGGGGGCTCGTCTACTGGTCGCACCGGCTGTCGACCTGGGCCGACCTGTGGACCCCCGACGGCAACGCCCAGCCCCAGTACACCCAGGCGTGGCGGCGGTTCCAGGCCGACCAGGTCACCGAGTTCATCGCCTGGCAGGCCGGCATCGTGCGCGAGTACGCCCGCGCGGGTCAGTTCGTGACCACCTGCATCGCGTACGACCGGCCGGGCGTGGCCGACGAGGAGCTGACCCGCCGACTGGACGTCACCGCGGGCAACCCGTACTACGCCATGCAGGACGGCCTGGCCCTGCCCGCCCGGCAGGACGTGGGGCAGCACTGGACGACGCAGGGCACGTGGGCGTTCTACCGGGCGGCCGACCGGATGTTCTCCTCGCGGCAGGAGCCGTTCCTGGTCACCGAGACCAACGCGCAGGCCATCGGGGCGTCGTGGGCGAACCAGCCGGCCTATGACGGGCAGTGGCGGCAGGCGGCGTGGGCGCTGGTGTCGCGGGGCGCGTCGATGGTCGAGTACTGGCAGTGGCGGACGCTGGTGTTCGGCACCGAGACGTACTGGGGTGGCGTGCTGCCGCACAGCGGGCGTCCCGGGCGTACGTACCGGGAGATCGCGCGCATCGGGGCGGAGCTGGAGCGGGCGGGCAGCCTGGTCGCTGGGCTGACCCCGGACGCCGACGTGGCGATGCTCTACTCCACGCCGAGCAAGTGGGCGCTGGCCGAGCAGCCCGCGCTGGCGGCGGCCGGCGGCGGGCCGGACCGGCGCTCCTACGAGAGCATCTTCGACGCCTTCTACCGGGGCGCCTTCGAGGCCGGACGGCAGGTGCGGGTGCTGCACGCGGGCCAGGCCGTCGCCGAGGCGCCCGCCGGGCTGGCCGAGCGGCACCCGGTGCTGGTGGCGGCCGGTCTCTACGTGATCGACGACGCCACGCTGGAGTGGCTGCGGGCGTACGCGGCGGCCGGGGGCCACCTGGTGCTGGGGCCGCGCAGCGCGTACGCCGACCACGAGGCGCGGGCCCGCCGCGAGGTGCAGCCGGCCGGACTGTCGGAGGCCGCCGGCGCCTGGTACGACGAGTTCAGCAACCTCGCCGCCGACCTCCCCGTCGAGGCCCGGCCGGGGTTCGCGCTGCCGCCGGACGCGGCGGGCACCCGGTGGGCGGACGGCCTGCACGCCGACGGGGCGCAGGTGCTCGCCGGCTACCGGCACCCGCACTTCGGGCAGTTCGCCGCGATCACCACCCGCGAGCACGGCCGGGGCCGGGTCACCTATGTGGGCACGGTGCCCAACCCGGCACTGGGCCGGGCCCTGTTCGGCTGGCTGGTCCCGGACGCCGGGCCGTGGACGGGCCTGCCGGCCGGGGTCACCTCGACCGGCGCCACCGCGACGGACGGGCGGCGGCTGCGCTTCCTGCACAACTGGTCGTGGGAGGAGGCGGCCGTCGTGGCCCCGGTCGCCGTGCACGACGTCGTTGGGGGGCGAGCTCATGCGGTGGGGGCTGAGCTGCGGCTCGGCCCGTGGGACGTGCGGGTGCTGGTGGAGACGTCGTAGGCGGCCGCCTCAGGGTGCCCGTTCGATGACCGGGCGTGCGCGTACGGTGAGGACCAACGTCCCACGGATCCGGGACCTCGGTCCCGCGCGCCGGGGCGCGTGCCGCGCGAGGCTGGAGGTGAGAGCGGAGGAGGCGCGTGATGACCAGGCACATCGTGGTCGGCGTGGACGGGTCCGCACCGGCGGCCGCGGCCGTGGAGTGGGCGGCGGAAGACGCCCAGCGCAGAGGGTCGGCCGTACGGATCGTGCACATTTGCGAGCAGTGGCGTTACGGCTCCCACGGGGTCGAATACTGCCAAGGGACGCTGGGCGCGGCGGCGGACCGGGTCCGTGCCCTGACGCGCGACGTCGAGGTGAGCACCGACCTGCTCACCGGGAACGTGGTCGACACCCTGATCGCCGAGTCGGCGACCGCGGACAGCGTGGTGCTGGGTAGCCGGGGGCTCGGCGGGTTCGCCGAGATGCTCCTGGGCTCGGTCGGCCTGGGCGTGGCCGGGCACGCCGCCGGGCCGGTGGTGATCGTCCGCGGGCCTTCCGTGGTGCGGTACGGACAGGTGGTCGTCGGGTACGACGGGTCCGAGCACTCCGAGGCCGCCATGCTGTACGCCGTCGACCAGGCCCGGGCCCGCGGAGTTCCGCTGCACGTGGTCTACGCCTGGCAGATGCCGGCCTTCTCCCCGTACGCGATGGCCTACAGCACGATGCTGTCGGACATCTTCGAGGAGGAGACCCGCGCGGCGGCCGAGCGCGTGGTGCCGTGGCGCGAGAAGAACCCCGACGTCACGATCACCGACGACCAGGTGACCGGCCACCCGGTGAACGCGCTGATCCAGGCGGGCGGCACGGCCGACCTGGTGGTCGTGGGCTCGCGCGGCCTCGGCGGCTTCGCCTCCGCGGTGCTCGGCTCGGTCAGCCACGCGGTCCTGCACCACCTGACCTGCCCGATCGCCGTGGTACGCCCGCGTGCGAAGCAACCCTGACCACCCGCGAAGCCGCGTCGAGCCCGGGCCGGCCCGCCGCCGCCCACGGGCCGTGCTCGCGGCGACCGCCTCGCCGGAAACCGGGTGACCGTTGGGGTTGGTGTTACGCCGATCAGCGGTATCTCACTCCTGCGCAGGCACGACCGGGCGCTCCGGCGCCGCCGGCCGAAACCCGGTCCTGACCGGCCGGAAAGCCTCGCCTGATCCAGGAGATTTCACATGTCCAGCAGCAGCACGATCGCCGTCCCCGACACCGAGCTGGCCGAAGCGGCCACCACCCTGGTACGCGAGGCGACCAGCGACCTGATCTACCACCACTCGCGCCGCGTGTACTTCTGGGGCTCCCTCCAGGGCCGCAACCGCGGCCTGAGCTTCGACCCCGAGCTGCTCTACATCGGGGCGATGTTCCACGACCTCGGGCTGAACGAGGAGCACCGCGGCAGCGGCCGGCGCTTCGAGGTGGACGGGGCCGACGCGGCCCGGCGCTTCCTGCAGGAGAACCAGGTGCCGGAGGACAGCATCCGCCGGGTGTGGACGGCCATCGCGCTGCACACCACGCCGGGCATCCCCGAGTTCATGGAGCCGGAGGTGGCGCTGGTCACGGCCGGGGTGGAATATGACGTGCTGGGCATCGGCTACCACGACCTCAGCGACGCGCAGCGCGCCGAGATCACCGCCCTGCACCCCCGGCCGGACTTCAAGCGGGAGATCCTCAAGGCGTTCACCGAGGGCATCGCGCCCAAACCGGAGACCACGTTCGGCAACGTCAAGGCCGACGTCCTCGAGCGGTACGTGCCCGGCTACCGGCGTGGCAACTTCGTCGACACCATCCTCGACTCGCCCTGGCCGGAGTGAGCGCGCGCCTGGTGGTCAGGGCCCTGGCCGGTACAGCCCGACCTGGCGGTAGACGGCCTTGAGGTAGTCGAGCATCTCGGCGGTGTCGGGCGGGTCGGGCTGGAGCACGCGCCAGGTCACCGCCCCGGACATCATGTCGATGAGCACGTCCAGGTCCGCGTCGGCCGCCACGGTGCCGTCCTTCTGGGCGCGCCGCAACATGGCGACCGCCAGCTCGCGGCGCGGCAGTATGTGGTGCTTCCAGTAGACGGCCATCAGCTGCGGGTGGCTGACGGCCGAGCCCATCATCCGGGCGGCCATGGCGCGGAACGCCGGAGTGGCGGCCGTCTCCGCCGCCGCGGGGAGGAGGCGTTCGATGATCTCCTGGGGCGTCAGGGCCTCGACGTCGGCGGGGGAGGGGGTCAGGTCGGCGCTGACCGCCTGTTCGACGGCCTGGGCGATCAGGTCCTCCTTGGTGCTCCAGCGACGGTAGACGGTGAGCTTGCCCACCCCTGCCCGCTTGGCGATCTGTTCCATGCTGGTGCCCTCGACGCCGCGCTCGACGAACAGCTCCAGCGCGGCACGCAGGATCGCGGCGTCGGTCTCGGGGTCGCGGGGGCGTCCGCGCCCTCGGGCAGCGGTCAAGCGAGTGCTCCGTCCAGCCATCGGGTGATCTCGGCGGGGCCGCCCTTGCCGGCCAGATGGGCGTCCGGGCGTACGAGCATATCGGGGAGCGGGCTCGCCGGGCGGAGGTGGACGACCCGCTCGCCCAGCCGCCGGCGGGCCGTCTCGAACAGGTCGTGGCCGCCGAGGACGGCCCAGTGGCCGCGCAGCTCGGCGTGCAGCCGGGTCGGGGTGCCGTCGGGGCGCTCGCAGGCCACGTCCGGGATCCGGTCGCCGGGCCGCGGCCGGCCGCCGCGACCGCCCAGCGGGCCGCGCCGGTAGCTGACCCACAGCTGGGAGGTGGTGTACGTGGCCCAGCGCTGGAGCCAGGACAGGCCGAACACCGGCACCATGATCCGGTCACGCAGGAACCGGCCGGCCGGGCTCGCGGCGATGTTGAGCTTGGTGACCGCGGTGCTGCCACGCAGGACCTGGGTGGCCAGGGGGCGGCGCTCGGCCTCGTACGTGTCCAGCAGCCGCTCACCCGCCCCGCCCCCGATGACCAGGGCCAGTTTCCAGGCGAGGTTCTCGGCGTCGCCCAGCCCGGTGAGCATGCCCTGCCCGCCGAACGGCGCGTGCACGTGCGCGGAGTCCCCGGCCAGCAGAATGCGGCCGCGCCGGTAGGTGTCGGCCAGGCGGCGGTGCACGCTGAACAGCGACCCCCACGTGGCGTCCAGCAGCCGGATGCCGGGCAGGCCGGTCCGCTCCGGCAGGATGCGCCGCATGCGCTCGACGATCTGCTCCTCGCCCGGTTTGTCGTCGCGGAACGTGGCGTCGTAGGCCAGCAGCCGCCACTGGTCGCCGGGCATGGGCATCAGGCCGATCATGCCGTCGGGGTGCACCCAGCCGCTCGTCCCCGAGCGGTCGAGCGTCGTGTCGAGGCGGGCGTCGACGAGCAGGAAGCGCTCGCTGACCTTGACCCCGGGAAAGCCGATGCCGGCGAGCTTGCGCACGGTGCTGCCGGTCCCGTCGCAGCCGACCAGCCAGCCCGCCCGCACGGTACGCCCGTCGCCCAGCACGGCCGTGACCCCCGAGCCGTCCTGGTCGGCCGCCACCAGCCCGGCGTTCCACTCCGGCCGCCCACCCAGCTCGGCCAGCCGGTCGCGCAGGCGCGCCTCGACCCGGGCCTGGGAGATCACCATCGGGGGAGCGGCGGTCCGCAGACCGGGGTCGCCGAACCGGACGCGCATCATCGGCCGGTCCCCGGCGTACGTGGTGATCGTCATCGCCCGCACCGACTCCTCGGGCAGGCCGCCGAGCGCGTCCAGCCGGTCCAGCACCTCCGAGCCGCGCGCGTGCACGAAGTTGGCCCTCGACGTGGTGGCCGGACCCTGAGCCCGGTCCACCACCCGTGCCGAGACGCCGTGCTGCAGCAACGCGCACGCCAGCGCCAGCCCCACCGGCCCGGCACCGACGATCAGGACCTCGGTGTCCACGGAGACCTCCCGATTTATTTACGGAACGGTACCGTAAACAAATAACACGTAGGCAGATGGCGTGTCCAGCACGGTGATCTCAGAGGTCGTGCGCAGGGTCGTGGCGCCCCACGGGGCTCTCCGGCGGCGAGTCGCCGCCCGGTCCTTCCCTGGCCGCGGACACGACCCTGGCCCCCGACCAGGTCCGCATCCTGCGCCGTCCCAGCGTGGGACGGTGAACGTTTGGGCCTCAGCCCCCGACTGAGGCGTGACCATATTATGACTCGCTGTCCGCTTTGTATAGGTATAAGCAGAATTCGTGAGATGAGGTGACGACAGATGAGGTGACGACGCCCACCCCGCTGCTGGCGGACCTCGCTGAGTATCCTTGACCGGGTCGCCGAGCGCGCGGCCGCGAAGGGAACAGGATGCGTCGCTACTCACGTGTCGTGGTCAAGCTCAGCGGCGAGGCGCTGGCGGGCGAGGCCGGATGGGGCACGGACCCGGAGAGCCTGACCCAGCTGGCGAACGAGATCCTCTCGGTGCACCAGCTCGGCGTCGAGATCGCCGTGGTGATCGGGGGCGGCAACTACTTCCGCGGGAGGATGGCGCAGGGCTGGGGCATCGGCAGGGCGGAAGCCGACAACATCGGCATGCTCGGCACGGTCATGAACGCGCTGATGCTCCGCGGCGTGCTGACCGGCCGCTCGGAGACGGACGTACGGGTCATGACCGCGATGCCCATGGAGAGCGTGGCCGAGCCCTTCATCCGGCTCCGCGCCGACCGGCACCTGCGCCGCGGCCTGATCGTGCTCCTCGCCGGCGGCATCGGCCAGCCGTACGTGACCACCGACTACCCGGCCGTGCAGCGGGCCCTGGAGCTCGAGGCCGATGCGCTCCTGGTGGCCAAGCGCGGGGTGGACGGCGTGTACGACAGCGACCCCAACGCCAACCCGCACGCGAAGCGCTACACCAACCTGACCTACCGGGAGGCCCTCGCGGCCGGCGTGCGGGTCATGGACCAGAGCGCCTTCGTGCTCGCCGACGAGCAGGGCCTCCTCATGCACGTCTTCGACGTGGCGGCCAGGGGCGTCATGCGGGCGATCTGCGAGGGCGAGGACGTCGGCACCCGCATCACCAGCGACACCACGGCATGATGAGCAAAGCGGATCTCGCCCGCCGGGTCGGCGCCGGTTGCAGGCTGACCGGCCGGTTCGTCCTGCGCTCGGGGCGCGTGGCCACGGAATACTTCGACAAATACCAGTTCGAGGCGGACCCCGTACTCCTGGACGAGCTGGCCTCTTCGATGGCGCCGCTGGTCCCTCCGGAGACCGAGGTGCTGGCCGGCCTGGAGATGGGCGGCATCGCGGTGGTCACGGCGCTGGGCCGGCACACCGGGCTGCCGTGCGCGTTCGTCCGCAAGACGGCGAAGCCCTACGGCACCGCCCGGCTGGCCGAGGGCGCCGAGGTCAAGGGGCGGCGAGTCCTGGTCGTCGAGGACGTGGTGACCTCGGGCGGCCAGATAGCCATCTCCACGGGCCGGCTGCGCGAGCTGGGGGCCCGGATCGACCACGCCCTGTGCGTCATCGATCGGCAGGAGGGCGGCGCGCAGGCCCTGGCCGCGCACGGGATCGGCCTCCTCGCGCTCCTGACCCGCTCGGACCTGGACCGAGCCTGACGGCTCCACCGGAGGGACCTGATCCGGACGCGAACCCGGACCCGGACCCGGACAGTTTCGACCTCCGCTCCATCCCCTGACGGTGGGCGGCGATGCTCCCGTCACGTCAAAGGCGTCAGGTCGGTCTCCGGGACCCAGACCCGCGGATCGGACGGCGGCGGGAGCGCAGGGGCAGGCAGGTGCCTCAGCAGCGTGCGCAGGAGGGGCCGCGGGTTGCGCCGGTGCCAGACCACCGACCAGGGCAGCAGCGGTGTCGGGTCGGCGATCGGGATGCGGCGCAGGCCGCTGCCCACCGGGTCGATGCTCATCTCGCCCAGCCCCACCGCCGACTTCTCCCGCAGGAACTGCTCCACGAGATGGTCCAGGCCGATGGCCGGGGCGTTGAAGCGCAACGGCATGCCGAACCGGGCGGCCAGCCGTTCGAGGTAGCCGCGCCACTCCGCCGCGCCCGCCGGGTCGGGCATCGCGATGCCCGCCTCGCGCAGGTCGGCGGGCCGCAGCACATGGCGGTCCGCCAGGCGGTGGTCCTCGGGGACGAAGGCGTGGATCGGCTCCAGGTGGACGAGCCGGTACGCCAGCTCGGCGGGCCAGGGCGCCGGCGTGTCGTGGACCCGGCCGAACGCCGCGTCGATCTCCTGGCGGCGCAGGGTCGGCAACGCCGGTGACAGCCCTTGCCGCATGCTGAGCTCGACGCGTACCCGGGGATCGAGCTCGCTCACCCGGCGGACGATCCGCAGCGGCGTGAACCGCTCGTCGTACACGTCCACCCGCAGCGGCTCGTCCACCGCGCGTACCGTACGGACCGCCCGGTCGAACGCCGACACCGCCTCCACGGCGTGCGGCAGCAACCGCCGCCCCGCCTCGGTCAGCTCCACGGCGCGCGTGGTCCGCTCGAACAGCGGCACCGCGAGTGCCTGCTCCAGCCGGCGGATCCGCTTCGACAACGCCTGCTGGCTGATGAACAGCCGCTGGCCGGCCCGCCCGAAGTGCAGCTCCTCCGCCGTGACGACGAACGCGCGCAGGCCCTCGATGTCTGCCTCCACGCCGCGAGCCTGGAATCAAAACCGCTGGTTGTCAATTCGGCCGGGATGGCTGTTGGACGTCACCGGCCTCCCGCGTGTTGGCTGGCACCTGCCGGAGGGGGTAACGACATGGAGATCGTGGAAATCCGTCCTGAGCTGCATCTGCTGCTGCTCGAGTTCGGCCAGGCGTACCTGTGGAACGACGCGGGCGCGCTCACGCTCGTCGACACCGGGATCGCCACGTCAGGCGGCGAGATCGCGAGCGCGATCGAGGAGCTGGGCTTTCGTACGAGCGACGTCAAGCGCGTCGTGCTCACCCACTTCCACGAGGACCACTGCGGCGGCGCGGCCGAGGTCAGCGGCTGGGGGGACGTCAGCGTGCTGGCCCACCGGCTGGAGGCGCCGGTCATCCGCGGCGAACGGCCCGCCCCGCCGCCGCTCTTCACGGACGAGGAGCGGGCCCTGCACCGCAGCCTCGGCGCCCACCTGCTGCCGCCCGCGCCCGCCTGCCGGGTGGATCGCGAGCTGGAGGACGGTGACCTGATCGACGTCGGCGGCGGCGCCCGGGTGATCCACACCCCCGGCCACACCGACGGCAGCATCGCCGTCCACCTGCCGCGCGCGGGCGTGCTCTTCACCGGGGACACCGTCGCGCACGTCGGCGGCCGGGTCATGCCCGGCGTGTTCAACCTCGACCGGGCCGAGATGCTGCGCTCCTTCCGCCGGCTCGCGGAGATCGACGTGCCGCTGGCCTGCGTCGGCCACGGCGAACCCATCACCGACGCCCACGCCGCCCTCACCAAGGTCCTCATGGAGGATTGACAACAAGCCGGACCCGGACTCTCACCCCGGCCGCGCATGGGGCGGGTCAGGGTGGGTACTGGCCGCGCACCGCGTCGAAAGGTGAGTGGCACATGGGCTTGGGGATCGCGCTGAAGCGCCGGTTCGGGCGGCGGGGGCGGCGGTTACGGGCGACGGCCAGGCGGCGGTTCGGCTGGCGGGGGCTGCGGCCGGGGCAGCAGGAGGCGATGGAGCACCTGCTCGCCGGGCGTGACGTCCTGCTCGTCATGCCCACGGGAGCGGGGAAGTCGGCCGTCTACCAGGTGCCCGCCCAGCTCCTCGACGGCCCGGCGATCGTCGTCTCGCCGCTCATCGCGCTCCAGCGCGACCAGGTGACCGGCCTGCTCAAGGCCGATGCCGGCGGCGCCGTGGCGGTGAACTCGACCACCTCCGTCGAGGCCGGGCTGGAGCTGGTCACGGCCGGGGAGGCGGGGTTCGTGTTCCTGTCGCCGGAGCAGCTCGCCAAGACCGAGGTCGTCGAACGGCTCGCGCGGGCCCGGCCCTCGCTCATCGCGATCGACGAGGCGCACTGCGTCTCGTCCTGGGGCCACGACTTCCGCCCCGACTACCGGCGGCTCGGCAAGGTCATCGAACGGCTCGGGCACCCGCCGGTGGTGGCGCTGACGGCGACCGCGGCGCCGAACGTGCGCGAGGACATCGTCGCCTCGCTCGGCCTCGCCGACCCGGTGGAGATCGTCAGGGGGTTCGACCGGCCGAACATCACGCTGGAGGTGCGACGCTTCGTCCGCGAGGAGGACAAGAGGCGGCAGCTGATCTCGTACGCCGCCGGGCGGCCGGGCCTCGGCCTGGTGTACGTCGCCACCCGCAAGGAGACCGAGGAGTACGCCGCAGCGCTCGCCGATCTGGGCCGCCGGGCCGAGCCCTACCACGGCGGGATGCGGACCTCCGAGCGCACCCGCGTACAGGAGCTGTTCACCGCGGGCGACCTGGACACCGTGGTGGCGACGTCGGCGTTCGGGATGGGCATCGACTCGCCCGACGTACGGTACGTGCTGCACGCCGAGCCACCGGAGTCCCCCGACGCCTACTACCAGGAGATCGGCCGGGCGGGCCGGGACGGCGCGCCCGCCTCGGCGGTGCTGTTCTACCGGCAGGAGGACCTGGGGCTGCGCCGGTTCTTCGCCGGCGGCCGGGCCGACCGCGAGGCGCTGCTGCGGGTGGCCACGCTGGTCCGCGAGCACGCCGGTACGGTGCCCGCCCGCGAGCTGGCCGCGCTGCTGCGGGTGACCACGTCCCACCTCACCAGGCTCGTCAACCTGCTGGAACAGGCGGGCGCGCTCACCGCGACCGGCACCGGCGACCTGCGCTACACCGCACGCGGGCTCACTCCGGAACGCGCCGCCGAGCGGGCCGCCGCGCTGGACGAGACGCGGCACCGCGTGGACGAGTCACGGATCGAGATGATGCGCGGCTACGCCGCGACCAGGGGCTGCCGCCGCCGGTTCCTGCTCGAATACTTCGGCGAGCCGTACGCGGGCAGGTGCGGCTCGTGCGACACCTGCCACGGCGGCGCCGGCCCCGAGCCCGACGCCGGGGCTGGGCCGTTCGCCGTGCAGGCGAAGGTGACGCACAAGACGTGGGGGCCGGGCACGGTCATGAGGCGCGAACCCGACCGGATCACCGTGCTGTTCGACACGGTCGGTTACAAGACGCTGTCGCTGGCCGCCGTGGAGGACGTCCTGCGCCCCGAGCGCATCTGAACGGAATGAAAGGTCTGGGTCGTGGCGGGAAGACTCCCCCTCCGAGTCTCCCCGCGGCGACCGCTGCTCAGCCGGAGGTGCGGCAGGCCGCTCCCTTGCAGGAGCTCAGCTCCGCCATGCGCTTGTCCAGCCGGGCCACCAGGGCGGTGTGCCGCTGCCGCCCGGCCTTCGACGAGGTAGACCTCCTTGGTGTCGCCTTCGGTGTACTCCTGGAAGATGCCTTCCCGGTGGGTCACGCCCGAGCCGGCGTACTGCCCCAGGAAGTCCTTGCGCCACCCGCTCGGCGTACGGCCGCCCAGCAGCGGCACCCGCGTGGACTCGGCGCGAGCAGCACAAGGAGGCGACGCGGCGGGCCTTGCAGGAGGCCGCCACGCGCATGTTCGAGGAGCGCGGATTCGCCGAGACCACGGTGCGCGACATCGCCGAGGCCGTGGGCGTGACCGAGCGGACCTTCTTCCGCTACTTCCCGTCCAAGGAGGACCTCGTCCTGGGGAGGTCATCGACCTGTTCCCGGAGTTCGCGCGGCTGGTGCGGGCCAGGCCCGTGGCCGAGAGGCCGTACGTGGCGGTGCGCACGCCCTGCTCGACCTGGCCGGCACCCGTACGACGGGGCTGGCCCTGCGTGCCTCGGTGCTGGCGCGCCAGCGTGGCCGCGCTGCGCGCCACCGTCCTCGCCTTTCATGAGCTCCCCGAGGAGGAGCGCCGGCTTGAGACAGCCCGGCGCCTGGCCGACCAGGCGTTCGCCATCCTGCGCGACAACCCTGGCTGACCGGCGGCCCCCACGTAGGCCCCGGGAGTTGGCGTTCGCACGGGCAGCCCACGTCCGCCCAGGACCCCGCTGTCCGCACGGCGCTCGGACGGGCGCCCGCGCGTCGATGGGAGGCGGTGGTGGACCCCGGCATGGGTTATCATCCATGCGCGTCCCTCGCGCACCGCGAAGCCTCGTCCCGTTGTGGAAAAGCGCGCGGCGGGCCCGGTGTGCGCGGTTGTGTGTGAGTTGGTGTCTTGAGTGGTGATTGGGCGGCGTGGTCGTGGTTTCTGCGGGAAAAATCATCAGGTTTGACGACGTTCGGGGTTATGGGTTCATCGCACCGGTAGGCGGCGGGGAGGACGTCTTCTTCCACGCGAACGACTTCGGGGAGAGCCGCCACCTGCTGCAGGTCGGCCTGACGGTCAGGTACGAGGCGATAGCGGGCGACCGCGGGCCGAAGGTCCTGTCGGTGCGCATCGTCGACCCGGCGGACAGCGCCCTCGGTTCGGCCCCGGACTGGGAGCGGCGAGCCGGGTCCGCGGCGGACGACGACGGGATGTGCGACGTCCTCGCGTCCCGTGAGTTCCTGACCGACGTGACCGAGATGCTGCTGCGGCACGTGCCGTCGCTGACCGGCGCCCAGATCATCGAAGTGCGAAAGCAGTTCGTCGATTACGGCCGGGCCCACGGATGGGTGGAGAACTGACCTGACGCCTTGCCCAGGAGCCCGCGTCTCCGGGCAAACCGGTCGGCTCCACCCAGTCGAGGGCGGCCGCTCCCGCCCACCCCGAGGGCCAGGCCCAGCCGGTGCGCGGCCGGCCCCATCAGCGCGGCGGCGTTCTTCTCCGCACCCCAGCGGATGATCGCCCCGGAGGCGGCCCGAGCGCACCACGTACAGGATCGCATTGACGATTTCCGGCGGCGGCTGCCCGCCGGTGCTTCATTGATCGTCGAGAAAGAGCTCTTCGATCTTCAGGTCGAACACCTTGGCGAGGCGGAAGGCGACGGGAAGGCTTGGATCGAACTTCCCTGTTTCGATGGCGTTGATCGTCTGCCTTGACACGCTGACACGCTGAGCCAGGTCAGCCTGCGTCCAGGCACGTTCGGCCCGGAGTTCCGTGATGCGGTTCTTCATCGGTATCTGATCTTGCCGACGATGACGGCGAGCAGGTAGACGACTCCCAGGGACACGGGGACGGCCGCGATGTCGACGTCGTAGGTGACGAGACCGGCGGCGTCCGCGACGACGTAGGCGAATCCGCCGATCCATCCCACTCCTAGGGTGATCCCCAGCGCATCCTGCACGATCTTCCGCTGCAACTCATCTTGTTCTCGGAGGAAGCGGGTGAAGGCGACGATCCATCCGATGCCGATGGCCAGATTGGCGCCGACCGCGGCCCAGCTCGCCACCGGTTGCTGCGAGTCCCACGCCCGTTCGGGACCGAACTTGGCCAAGGCAAGGCTCGCCGCCCAGGCGAGTGTCCAGAGTGCTAGTCGAACGGTGCTCCTGATCGATTCCCGATAGTCCCCGGTCGCGTTGTGTGCTTGCACGCGTTGCCCTCCCTGCGGTGCGAAGTCAAGTTCACTTGACACGGTAGAAGGCGCCCGTCGCGATGTCAAGTTCACTTGACATCGGCCGAGCCGGCCCCAGCGGCGAGCTGCCCGCCCGTGATCACGGCAGCGCCCGCGCGACGGTCTCCACCGCCGGCGCCGGTACGGGCATGGCCGGTCGGCGCGTGCGCGGCCACTTCTTTCCTTGGCGGCTTCACCGGCAGCCCGCTGCGACTTGCGGAGCTGAGCCGCTGGCCACCAGGACGACGAGACCTAGGTTGTGAGTTCCTCGATCATGGCTTCGGCCAGAGTGGCCGTGCGGTCCTCGTCGTCGTCCAGGGCGATGATGACGAAACTGGAGCACTGATCGGCGAGGCGGACGAGTTGCGCGTTCAGCCCGGCCCACCTGCCGCCGTGCCGGTAGATCCGTCGGCCTGCGTGCTCGCGGACGTCGAGGCCCCACGCGTAGTCGAGCTGCGTGCCGTCGTCCAGGCGGCCGGGCGTCTGCAGGAGCGCGGAGACGCCCAGCTCGTCACGTTGCAGGGCCTGGTTCCAGCGGATGAGGTCCGGGAGTGTGGACCAGACCCCGCCGTCGCCCAGGGACAGCGGTGCCGGGTAGTGCGGGGCGAGGGGTGCGGCTCGGGGCGGATGCGGGGCCGGGCCGGGCCAGTATCGGCTGTTGGCCATCCCGAGCGGGGTGAACACGTGCTCGCGGGCGAAGTCGGGCAGCGGCCGGCGCGCCGCGCGTTCGATGATGACGGCCAGGCAGACGTAGCCGGCGTTGCAGTAGCGGTATTCGGTCCCCGGTGCGCTGACGAGGTGGTCGAGCCGGACAAGTGCGCGGATGACGCCGGCGGTGGTGCGGTCGAGCTTCGCGCGATGGAGATCGTCGAATTCGACGCCCTCGGGCAGGCCGCTCGTGTGGGAGATCAGGTGGCGCAGGCGCACGGTGGCCGCCCACGTGGGGAGCTCGGGCATCCACTGCGCCAAAGTTGATTCGGTGTCCAGCCGACCCTGTCGCACGAGCAGGGCCGCGCAGGCGGCCGTGATCTGTTTGGACAGCGATGCGGTGCAGACGATCGTGCCGGCAGTCAACGGCTCCCCGCCTGCGGTCCGTCCACGGGTCAGGAAGGCGGGCGGTGCGCTGTCCCGCTGTACGCCGACCATGAGCGGGTCGTGGGCGCCGTAGCCGGCCATCCTGGTCAGAGCGGCGGTCCGGTCACGAAGCCGCGTTGCCGGTGTTCGGTCGGAGTTCGATGGCATCGATTCAGGCCGACACTGCCGCGGTCAGGTCGACCTCGATGAGCTGTCGTTGGTATTCGAGCGACGTCACTCCTGGCTGTGTGCTTGCGATGGTGAAGGCTTCTGGCCGGAGAGGTCGAGCGGACGCCGGCCGGCCAGGTGCAGGAGCCGGTCGGCGTTGGAGATGGTCACATGGCTGTAGCCGGGCCGGTTCATGAACCGTCGACGGATTGAACTTTTCGATCACCGGCTCAGTATTGAAGCGCTCCCGGCGAGGTGTACATCGATTAAATCACCGGCGTCCTTCCCATCCGTCCTCGAACTGATCGCCGCAGGCAAGAGCGCCACGACCGGGCGGGCCGAGCTAGAGATTGCGCGCAGGGTGAAGGATCGGCCGGCGGGGTCGCCCGGATTCCCGGGTTCAGTCGGCGGGAGGTCCCAGGTCTTCCTGACGGCGCGACAGCGTGAGCCGTCGCCGCAGCGGATCGATCTCGATGATGATCACGGTGACCTCGTCGCCTGATGCCTCTGCGGTCGGGGCGGTGAGCTCGCTGAGGGGGATCAGGCCTTCGATGCCATCTGCCACGCGGACAAAGGCGCCGAAGGGCACCACTTTGCTGACCGAGCCGGGCAGAGTCTGCCCCACGTGAACGCTGCGCGCGAACTGGTCGAAGTGCTCGAACGGGTCGGGCTGGGTGGCCCGCAACGACAGGCGGGCTTCGCCGTTGAATGGGTCGAAGACGAGGAATTCGCAGGTGATGTGCTCGCCCACGGAGACGACCTCAGATGGGTCCTCGAAGCGGCGCGAGGACAGCTCGGGCATGCTGATGAAGCCAACGCCGGGAAAGACGGGATGATCGGGTCCGTCATCCAGATCGACGAAGACGCCGAAGCGTTCGACAGCCGCAACGGTGCCCGACAGCCGCTGCCCCGGACGCAGTGCCGTCAGATACGCCCATAGCTGTGGGTTCTCGGTCGCGGACCGCGAGAGCCGTACCTGTCGCTCTCGGAGGTCAACGGCGATCACCTCGGCGGAGACCCGGCCACCGACCTCGACGATTCCGGCAGCGAATCGCCCGGAGAACCGCCAGGAAAGATCGAGCGGGCCGATGACGCCGACTGGATCGCCGGCGAAAGCGTCGAGAAGCACGGTCGTTCCCGATTGCCCGACTGCTGCAACGGTCCCCGTGAGGACGTCACCGACCTTCACCGTCCTCAGGAACGCGGTGAGGAACGATTCGTCCTCCTCCACTGCCCCCATGGCTGCAAGGCTCTCACGAGCGCCGGGCGCCGGCCGGTCGGGCGGGGTTCCTTGGCATGCGCGACCAGCTTGACCCAGCTGACCAACCCCCGTGTCCTCGCGCCCGCCGTCGACCATGCGCGGTCGTGTCAGCGGCGGCGTCAGGACGGTGACGGCCCGGTATCAGGGCGGTCGGCGATGGTGGACGCCATGAAGGGTTCAGCGATCGCGGCCTCGGAGCCGGGACGGGGCTCGCAAGATCGAACACTGTAGGCAAGGAGATTCATGATGGGACAGGGCAACGGCGGCTTCTCCGTGGCAGGGCTGCGCAGGCTGCGTGAGGTGCTGGCGCGGTATGTCGAGTCGGGGAGGATCCCCGGGCTGGTCGCCCTGGTCAGCCGGGGCGGTGAGACGCATGTCGAGGCGCTCGGGACGATGCGGCATGACGGTGGTGCGCCGATGCGCCGGGACACGATCTTCCGGATGGCCTCCACGTCCAAGCCGCTGTCGATGGCGGCGGCGATGGTGCTGCTGGACGAGTGCCGGCTGCGGCTGGACGACGTGGTGGAGCCGTGGCTGCCGGAGCTGGCCGGCCGGCGAGTGCTGACGCGGATCGACGGCCCGCTGGACGACACCGTGCCGGCGCGGCGGCCGATCACCGTACGGGACGTGCTGACCTCCACGTTCGGGCTCGGCATGGACATGACGGCGCTGGGCACTCCGATCATGGGCGCGCTCTTCGAGCAGGGGCTCACGCCCAATCTGCCGGTGCCGATGCCCGAGCCGGATGAGTGGATGCGCCGCCTGGGCGAGCTTCCGCTGATGTACCAGCCCGGCGAGCGCTGGCAGTACCAGATCAGCAACGATCTGCTCGGCGTGCTGGTGGCCCGGGTCACCGGCCAGTCGTTCGAGGCGTTCCTGCGGGAGCGCATCTTCGACCCGCTGGGCATGAAGGACACCGGCTTCCACGTGCCCGCCGACCAGATCGACCGGCTGCCGCCCCTCTACGCCCCCGACCCGCAGACCGGGGAGTTCCTCGTCTGGGACGAGGCCGAAGGCGGACGCCACAGCAAGCCGCCGGCGTTCCAGGGCGGAGGCGGCGGGCTGAACTCCACCGCCGACGACTACCACGCCTACTTCCGGATGCTCCTCAACGGCGGTACCCACCAGGGCAAGCGGATCCTGTCCCGGCCCGCCGTCGAGCTGATGACCACCAACCGCCTCACCCCCGAGCAGAACGCCGCGCGCAACGCCCTGGCCACCGACAACGTTCACGTGTCGTTCGGTCAGGGACAGCACGGCGGCTGGGGCATGGGCATGGCGGTGCGCACCTACCGCGGCGACTACGCCCCCATCGGTCAGTTCGGCTGGGACGGCGGCAGCGGCACCTCGACCTACGCCGACCCCGCCAACCAGCTCACCGGCATCCTGCTCAGCCAGGTCGGACTGTCGGTCCCGGATCCGGCGCGGCTGATCCACGACTTCTGGACCACGCTCTACCAGGCCATCGACGACTGACCCCGAGCCCACACCCGGCACGCCCGCCCTCCACCCCGCTGGTCGGCCCCTGCCTCAGCAATCCAATCGGGGCAGGGGCCGCATCCACCATCCGCCCGTTCCATCGAATCTCCGCACCCCTTGAAGGAGCACCACCATGTCCCTCACCCTGAGCAGCCAGGACAAGATCACCCTGCGCACCGCCGCGTACGGCGCCGTCTCGCTGATGTCCGCCGCTGACGCCGCCGGCAAGCCCCACCGGGCCGCCACCCACGGCTCCATCGCCCTGGCCTCCGCCACCGGCCTGGTCGGGCACGTGCTCGCCGAGTGGCCCAAGGGCGTGAACCTGCGCGGCAAGTCCGTGGCCGAACTCGCCGACCTCGTGCTGCCGGCCCTGACGGCAGCCATGGACCTGCTGAAGAGGCAGGCTCCGGCGGAGGCCGACAACTTCCGCCGCACCGTCCTCGTCGCCGTCGAAGCCGCCGCCCGGACCCACCAGGGCCGGCCCAGCCCGACCCTGGCGGACATGGCCCGCAAGGTCACCGAAGCCCTCGACGCCGCTTGACGGGATGTCGGCCCGCACGGGCCCCAGCGTGCACGGGGTGACACGGTGGCGGGCTGGGGACGTCCCAGCCGCCGGCACATGATCGACAATCTGACGGCCGGGCGCACGGTTCGCGCAGAACCACTGGTCGCTGAGCCGCTCGACACCGCTGAGGTCGGGTAAGCCGTCATCGTCGACCTGGCCGGCACCTCGATCTCGCTGCCGCTGCGAGCCACCATCTCGGGTCTCGGGCCACCCCGGCGGTGACCGACTGGCCAGGGGTGCTTCCTGTTTGACCTGGTCGCCGGGCGGACCGATAGTGGAGTGACGCGGAGGGGAGTACTCGCCGTTCGACATCCCGGCCGTCATCACGGTCTCCACGCCTGGGGGAGGCCCGGCGGGATGGCCCTTCCGGCCCCGGCGCGGTCGGGGCTGAAGGGTGCGGGAAGACCTTCGTCCTCATGGCCGCATGCCCAGGCGAGGCCGAGGGGGTCCTCATGCCGAACATCGTGCTTCCCGAGATCCTGCTGGGTGTCCTGCTGATCTTCTCCGCGCTCGTCAGCGCTGCCGTGCTTTGGGTCGGGCCGCCACGCTCCCGTGCCGCCGGCGGCCGCCCCCGCGACCACTTCCGCCACGTGCCCGTCGAAGACCGCCCCGACTGGCCGGGAACGCATCGCTGATCTCGCGCCTGGGGCGGGCCCTCAGCCGAGCAGTTTCCGGGTGCCGGGCGGGCCGTCGGCCGAGCAGTTTCCGCGTGCCGGCTGTGCCGTTGGCCTTGCAGAGGTGGAGGTCGGCGTTCGTGTCCAGGATGAGCTCGCCCGCGACGTGGAAGCCGTGGGCGGCCCCACGAACTGGACGCGGCCGAGCTGGAGCGCGGCCTGCTGCCCCGAGGTGTAGACGCCGATCCCGGCCTGCCCGAGCGCGGCTACGCCGACACCACCCGGCGACCCCCGGCTGTTCTCGGCGGCGCTCATGCCTCGAACCAGCGCTCGACCTGGCCCTGGGCCAGCCTGGCCACCCGCTCCGCGCCCATCACGGGCATCAGCGCGGCCGTGACGACGACGCCGCCGGCACGCCACACCGCGTCCGGGGCGAGCACCGCGACCCCCGGCCGAGTCGTCAACAAAATGCTCAATTGATGAGCACTTTGGCAGGGAGGATGGTGGTCATGACGATCCTCATCGACGACGCCGCCGCCTGGCGCGGCTGGCTGGCCGACCACCACGACAGCGCGACCGAGGCCTGGCTCGTGATCGCCAAGAAGGGCACCACCGAGCCGACCAGCCTCACGTACGCGCAGGCCCTGGAGGAGGCGCTGTGCTTCGGCTGGATCGACGGCCTGGCCCGCGCCCGCGACGGGGCGACGTACCTGCAGCGGTTCAGCCCGCGCCGGCCGCGCAGCCCGTGGTCGCGGCCCAACGTCGCCCGCGTCGAGCGCCTGCGGCGGGAGGGCCGGATGCGGCCGGCGGGCCTGGCGGCGGTCGAGCGCGCGCAGGCCGACGGCCGCTGGCCCGCGACCGACCCTGCCTGATCCGCAGCCGGTCAGCGGGGTGAGCCGGTCGCGGTGCGGCCGTACTCCCTCGGGCTTCCTGGCGCGCGCCGCGCACGATCCGGCCTGGCGCGCGCCGCGCACGATACGGGCGGGGTGGGGCGGGGGTGGGCGACGTCCCCCGGGCCCCACCCGCCGTTGTTCTACGCGAACTGGCCGGGCTGGTAGGCGCCGGCCGGCTGCTGGGTGATGACGTTCAGGCGGTTGACCATGTTCATCAGGGCGATGAGGGCCACCAGGGCGCCGAGCTGGTCCTCGTCGTAGTGCTTGATGGCGTTCGCCCAGACCTCGTCGCTGACCCCGCCGGCGGCGTCGGCGACGCGGGTGCCCTGCTCGGCCAGCTCCAGGGCGGCCCGCTCGGCCTCGGTGAAGACCGTCGCCTCCCGCCAGGCCGCGACCAGGTTGATGCGCACCGAGCTCTCTCCCGCGTGCGCGGCTTCCTTGGTGTGCATGTCGATGCAGACGGCGCAGCCGTTGATCTGGCTGACGCGGAGCGACACCAGCTCCTGCGTCGCGGCGGGAAGGGGCGAATCCTTCATGACCTTGCCCATGGCCATGAAGTGCTTCACGAGCTTCCCCGTGAACGGGTTGGCGATGTAGTTGAAACGGGCTTCCATCTGATCTCTCCTTGCCGTGTCGGCTGTTACCTCGACCGACGAGATGGCTCGCGAGATGTGATGGCCTGCCGGATGTGACCTCCGTCTCCCCGGGACGGCCGGCCTGCCGTCAGCGATCCGCGGGAGGGAGGCGGCGCAGCAGGTACGTGTCCATGATCCAGCCCTTGCGGGCGCGCGCCTCGGCGCGAACCTCGCGGATCCGGTCGCCCACCTCGGCCACCGGCCCGGACACCAGGATCTCGTCGGGCGTCCCCAGGTACGCGCCCCAGAAGATGTGGAAGTCGTCGAGACCGGCGAAGGAGCAGTGGGCGTCAAGCATGACGACCACGTCGTCGGCGGGCGCGCCCCGCTCGGCCAGGCGGCGGCCGGTGGTGAGGTGGACGGGCCGCCCGACCTGGGTGAGCGTGGTGCGGTGGCGGGCGGTGAGCGCGGCCACGCTGCTGATGCCGGGGATGACCTCGTGCTCGAAGGCGACGTTCCCGCGCTGGAGGATCTGCTCGACGATGGCCAGCGTGCTGTCGTACACGCCCGGATCGCCCCACACCAGGAACGCGCCCGTCTCGCCCTCGCCCAGCTCGTCTCGGATGAGCGCCTCGCACGCCAGCGCGCGGCGCGCCCGCCAGTCGTCGACGGCGGCGGCGTACGCGGGCGCGGTGCGGTCGCGCTCCGGGTCGCGGGCCTCCACGATCCGGTACGGCCCGCGGCCGTGCTCGGCGATCAGGTCCAGCCGGAGCTGTACGAGCTCGTGCTTGACCTCGCCCTTGTCGACGATGAGGAACACGTCCGTGGCGGCGATCGCCTTGACTGCCTGCAGGGTGAGATGGTCGGGGTCTCCGGCGCCGATCCCGATGACGAGTAGCCGCTTCACCCGCAAGAGTCTGCCAGAGCTCCGCGTATACGATATGCCTCGCTATTCACCCGAGGAGGCCTGAGCAGGCCCGAGGAGCATCGTGGACCTGGTCGAGCTGGGCGACGCGTTCGCCGCCTTCTGGCAGGAGCGGCACCTGTGCACGCTCTCCACCGCCCGCGCAGGCGGCCCGCCGCACGTGGTGCCGGTGGGCGCGACGCTGGACCTGGCCGCCGGCATCGCCCGGGTGATCACCTCGGGGTCGTCGTACAAGGCCAGGCTCATCGGCGCCGGCGGCGCCGCGGTCGCGCTCTGCCAGGTGGACGGCCGCCGCTGGTCGACGCTGGAGGGCCGGGCCGTGCTGCGTACCGAGCCGGAGCAGGTGGCCGACGCCGAGCGCCGCTACGCCGCCCGCTACAAGCCGCCCAGGGTCAACCCCGCGCGGGTGGTCGTGGAGATCCACGTGGCGCGCGTCCTGGGCAACGTGTGATCACGGTCGTCGGCGTCGGCGCGGACGGCTGGGACGGGCTGCCCACCGGATCGCGGCACGCGGTGGAGGCGGCCGAGGTGCTCATGGGCGGCGCCAGGCAGCTCGACCTCGTACCCGTGACGGCCGCCGAGCGCGTGGTCTGGCCGTCGCCGCTGCTGCCCGAGCTGCCCGCGCTCATGGACACGTACGCCGGCCGCGAGGTCTGCGTGCTGGCCAGCGGCGACCCGATGTTCTACGGCATCGGCTCGACCCTGGTACGCCTGCTGGGCGCGGCCGGGATCCGGGTGCTGCCGCACGTGTCGTCGCTGTCGCTGGCCTGCGCGCGGCTCGGCTGGCCGGTCGAGCAGGTGGACGTGGTCAGCCTGGTGGGCCGCCCGCCCGCGGCCCTGACCGCCGCCCTCCAGCCCGGCCGCCGCGTCGTCGTGCTCGGCGCGGGACCCGCCTCCCCGTCCGTGGTCGCCGCGCTGCTGGCCGGGCACGGCTACGGCCCGAGCACCATGACGGTGCTGTCCGACCTGGGCGCCTCCGCGGAGTCCGAGCTGCGCGGCACCGCGGACGGCTGGACGGACGCCGGCGTGTCCCCGCTGCACGTCATCGCCGTCGAATGCGCGCTCGCGCCCGGCGCCGAGCCGCTGGCCAGGGTGCCCGGGCTGCCCGACACGGCGTTCGAGCACGACGGGCAGCTCACCAAGCGGGAGGTCCGCGCGGTCAGCCTGTCGCGCCTGGCCCCGCTGCCCGGCGAGCTGCTGTGGGACGTGGGGGCGGGAGCGGGCAGCATCGCCGTCGAGTGGCTGCGCACCCACCCGTCGTGCGCGGCGGTGGCGATCGAGAGCCGGTCCGACCGCGCCGCCGCCATCGGGCGCAACGCCGACCGGCTCGGCGTGCCGTCGCTGCGCGTCGTGACGGGCCGCGCCCCGGAGGCGCTGGACGGGCTGCCCGCACCGGACGCGGTGTTCGTCGGCGGCGGCGCGACCGCGCCCGGCCTGCTGGACCGCTGCTGGGCCGCCCTGCGCCCCGGCGGCAGGCTGGTGGTGAACGCCGTCACCCTGGAGTCCGAGGCCGTCGTCGGGCAGTGGTACGCCCGGCTCGGCGGCGACCTGGTGCGCCTGGCCGTGCAGCGGGCCTCGCCGGTGGGCGGATTCACCGGATGGCGGGCGGCGATGCCGGTGACAGTGTGGTCGGTGACCAGGAGGGACGTATCGTGACCGTGTACTTCGTCGGGGCGGGCCCCGGCGCTCCCGACCTGATCACGTTGCGCGGGCTGCGGCGGCTGGAGTCGTCGCCGGTGTGCCTGTACGCGGGGTCGCTGGTGCCCCGGGAGCTGCTCGACGCCTGCCCGGCCGGGGCCCGGCTGGTGGACACGGCGGACCTGACGCTCGACGAGATCGTGGCCGAGCTGGTCGCCGCGCACCGCGAGGGCCTCGACGTGACCCGGCTGCACTCCGGCGACCCGTCCGTCTTCAGCGCCGTGGCCGAGCAGATGCGCCGGCTGGACACGCTCGGCGTGCCGTACGAGGTGGTGCCCGGGGTGCCGGCGTTCGCGGCGGCCGCGGCCTCGCTCGGCCGGGAGCTGACCGTGCCCGGCGTCGGCCAGACGGTCATCCTGACGCGTACCTCCGCCCGCGCCACGCCGATGCCCGAGGGCGAGGACCTCACCACGCTCGGCGCGAGCCGGGCCACGATGGTGCTGCACCTGGCGGTCCAGCGGATCGACGCGGTGGTGGCGGAACTGCTGCCCTCGTACGGCGCGGACTGCCCGGTGGCGGTGGTGGCGCGGGCGAGCCGGGCCGACGAGGTGATCCTGCGCGGGACGCTGGCCGACATCGCCGCGCGGGTCCACGAGGCCGGGATCCGGCGGACGGCCGTGATCGTCGTCGGGCGGGTGCTGTCGGCGTCGCAGTTCCCCGACAGCCACCTCTACAGCGCGACCAGGGAGCGGGCGACCAGGGAGCGGGCGTGCGGCGGATCCTGATCCTGGGCGGCACCGCCGAGGCGCGGGCGCTGGCGGCCGAGCTCGCCCCCGACCCCGGCCTGCGGGTCGTGTCGTCGCTGGCCGGGCGGGTGAGCAGGCCGCGGCTGCCGGTGGGCGAGGTGCGGGAAGGCGGCTTCGGCGGGCCGGAAGGGCTGGCCGCCTGGCTGGTACGGGAACGGGTCGACCGGGTGGTGGACGCCACGCACCCGTTCGCGGAGCGGATGACCGCCTCGGCGGTCGCGGCCTCCGCGGCGACCGGGGTGCCGCTGCTGGTGCTGCGCCGCCCGGGCTGGCGCGAAGGGCCGGGCGACGCCTGGCAGCGCACCGGCTCCCTGC